>NZ_JBNCAQ010000002.1:0-181756 GCF_049808595.1 Streptomyces aurantiaciflavus | reverse complement strand
CCCCCACGCCCCCCCGGGCGCGGGGGGCGCCCCGGGCGGGCGGGGCCGCCGGCCGGGGACGCCTCGTCGTTCCCTCGCCGTTCCCCGTTATTCCTCCTGGGGCCCGGGCACTCGAAGAGTGTCCGTGTCGGCCCCGGGAGGAGGGACATGACAACAGGCCGGCTCTCCGATGACGAGCGGCGCGTCCTGGCGGAGATGGAGCGCGCGCTGCGCCGCGACCGCCGCCTCGACAAGCGGCTGCGCACCCTGCAATGGCACCCCCGTCTCTCCGGGGCGGCGTCCTGGACCCCCCGCCCGTGGACCGTCGTTCTTCTGCTCGCCGTGTCCGTCGGCCTGACGGTGGCCGGCATCATCACCTCGGCCCCGGCCGTGATCTGGACGTTCGCCGCGGTGTGGCCCCCGACCCTGTACGCGGCGTTCCGGCTGCTGTGCCGCTGGACGGAGCCGTGAGGGGCGCCTCCCGGCGGTTCACAGCAGCAGCGGCGAGGGGGGCCGTCCCGGAAGGGGCGGCCCCGCTCGCCGCCGTTCCGCTGCCGTCCGCTGCCGTCCGCTGCCGTTCTTCTGCGCTCCCTACGGCCGTTCGGCCGGCCGGCTCTACGGCCGTTCGGTCGATCGCCCTCACGGCTTTTCGGTCGATCGCCCTCACGGCTTTTCGGCCGGTCGCCCTTTCGGCTTTTCGGCCGGTCGCCGCTACGGCTTTTCGGTCGGCCGGAAGGCCGCCGCGATCTCCCGTTCGTCCGCCAGGACGCGCTGTGTGGGCCCCCCGGTCAGCAGCCCGCGGACGGCGGTGAGCAGGTCGGGGGCCACGTGGTCGGCCGCGGCCGTCTCCTCGGGGCGGGTCCCCGGGGTGGGGAGGAGGATGCCGTGGGCGCCGGCGCGGTGGGCGGCCTCGGCGGTGTCGGCGGTGGCGGCGATCACGGCGATCCGCTCGGGCGGCGTGCAGACCCGGCCGGCCGCCCACAGCACCAGGCCGGGCCGCGGGGCGCGGCAGTGGCAGTCGCCGTCGGGGTCGTGCGGGCAGACCGCCCAGACGTCGAAGGGGCCGAGGAGGTCGTCGATCCGCTCGTCGACGCGACGGAGGTCGGCCTGCGAGAGCAGTCCGCGGGCGACGCCGGGCTGACGGGTGACCACGCCGGTGTGCAGGCCGTGCGCCCGCAGCAGGCCGAGCGCCTCGCGGGCGCCGGGCAGGGGACGGACCCGGTCGGGGTCGGCGTTGTCGGGGACGTCCTCCACGAGGGCGCCGTCGCGGTCGAGGAGCACGAGACGGACGGACTTCATGGGCCCACCTCCGGCCAGGCCACGGCGTGCCGGTGGCGCCAGGCGCCGCTCAGCCGGTGCCAGGTGGCGGTGGGCGGGATGAGAACGCTGGTGGCGAGCAGGGTGGTCACCTCGTCGCGGGTGCGCGGTCCCGGTGCGATGCGCGCCCACGCGAGTTCGCCGGTGCCCAGCGCCCAGCCGAGCGCGGCGGCCGTGGCGGCCCGGCGCCGGCCGGCCACGGCGAGCGTGCCGGCGGCCAGGCCCGCCGCGGTCGTGGCGGCGTGGGAGCGGACGCGGCTGCGCGGCGCGAACACCCGGTGCCGCCAGCCGGATCCGTGCAGCCGCCGCATGAGGGCGTCGTCGGCGTTGCCTCGCTCGGCGTGCAGGGACACCCAGCGGTCTGCGGGCCGGACCGGGTAGCGGGTGGTGCGCCGCCCCTGCCGGATGCGCCACCCGGCGTCCAGCAGGCGCAGGGCGAGGTCGGTGTCCTCGCGGAAGGCGTGCCGGAAGCGTTCGTCGAAGCCGCCGACCTGTTTGAGGGCCTCGGTGCGGTAGGCCATGTCGGCGGTGATCCAGCGGGCCGAGGCGAGGGCCGCGGTGGTGCGCTCCCAGTCGGTGGGGCGGCGCCGGCCCGGCAGGGGTACGGCCAGGACGCCCTGGACGCCCGCGGTGTCGAGGGTGGCGTCCGCCAGGTCCTCCGTGAGCTGCTCACCCCAGTGGGGGCCGACCTGGACCTCCTCGTCGAGGAAGGCGACCCACGGCGAACCGGCCGCGCGCAGGCCGGTGTTGCGGGCGGCGGCGGGCCCCCGGCCGGCGCCCTGCAGGACGACGGTGCGCTCGCGCAGGTCGCCGAGGACGCTCAACGGGTGGTCCAGCGCGCCCGGTTCGGGATCGGTCCGGTCGTCGACGAGGACGATCCCGGCCGGCTTCGGCCCCTTGGCGGCGGCGAGCGCGGCGAGGCAGTCGGCGAGCGTGTCCCGTGCGAGGGTCGGGATCACGACGGTGTAGGCGGTCACGCCCACCCGGGTGCCAGCTGACGGAAAACTCAAACACCGAGCGCGCGTCCGAGCAGGTCAGCGGTTATGCACGCTGCGTATAGTCCCGGCAGCCCTGCTCTGAGCAAGAGGGACGACGGGGGGTGCCGCAGCTGTCGGCGCCGGGTTCGGCGGAACCCGGCAAGGTCCACCGCTGACGGCACCCCTGGAGGCGACCGGCCCCCAGCCCCGACCGGGCTCCCGGAGCCGACCGGGCTCCCGGAGCCGACCGGACGCCGGGAGCCGACCGGGCTCCCGGAGCCGACCGGACGCCGGGAGCCGACCGGACGCCGAGAGCGGACCGGACGCCGGGAGCCGACCGGACGCCGGGAGCCGACCGGACGCCGAGAGCAGACCGGACGCCGAGAGCGGACCGGAAGCCGAGAGACAGAGAAACCTTTCTCGTACGGTTTCGCCCCGCCCACCCGGCTGAGCCAACCGTGTGAGCCGTGGGGGAACCGTCCGCCGGGCCGCCCGGACTCCTTACGATCACTACGTGGTCACCTTCCAGTTCGAACGCACGGCACCGCTCCCCCTCGCCGAAGCCTGGCGCCGGCTCACCGAGTGGCCCCGGCACGGGGACGTGGTGCCGCTGACCCGCGTCACCGTCGTCACGCCCGGCCCGACCCGCGAGGGCACGGTCTTCGTGGCCCGGTCGGGGGTCGGCCCGTTCACGGTCGACGACCGTATGGAGGTCACCGTCTGGTGCCCGCCCACCGAGGACGAGCCGGGTCTGTGCCGGCTGGAGAAACGCGGCCGGACGATCCGCGGCTGGGCCGAGATCGAGGTACGGCCCGGTCCGGGCGGGCGGGCCCGTGTGATCTGGCGCGAGGAGCTGCGACCGCGCCTTGTGCCGTCCCTGTTCGACCCGTTGCTGCGGGCCTCGGCCCAGGCGGTGTTCGGGCGGGCGGCCAACCGTCTGCTGCGCCGCCCGTGACGCGGCCCGGCCCGCCCGGGCCCCGGCGGCTCAGGGCGTGCCCGGCCCCGGCTCCTGACCGGGGGCGACGACCGGCTTGTCCTGACGGTCGCGGTCGCCGTCGCCGCGCGTGCTGAGGATCGTGTCGCAGATCTCGCGGAGTTTGTCCGTGGCCTGCTTGGAGAACAGGCCGCACAGTCCGGCGATGCCGCAGAAACCGTAGGGGTTGGTCGACCCGGCACCGGAACTCCCGGCGAACAGTCCGCCGCGCAGCAGCAGGTACACCAGCAGCGCCAGCGTCACCCCGATCGAGGCCCTGAGCAGGTACCACCACACCCAGCTGGAATACAGCCGCCGATTGCCCACGTACGTCGCGAAGGACGTGGCCGCGTGGACGAAGCTGCCCAGGCCGCTGCAGCAGATCACCGCGAGCAGCATCGCCGTGTCCCCGGTGAGCGTCCAGCCGGGTACGCCCCACGGCGACCAGCGGGCCGTGGCCGTCACGTCCGCCGCCGGCCCGACGAGATCGAGCAGCACCGGCCACAGGCTCAGCAGCGCGCCGCACAGCAGGACCACCTCCGCCAGCAGCAGCACGCCGAGCACCGCGGTCCCCGGCGCGGAAAGACGCCGCGAGCCGTCGCCGGCCTCGCCCCCACCGCCGCCGGCCTCGTCCGTGCCCCGCGACCCTCGTGTCTCGCTCAACCGCCCGCCCCGCTGTTCCCGCACCCGGACACTCCTCGCCGGCCCGGCCCGACGGACCACCTTGCCCGCCAAGCCCCGCCACCACAAGTCGCGTTGGCGACGACGGCGCTCCCCGGGGGCCCCGGTAGACTCGGAAGACTCGCATCAGACACGCACGCACGGGGGACGCTGGGTGAACACGGTCGCGGACAAACCCGGGGAAGAGAAGGAGCTCGTCTACCGACTGCGTTCGCTGCTGTCGGAGACCGACAAGCCGGTGGCGTTCATCGTCGGTTCCGGTGTGAGCATCGGAGCCGTCGACGGGGTCGGGGCCATCGTGCGGGACATGCGGCGCCGCATCGGCGACCCCGGGGAGACCGCCCTGTTCGATGCGAAGGTGACCGGGCCGACCGACGGAGAGCGGTACCAGCAGGGCGCGGAGTTCGCCCAGAACAACCGGGACCAGGACTGGCTCAACCTCGTCATCCGCCACGCGGTTCTCGGCGCGTGCCCGGATCTGACGCCCGAGGAACGCGAGCAGCTGGCCCGTGCCTCCGAGAGCGAACTCCAGCAGATCGAACGGGACGCGTCCCGGTGGCGGCTGACTCCGGCCACGGAGGCGCTGGGCCGTCTGCTGCACCTGCTGCCCAAGGAGCGCAGGGGCCCGGTGATCACCACCAACTTCGATCCGCTGCTGGAGATCGCGGTGCGCCGGGCCGGCGCCCTTGCCCTCCCGCAGGAGATCGACCTCGACGGCAAGCTGAGCCGGAGCGAGGACGAGGAGATCGTGGACATCGCGCATGTGCACGGGTACTGGCGCAAGGGCGACACCCTGCACACCGTGTTCCAACTCCAGCGGCCGCGCCCGCTGTTGCACGGCAGCCTGCGCAACTCGCTGAGCGGGCACACCGTGATCGTGGTCGGCTACAGCGGCTGGGACGACGCCTTCTCACGGTCCCTGCGCGAGCACGTCCAGGAGCAGGAGAGGAACGGCGTCGACCTGATCTGGTGCTCCTACGATCCGCTGACCGAGGCGAGCTTCTCGTCGGGGCTGCTCAAGGAGCTCGTCGACGCCCCGCGCAAGCGCTTCTACCACGAGGTCGACGCGGGCCGTCTGTTCCCCGCCGTGGTGGACGCCTACGAGAAGGCGCTGGAGCGTCCGCCCGGCTGGCTTCGGCTGGACCGCGCGCTGCTCGACGACATGGCCACGACCACTCCCGCGCGTGAGGACGTCGTCGGCTTCTTCGACGGCGCGGAGCCGGACTGGTCCACGGCCCTCGACACCCGGGTGCCCCGGCTGTCGCTCGTCGCGGAACTGACCGAGGCGGTGCGGACCTGCCTGGCCGGCGGCGACGAGCGGATCGTGGCCGCCGTCGGCCCCATGGGCGAGGGCAAGTCCATGGCACTGCGCCAGGCCACCGTCGACCTGGTCCGGGAACGCGACGACCTCACCGTGTTCTGGCGGGAGCGCGGCGAGCCGTTCGACGCCGAGCCGCTGCTGGCCGTTCCGGCCCGTCCCGGGCGGCGCGTCCTGCTGGTGAGCGACGACGGCGCGCTCGTCGTCGACGGGGTGCGCCGGCTGATGACCGAGTGCCGGGCCCAGGGCCGTACGGACATCCACGTACTGCTGGCCGCCCAGGAGTGGGAGTGGCGCAACCGCCGCGCCTGGAACGAACTGGGCCGGTTCACCGCGGACATCGTCAGCTGCCACGGCCTCACGGAGCGGGACGGAGCGGAACTCGTGAGCGCCTGGGACCGCTTCGGCGCGCTCGGCGAGCTGGCCGCGACGCCCGCCGACGAGCGCGTGCGCAAGCTGGTCGACCTGTCCGCGGAGTCCTACGGCAAGCAGGAGAGCTCGCTCGTGGGCGCCATGCTGAAGCTGCGCTACGACGGCAAGCTGGGCCGGCACGTCGACGACCTGCTGCGGCGGATGGACACCTACCCGCCGATCGGTGACCGCTCGCTGCGGCAGAGCTTTCTGATGATCGCCCTGCTGCACGCCGCGTTCGCCCCGCGCCGGGACAGGATCCGGCCGCTCTCGGTGCGGATCCTCGCGCAGGCGCTCGGGGTCAGGGACACCTTCGTCCGGATGAGCCTCGAGGACACCCTGCGCAAGGAGGCCGCGATCAGCGAGCACGGCGAGGACCTGTGGGTGCGTCACCACTCCATCGCGGAGACGGCCCTCGACCTCAGCCGTGAGCAGTCCCCCGGAGAGCTGGAGACGCTGATCCGCCCCCTGGTCCGGGCGGCGGTCTCGCTGTCGAGCACCACCGGTGCCATGGACGACGACCTGTACTCGGTGGCGTACCTGTCCTCCCGGCTGCAGAAGCAGCGCTGGTCGGCGGACGAGTACCTGGCGGCCGCCGAGGCCGCCGTCGCCGCGGCCCCGACCCGGCTGAGCTACCGGACCAGCCATGTGTCGGCGCTGCGTACGGCCAAGCGCCGCGGGGAGGCGCTGAGCGCCGCCGAGGAGGCCTGGGCGGAGATCAACCAGGTGGCCGACCCGGAATCCATGATCGGCTTCCTGCTGGAGTGGGGGACGGCCGCCGGGCAGGCCGGGCACCCGGAGTCCAACGCGCTGCTGGACTGTCTCGCGCTGCCCTACTGCGAGGAGCCGGCGCGGGTCGTCTGGGCCCTCGTGAACCTGGGCGTCCCGCTCACCCAGCTTCACCGGCGCGGGAAGGACCCGGTGTTCCTCGACGCTCTGCGGGGCGTGGTGGGTCTCCTGTCGGAACGCCGCCGCACCCGCCGGGAGGACAGCTTCCTGGCCAAGCACGACGACTACGTCTCCGGGCGCGGGGCGGTCCCGCTCACCGGTGACGACGCCTGGGACGCGGTGCAGACCGCGTTCGACGCCCTCCGCCCGAGCGCGCACTCCTCCCTGACCTCCCTGGTGAGGTCCACGGGCTCGATCCGCCCGCCGGAGCGGCTGTAGATGCCGGACGACGCGCTCTGGGCAGGTGCCGTGCCGCGTGCCAGGGTGGACGTATGACGGCGGTGGACGGGGTCGGGGCACTGACGGTGGACGAGGTCGAGGCGCTGGCGGCGGAGGGGCTGCGCTGGCTGCTGGGGGTCGCGCGGGAGACGGGGGACGGCGGTCTCGGCTGGCCCGCCCGGCCCTCGGACGACGCGGTCGAACCGATGCTCTACGACGGCACGGCCGGGATCGTGCCGGTGCTGCTGGAGGCCCGGCGGCACTTCGGGGACGACGCCTACGGGGACGCCGCGCTGCGCGCGGCACGCGGCCTCATGGTCGCCGTCGACGAGTGCGAGGACGACTCGCTGTACTTCGGCCGCACCGGAATGGCCCTGGTGCTGCGGGCCGTCCACCGTGAACTGGGCGACGGCGCGGCCGGTGCCGCCGCCGACCGGGCGATGGCGCGGGTGCGGTCACGCTTCGACGGGACGCGATGGGGCGAGCTGTTCGAGCTGATGGGCGGCAACGCCGGCATCGGCCTCGGTGCGCTCGCGGTCGGCGACCCCGAGCTGGCCGTGCTGGCGGTGGAGCCGTACGCCCGGACGGCCGAGGAGACCGCGGGGGGCGTGCAGTGGGCGCACCGGCCGGGCACGGAGGCGCGGCTGCACCACATCTCGCACGGCACCCTCGGCATCGTGTACGGGCTGGCCGCCGTCGGCGGGGCCACCGGCCGTACGGACCTGGTGGAGCTGGCGCGGGCCGGCGCGGCGGGGTTCGTGGCCCGCGACGAGGGCGGTCCGGACGGCTTCCTCGTCCCCCACTCCGACCCGCAGTACCGGCCGGAGCTGATCGAGCGGTACAGCTACGGCTGGTGTCACGGCCCGGCCGGTGACGCCCAGGTCTTCCGGCTGCTGCGGGACGTCCTGGCCGAGCCCGGCTGGCAGGCCCTCGCCGACCGCTGCTGGCACACCGTGACGCACTCCGGGCTGCCGCGCCGGCTGCGGCCCGGCTTCTGGGACAACAACGCCCGCTGCTGCGGCACGGCGGGCGTGCTGGCGCTGGCCTGCGACCGGATGGCCGAGCAGGGCGACTCCCCGGACTTCGCGCAGCTCCTGGTCGCCGACCTGGTGGCCCACGTGACCCGGGACGCCGACGGGGCGCGCTGGTCGAACGTGGAGCACCGGGCCACCCCGAGCACCCTCGAACCGCGCACCGGCTGGGGCGCCGGCACCGCGGGCATCGTGCGCGAACTGCTGCGCTTCGTCCGGCTGACCGAGTCGGGCGACCCGTACTACGCGTTCGCGTGGCCGGACCAGCCGGTGGTCCGGCGGGTCGCGCTGCCGCCTCAGGCGACCGAACCGATCCGCCCCGCCGGCACCGACGTCACGTCGTGATGGATCGGCGTGTGCGCCCCGGTCAGTGAGACCCCGCTGCCGCCCCGCCGGTTCGCGACGATCTCCGCGGCGATCGACAGGGCGGTCTCCTCGGGCGTGCGGGCGCCGAGGTCCAGGCCGATGGGTGAGCGCAGCCGCGCCAACTCCAGCTCGGTGACGCCGACCTCGCGCAGCCGCTCGTTGCGGTCCAGGTGGGTACGGCGGGAGCCCATCGCGCCGACGTACGCCACCGGCAGCCGCAGGGCCAGCTGGAGCAGCGGTACGTCGAACTTGGCGTCGTGGGTGAGGACGCACAGGACGGTCCGCCCGTCCACCTCCGTGCGCTCCAGGTACCTGTGCGGCCACTCGACGACGATCTCGTCGGCCTCCGGGAAGCGGGCCCTGGTCGCGAACACCGGGCGGGCGTCGCACACGGTCACGTGGTGGCCGAGGAACTTGCCGACGCGGACCAGTGCCGACGCGAAGTCGATCGCGCCGAAGACGATCATCCGGGGCGGGGGCACCGAGGACTCGACGAGGACGGTGAGCGGGGCCCCGCAGCGCGAGCCCTGTTCGCCGATCTCCAGGGTGCCGGTGCGGCCGGCGTCCAGGAAGGCGCCGGCCTCGGCGGTCACCGTGCGGTCCAGTTCGGGGTGGGCGCCGAAGCCGCCGTCGTGGGAGCCGTCGGGGCGGACGAGCAGGGCGCGGCCGACGAGGTTCGCCGGGCCCGAGACGATACGGGCCAGCGCCGCTGCCCCGCCGGTCGCGGCGGCGCCGAGCGCGGCGGCGAGCACCGGTCGGGCCGGATCGGCGGCCCGCACCGGCGTGACGAGGATGTCGATGACACCGCCGCAGGTCAGACCGACGGCGAAGGCGTCGTCGTCGCTGTAGCCGAAGCGCTCCAGGACCGACTGCCCGTCGGCCAGGGCCTGTTGGCACAGCTCGTAGACGGCGCCCTCCACGCAGCCGCCGGAGACCGAGCCGATCGCCGTGCCGTCGGCGTCCACCGCGAGGGCGGCGCCCGGTCGGCGGGGCGCGCTGCCGCCGACGGCCACCACGGTGGCCACGGCGAAGTCCCGGCCCTGCGCGACCCACCGGTTCAGCTCCTCGGCGATGTCCAGCATGTCTCGGTCTCCTTGACTGCGGTCGTGTGGAGGGCGCTCGCCGAAGGGCTGACGCACGCCCAGCCGGCTCTCGATGGGGTGGAGGGTGAAGTAGACCAGGAAGATCACGGTCAGTCCCCACATGAAGGCGCCGATCTCCCTCGCCCTGCCCTGCGCGGCCTCGACGGCCACATGGCTGATGACGCCGTTGCCCGGCTTCGGGGTGCCGCCGCCCCCACCCTCCCCCACTCTCGGCTTCGCTCGAGCGGGAGGGGCCCCCATCGCCCCGACGGCACGACTGCCCGCAGCGGCGGCCGGTGTTACACGGTCCCTGTCAGGTGTTCCGGGCGGACCGGCGTCCTGTTCAGCTCCAGGCCCGTCGCGTCGCGGATCGCCGCGAGGACGGCCGGGGTCGACGACAGGGTCGGCGCCTCGCCGATGCCGCGCAGGCCGTACGGGGCGTGGTCGTCGGCGAGTTCGAGGACGTCGACGGGGATGGTCGGCGTGTCGAGGATGGTGGGGATCAGGTAGTCCGTGAAGGAGGGGTTCTTCACCTTCGCGGTCTTCGGGTCGACGACGATCTCCTCCATGACCGCCACGCCCAGCCCCTGGGTCGTGCCGCCCTGGATCTGGCCGAGCACGGACAGCGGGTTGAGCGCCTTGCCGACGTCCTGGGCGCAGGCCAGCTCGATGACCTTGACCAGGCCGAGCTCGGTGTCGACCTCCACGACGGCGCGGTGCGCGGCGAAGGAGTACTGGACGTGCCCGTTGCCCTGGCCGGTGCGCAGATCGAAGGGCTCGGTCGGCCGGTGCCGCCACTCCTCCTCGACCTCGACCGTCTCCGCCCCGAGGACGTCGACCAGGTCGGCGAGCACCTCACCGCCGTCGGTGACCACCTTGCCGCCTTCCAGCAGCAGCTCGGCGGTGGCCCAGGCCGGGTGGTAGGAGCCGAACTTGCGGCGCCCGATGTCCAGCACCTTCTCGCGCACCAGCTCGCAGGCGTTCTTCACGGCGCCTCCGGTGACGTACGTCTGCCGCGAGGCGGACGTGGAACCGGCGCTGCCCACCTGGGTGTCCGCCGGACGGATCGTCACCTGCGCGACGCCCAGCTCGGTTCGGGCGATCTGCGCGTGGACGGTGACACCGCCCTGGCCGACCTCCGCCATCGCGGTGTGCACGGTGGCCACCGGCTCACCGCCGACGACCTCCATGCGCACACGCGCCGTCGAGTAGTCGTCGAAGCCCTCGGAGAAGCCGACGTTCTTGATGCCGACCGCGTAGCCGACCCCGCGTACGACGCCTTCGCCGTGCGTGGTGTTGGACAGGCCGCCCGGCAGCTGCCGTACGTCCGCGCCCTCGCTGCTCTCCCACTGCCGCTCCGGCGGCATCGGCATCGCCCTGACGCGGCGCAGGAGTTCGGCGACGGGGGCGGGCGAGTCCACCAGCTGGCCCGTCGGCATGATCGCGCCTTGTTCCATCGCGTTGAGCTGGCGGAACTCCACCGGGTCCAGGCCGAGTTCCTTCGCCACCTTGTCCATCTGCGCCTCGTAGGCGAAGCACGCCTGGACCGCGCCGAAGCCGCGCATCGCGCCGCAGGGCGGGTTGTTGGTGTAGAGGGCGAGGGCCTCGATGTCGACGTCGTCGACGACGTACGGGCCGACGCCCAGTGAGGCGGCGTTGCCGACGACCGCCGGGGAGGAGGAGGCGTACGCGCCGCCGTCCAGGACGATGCGCGCCTTGACGTGGGTGAGCTTTCCGTCCCGGGTGGCCCCGTGCTCGTAGTGGAGCTTCGCCGGGTGGCGGTGGACGTGCCCGAAGAAGGACTCGAAGCGGTTGTAGACGATCTTGACGGGCTTTCCGGTGCGGAGCGCGAGCAGGCACGCGTGGATCTGCATCGAGAGGTCCTCGCGGCCGCCGAACGCGCCGCCGACACCGGACAGGGTCATGCGGACCTTGTCCTCGGGCAGGCCCAGGACGGGGGCGATCTGGCGCAGGTCGGCGTGGAGCCACTGGGTGGCGACGTAGAGGTGGACGCCGCCGTCCTCCTCGGGCACGGCGAGGCCGGATTCGGGGCCGAGGAACGCCTGGTCCTGCATGCCGAAGGTGTACTCGCCCTCGACGACGACGTCGGCGCGCTCGCGGGCCGCCGTCACGTCGCCGCGGACGATCGGCTGACGGTGGACGATGTTCGGATGCGGGACGTGCCCCGCGTGGTGATCGTCGCGGTGCTCGTGGACGAGGACCGCGTCCGGTGCGAGCGCGGAGGCCTCGTCGGTGACGACCGGCAGCTCGCGGTACTCGACCCTGATCTTCGCGGCGGCGCGGCGGGCGGTCTCCGGGTGGTCGGCGGCGACGATCGCCACCGGCTCGCCGTGGTGGCGGACCTTGCCGTGGGCGAGGACGGGGGTGTCCTGGATCTCGAGGCCGTAGTTCCTCACCTCGGTGGGCAGGTCGTCGTACGTCATGACGGCGTACACGCCGGGTGTGGCGAGGGCCTCGCTCGTGTCGACGGAGACGATCTCGGCGTGGGCGACGGTGGAGCGCAGGATCTGGCCCCAGAGCATGTCCTCGTGCCACATGTCGGACGAGTACGCGAACTCGCCGGTGACCTTGAGGATGCCGTCGGGACGGAGCGTGGACTCGCCGATGCCGCCCTTGGTCCGGGTCCCCTGGGTGATTTTCGTGGGAGTGCCGTCGGGTGAGGGCATCGTCAGACCGCCTCCTGCTGCCGGGCGGCCGCCAGGCGGACCGCGTCCATGATCTTCTCGTAGCCGGTGCAGCGGCACAGGTTGCCCGAGAGTGCCTCACGGATGTCCGCGTCGGACGGGTTCGGGTTGCGCTCCAGCATCTCGTCGGCGGCGACGAGCAGGCCGGGCGTGCAGAAGCCGCACTGGACGGCGCCGGCGTCGACGAAGGCCTGCTGGACGGGAGAGAGCGCTTCGCGCGGGGCTGAGCCGGTGCCCTCACCGCTCCGGGAGTCGGTGCCGTCGGCCCGCCACTGCCGGGCGTCCTGGAGGGTCGTACCGCAGGCACCGGTGCCGCAGCCGCCCGCGGCGCGCTGCCTGGCGTACTCCGCCAGCCCCTCGACGGTGACGACGTCACGGCCCTCGACCTGGCCGGCGGCGACCAGACACGCGCACACCGGCACGCCGTCCAGGCGGACGGTGCAGGAGCCGCACTCGCCCTGCTCGCAGGCGTTCTTGGAGCCGGGCAGTCCGAGGCGCTCGCGCAGGACGTACAGCAGGCTCTCGCCCTCCCACACGTCGTCGGCCTCCTGCGGACGTCCGTTGACGGTGAAGTTGACGCGCATCACGCAGCTCCCTCGGTGTGGCGGCGGGCGCCGCGGTAGGACTCCCAGGTCCACGTCAGCGTGCGGCGGGCCATGACGCCGACCGCGTGGCGGCGGTAGCTCGCCGTGCCCCGGACGTCGTCGATCGGGTTGCAGGCTGCGGCGCACAGGCTCGCGAACCGCTTGGCGACCGACGGGGTGATGATCTTTCCGTTGTCCCAGAAGCCGCCGTCGTCGAGCGCCGCGTTCAGGAACTCCTCGGCGGCCTCGGCCCGGACGGGGGTCGGCGCTGCCGAGCCGATGCCGGTGCGGACGGTACGGGTCCCGGGGTGCAGCGCGAGGCCGAAGGCGCACACGGCGATGACCATGGCGTTGCGGGTGCCGACCTTGGAGTACTGCTGGGGGCCGTCCGCCTTCCTGATGTGGACGGCACGGATCAGCTCGTCCGCGGCGAGCGCGTTGCGCTTCACGCCGGTGTAGAAGGAGTCGATGGGGATGAGCCGGGTGCCGCGTACGGACGCGGCCTCCACCTCGGCGCCGGCCGCGAGGAGGGCGGGGTGGGCGTCGCCGGCCGGGGAGGCGGTGCCGAGGTTGCCGCCGACGCCGCCGCGGTTGCGGATCTGCGGGGACGCCACGGTGTGCGAGGCGAGAGCCAGTCCGGGCAGTTCGGCGCGCAGGTTCTCCATGATCTTCGTGTAGGGCACCGAGGCGCCGAGCCGCACACTCTCCTCGCCGACCTCCCACTCCTGGAGGTCACCGACGCGGTTCAGGTCGAGGAGGTACTCGGGCCGCCGATGGTCGAAGTTGATCTCGACCATCACATCGGTGCCACCCGCGATCGGCACAGCGGTGGGGTGCTCGGCCTTCGCGGCGAGCGCCTCCTCCCAGCTGGCGGGGCGAAGGAAGTCCATGACCGGCTCTCTTCTTCGTCTTGTGGGTCGTTCGGATCGAGCCAGATCGGGTGCGGCCGGCGCGGCTCGTTCCTGTGCTGTTTCACGTGGACGGGCCTCAGTACACAGCGGCGTACTCCGACGGGGTCAGTCACGGAAACCATGAAGGAGTTGGCTGGTCGCGAAAGGCATCTTGTAGATTCGTATGAACGGAGGCCATCAGTAACCTCGCCGTTTTCCCGTGGAAACGTGGGAAACAGCCCGGCCATCGAAGAATGCGGCTCATGAGGGCCCTCGCACGGGCCGGGAGCCCGTCGGCGAGGCCTCCTCACCCCACGGGCCCTGACGCTTCATCGTAGATTTCGAGACAAGGAACGGCGGCGACGAGAATGCGGCTGCGCGCACTGCTGGACACCGATGCGCTGGGCCTCAGGCTGCTCGGCGGCGAGGGCGAGCTGGACCGCACCGTACGGGGTGTGATGACCACCGACCTGCGCGACCCGAGCCGCTACCTCTCGGGGGGTGAACTGGTGCTGACGGGCCTGGCCTGGCGCCGGGACGCCGCCGACTCCGAGCCGTTCGTACGGATCCTGGTGCAGGCCGGGGTGGCCGCGCTCGCCGCGGGCGAGGCCGAGCTGGGGGATGTGCCGGACGACCTGGTCGTGGCCTGTGCCCGGCACCGGCTGCCGCTGTTCGCGGTGCACGAGTCGGTGGCGTTCGCGACGATCACCGAGCACGTCGTACGGCAGGTGTCCGGCGAGCGGGCCGGTGACCTCGCGGCCGTCGTGGACCGGCACCGGCGGATGATGACCTCGGGCCCGGCGGGCGGCGGCCCGGACGTCGTCCTGGACCTGCTCGGCACCGACCTGGACCTGCGCGCCTGGGTCCTCTCCCCCACCGGGCGGCTCATCGCGGGCCCGAAGGTGGCGGGGCAGGGGCCGGCGTCCGACGTGTGCGCGAAGCTGGCGGCGGAGCATCTGGCGGCCGCCCGCACCGGCCGCCGCGGCCCGCACCGCGTGATCCTCGGCCAGACGACGTACTCGCTCTTCCCCGTCCGCGCCGGCGGCCGCTCCCCGCAGGCCGCGCGGGACGTCCGCGAGACGGTGCTGTCGGAGTGGCTGCTGGCCGTCGAGGCGGACGCCGGGGACTGGGCGGAGGAGCGGCTCGACCTGCTCCAGGGTGTCACCCAGCTCATCGCGGTCGAGCGGGACCGGCGGGACGCGGCGCGCACGGTGCGCAGGCGGCTCGCGCAGGAGGTGCTGGACCTGGTGCAGACGGGCGCGGCGCCCGCCGAGATCGCGGCGCGGCTGCGGGTGGCGGCGCCGGTGCTGCTGCCGGGCCTGGGGGCCGCCCCGCACTGGCAGGTGGTCGTGGCGCGCGTGGAGTGGGACGGCGCGGAAGTCGACGGCGGCCCGGTCGCCCAGGCGCTCCTGGAGGAGATCCTCGTCGAACCGCACGCCACCGGCCCCGAGCCCTCCGACCGCATCGCCGTCGCCCACACCGGTGACGAGGCCATCGCCCTCGTCCCGCTCCCGGCGGTCTCCGCCGAGCACGACGGCTCGGAGTCCGGCGTCCTCGCCGACGCCCTGCTCACCTCCGTACGGGAGCCGCTGTCGGCGGGCCTGGACGGCGACGGGCGGGTCACGCTGGGCGTCAGCGCGGCGGTGCACTCGGCGGAGGGCCTGCGCGGCGCCCTGGAGGAGGCCCGGCACGCGCGACGGGTGGCGGCGGCCCGCCCCGGCCGGGTGTGCGCGGCCGGCCACCACGAGCTGGCCTCCCACGTCCTGCTGCTGCCGTTCGTCCCGGACGACGTCCGACGGGCCTTCACCGCCCGCCTGCTGGACCCCCTGCGCGACTACGACCGCCGCCACCGCGCCGAGCTGATCCCGACCCTGGAGGCGTTCCTGGACTGCGACGGCTCCTGGACCCGGTGCGCGTCCCGGCTGCACCTGCACGTCAACACGCTGCGCTACCGGGTCGGCCGGATCGAGCAGTTGACGAGTCGTGACCTGTCGCGACTGGAGGACAAGCTGGACTTCTTCCTGGCGCTGCGCATGAGCTGACGGATCGGACCCTCGTGATCCGAAACCTCGACGGCCCAGGAGTCCCACGACTTTGTGAAATCCTTCACCCGCCCCCTTGGCCCGGCCCCGTGATCCGTGCTGAGATGCGCCCACCACTCAAAGCTCGATGGCGTGCTGGGCCCGTCCTTCGGATCGGGTCGGTGAGGAGGGACGGCCTTGCGGCGCCGGTGAGCGGGGCCGGGCGCGTGCTGCGCGTGGCGGGCCCCGCGACCCCGAGCTGACCCGTAGGACAGGACCTGGGGAGGGCAAGGTGGCGCATCCCGCCATGTCTGGTAACGGAACGACCGCTGGTGACGATCCCCTCCAGACCGCGGTGTGGCGACTGCGCTCGCGGGCCTGCTGGGCCGACGCCGCGGCCCTGCTGCCGCCCGACACGGCGGCCGGAGCGATGCAGCGGGCCGCGCTGCTCGTGGAGCGGTGCCTGTACGCCGAGCAGGGCTGGCAGGAGGCGGAGGACGCGCTGCGTACGGCGGAGGCGCTGGCCCACACCGACGAGGAGCGGGGGGCCGCCGCTTGTGAACGGGGGCACTTGGCCTACACGGCGACGGTGCACGGGGTGCGCGACCGGGTCGACGAGGCGCGGGCCGCGCTCGGCCGGGCGGCGGCACTGATCCACCCGGAGTCGCCGGGGCGGGCGCTGCTGGACTTCCGCCGCGGTCTGATCGCGGAGAACCTCACCCGCTCCCCGCAGGCCGCCCGCGCCGCCTACCGGCGCGCCCACACCGCCGCCGCGGCCCACTCCGACGCCCTGCTGCTCTCGTTCACCTGGCGTCACCTCGCGGGCCTCGCGCTGCGGGACGGAGAGATCGCGGAGGCCCGTCACGGCTTCGCCGAATCCCTGCGGATCCGGGAGGAGTTGGGCTACCTGGTGGGGACGGCCCCGGCCCTGGTGTCGCTGGCGGAGGCGGAGGTCGAGCCGGAGGCCTCGCGACTGCGGGAGGAGGCCCGGCGGCTGTTCCGGCTGCTCGGCGGCGTACCGACGTGGCTGGCAGGGCAGTTGGCACCACCGGCGGCCACGGCGTAGACCGGCCCGGGGGCGCCCTCCACGGCCGCGGCGCGCCCCCTCGGCGTCCGATGCGCCCCTCGCCGACCGGCCCCCACTGGCCGGCCAGTGCGCCCCTCGCCGGCCAGTGCGCCCCTCGGCGTCGCGTGCGCGGGCGCCGCGGCCGGGAACCGCTCCGACTCCGCTTCGGCGGGTCGGCGGGCGTGCTCCGCTCGGGTGGTCACCACGTCCTCGTCCAGCGGCCGGCCACTCGTGCCGTGCGCCGCGTCAGGGACCGGCCAACCCCCGGACGGCATCGGCATGTTGTCGTACTCGGGTCTCGGCTCCACGTCGACCGCGAAGCCCCAGGCCAGCGGGCGGCAAGCCAGGGTAGGAGGCCCGCTCAGCCCGTCCCCGTGAAATGCTCCCGCACCAGCGTCTGCGCCACGTCCAGGTCGCCCGCGCCCAGGGCCTCGAGCAGCGCCATGTGTTCCGTGGCGTCGGCGACCAGGTCCGCCCGCCCCCGCGTCAGCGGGCCGCCCACCAGCGGCCACTGGGCCCGGCGGTGCAGGTCCTCCGCGATGCCCACCAGCTGCTCGTTGCCGCTCAGGGCCAGTACCGCGCGGTGGAAGGCGCGGTCGGTCTCGGCGTAGGTGGCGCGGCAGCCGGAGCCCGCCGCCCGCACCGTCGCCTCCGCGAGCGGGCGCAGCTCCGCCCAGCGCTCGGCCGGCACCGTACAGGCGAGCCGCAGCATCACCGGCACCTCGATCAGCGCCCGTATCTCCGCCAGCTCGGCCAGTTCGCGGGCGCCCCGGACGATCACACGGAAGCCGCGGTTGGGGACGACCTCGACGGCGCCCTCCAGGGCGAGCTGCTGCATCGCCTCGCGGACCGGCGTCGCGGACACCCCGAAGCGTTCGCCGAGGGCCGGGGCCGAGTACACCTCGCCCGGCGTGAGCTCGCCGGCGACCAGCGCGGTGCGCAGGGCGTCGAGTATCTGGCCGCGGACGGAGGCCCGCTGCACGACGGGGCGAGGGCGCGGGAGGGCCACCTCGCTGTGGGTGTGCTCGCCACGCACGGCGCCGGCCTCGGCGCCCGGTACGCGGGCGTCCCCGAGGGGGCCCCGCACGCCTCGTTCGCGCTCCGCCGCCCGTGGCTGCGCCGGCACCCCGGCCCCGCCGCGCTCCTTGGGAGTCCCCGTCCCGGCAAAGCCCTGCGCGCTCTGCTCCACGGGGTCCTCCTCGGGACGGGTCGGCACTCGGGACGTGTCGGTACTTGGGGTCATTACGGCGGGTTGTTACTCGTCCGTCAAGCACCTTAGGCGCACTGGCCGTGATGGGGGTAATCGACGGCGTCCCGCATGAGGCCCGTACAGCACGGCCCCACCTAGTAAGGTGAGCCTTACCTGCCCATCATGCGTGGATCGGTGGTCCCGGTATGCACATACGCCCGTCGGCACAGTCGGCCGTGACCGCTGCCTACGCCCGCCTCGCCGAGGTCTTCCCCGGCCTCACCGTCAGGGAGCTGGCCGACGGGGAGCCGGCGCCCCGAGGGGGCGGCTGGGTCGCGGCGACCGAGCTCGCGGCGGGTGGACCAGGGCTGGAGACCTTCCTCGCCTGGGACGACGCGCAGGTGGTGCGCGACTACGGGCAACGGGCCCGCCCGGACGTCGTCGCGAGCTTCGGACTGCACCGGTACGCCTGGCCGGCCTGTCTGCTGATCACCGTCCCGTGGTTCCTGCACCGCCGGGTGCCCCGCTTCCCCGTGACGCATGTCTCGTACGACCGCACCGGCGACGGCATGCGGATGGCCGTCCGCGCGCCCGCCTCGTTCGCCTGTCTGCCGGGCGACCCGGCCGCCGCGCTGCCCGGCGCCCGGGTGGTCGCGGACGAGGAGGCGCTGCGGGCCGAGGTGCGGGCCGCGATCGCCGAGCACCACGAGCCCGTGCTCGCCGGGTTCGGGCCGCGTGCGCGGCGGCGCGGGCGGGCCCTGTGGGGCATGGTGACCGACGAGATCGTCGAGGGGCTCTGGTACGTAGCCCAGCTGTTCGGCGAGGGCGAGCAGCGGCGGGCGCGGCGCGAGCTGGAGCTGCTGCTGCCGGGCTCGACCCGGCCGTACGTCGGCTCGGCGGCCTTCCGGGAGCTGACCGGCCCGGACGGCGAGACGCTGCCGACCCGTGACCGGGCGAGCTGCTGCATGTTCTACACCGTCCGCCCCGAGGACACCTGCGTCACCTGCCCGCGCACGTGCGACGCGGACCGCGTCACCAAGCTCGCGGCCGTCCCGGCGAGTTGAGGCCCCCCTCAGCACAAGGCGGCTCTCCGCGTCCCGTAGGATCACCGCGACGGGCACTCCCGCGCGACGACAGGTGTTTCACAACTTCCTCACTCGTCGCGGGAACTTTCCGTGGAACCACCCGTACGGGTAGTCTTATTCGAACTCAACTCCCGCCCCTCAAGCGGCAGTTCGAGCAGAACGCCGTCCTGGGCATCCCCTTGCACCTCCTTGGCGGCCTCTTGCCCCGAAACCCCCTGAGGGCCGGTGGGTTTGGGCCACCATGGCGGGCGTTACGCCCTATCCCAATGCAAGGGACCCCAGATGAGACTGACCGACATATCGCTGAACTGGCTGCTTCCGGGCGCCGTACTGCTCCTGGGCATGCTGGCGGCGGTGGCGGTGCTCGCGCGCGGCAAGCGCTCCTCCGGGGAGAACGCGAGCGCGGACGACTCGTGGGAACGCAGCGAGGAGCGCCGCAGGCGCAAGGAAGCGATATACGGCACCGCCTCCTACGTGCTGCTGTTCTGCTGCGCGGCCGTCGCCGCCGCGCTCTCCTTCCACGGCCTGGTCGGCTTCGGCCAGCAGAACCTGAACCTGTCCGGCGGCTGGGAGTACCTGGTGCCGTTCGGCCTGGACGGGGCCGCGATGTTCTGCTCGGTCCTCGCGGTGCGCGAGGCCAGCCACGGTGACGCGGCGCTCGGCTCCCGGATACTCGTGTGGACGTTCGCGGGCGCCGCGGCCTGGTTCAACTGGGTCCACGCTCCCCGCGGCCTCGGCCACGCGGGCGCCCCCCACTTCTTCGCCGGCATGTCGCTGTCGGCGGCCGTGCTCTTCGACCGGGCGCTGAAGCAGACCCGCCGGGCCGCGCTGCGCGAGCAGGGCCTGGTGCCGCGTCCGCTGCCGCAGATCCGCGTCGTGCGCTGGCTGCGGGCCCCCCGCGAGACCTACAAGGCGTGGTCGCTGATGCTCCTGGAGGGCGTGCGCAGCCTGGACGAGGCCGTCGAGGAGGTCCGCGAGGACAAGCGCCAGAAGGAGGAGTCGCGTCGGCGCCGCCGCGAGCAGCAGCGGGTGGAGCGGGCCCAGCTCAGGGCGATCAGCCGGGGACACCGCGGTCTGCCGGGCCGTGGCGGCCGTCAGATGGAGACGCAGGCCACGCTGGAGCGGGCCGACGAGCGGGTCTCCGCGGAGCCTGCCATAGCGAACGCGCCGGAACCGCTGCCCGTGCGTACGCGGCCCTCCCTGCAGCCCGTACGCCAGAGTTCTGACCCGATCACCGTCGACCTCACCGCGGAGGACGACACGATGGCCCTGCCGCGTCTGGACTCCCTGGAGCGCAAGCTCAAGGACCTGGAGCAGCAGTTCGGCTGAGGGATACGATGTCCACGGGAAGGGGGCGCGACCTCACCGGTCGCGCCCCCTTCCCGTGCGCCCGGCCCCTGTTCACGCCGCTTCCGCGTCCAGCTCGAACCACACCACCTTCCCGACGCCGTGCGCCCGGACGCCCCATGCGTCCGCGAGGGACTGCACCAGGACCAGGCCCCGGCCGTGGGTGCTGTCGCCGGCGCTCGGTGGGCGCGGCTGCGGGCGGCGGGAGGTGAAGTCCCGTACCTCGACCCGCAGGCCGGACGGTCCGACGGTGGCCGTCAGGACCGCGTCGTGATCGGTGTGGACGAGCGCGTTGGTGACGAGCTCGCTGGTGAGCAGTTCCGCCGTCTCCGACTGTCCGGGCCTCCCCCAGTGCCGCAGTAACTCGCGCAGCGCCCGCCGGGTCTCGGGGACGGCCCGCAGGTCCGCCCGCCCGAGTCTGCGCCGCAGCTGGGACGCCCGGGTCTGCCCGGCGTCGTCGTCGACCTTGTCCTCCACTGTCCGCGTCGTCGCCGAGGTACCCGCGATCACGGTCGAACCGCTGCCTCGTGCCTGCCTCTTCATGACCCCCGCCCGCGTGCCGATGGTCGGTTTCCCTCCTGCTCGAACACGTTCACGGGGATGCTTGCCCCGTCGACACCGGACCGAGTCATGTCGAATCGTCAACGACCGGGTGTTCGGCCACACCGACGGGGCCGCTCCGCATGTCCGCACCGGCGCGGGGAGGGGTAGGTGACACCCTGACACCGCCGTCCGAATGGCCGAGGAGAGCGCCGTGCACGACGACCGAACCCTGGTGGAGGCGCGTCTGGAGCGCGCGATGCGGCAGTTCGTGCGTCCCGCGCAGTACGGGGCGCGGGTGCCGCTGGTCCTGTCCGTGTGGCACGTGCCGGGTGAGCCGGTGCCGGTCGACCAGGCCCTGCAGGCCGCCTACGAGCCCTTCGCGACCGGCACGGAGTGGGGAAAGCCCTGGTCGACGAGTTGGTTCCGGTTGGAGGGGCGGGTTCCCGAGGAGTGGGCGGGCCGCCGGGTGGAGGCGGTGATCGACCCCGGGTTCACCGGCGACGGCCCCGGCTTCCAGGCGGAGGGGCTGCTCCACGACGGCGCGGGCGTGCCGCTGAAGGGCGTGCACCCGCGCAACCGGCACCTGACGGTCGCCGCCCCCGCCCGGGGTGGTGAGCCGGTGCATCTGCTCTTCGAGGCGGCCGCCAATCCCGCCGTCCTGCACGCCTTCGAGCCGACGCACCTGGGGGACGTGCTGACCGCGGGCGATGGGCCCCTCTACCGATTCGCCTCTGCCGATCTCGCCGTACTCGAGGAAGAGGTGTGGCGGCTGGTGCTGGACGTCGAGGTGCTGGCGGAACTGATGCACGAGCTGGATCCGGGGCGGGCCCGCCGCCACGAGATCCTGCGGGCCCTGGAGGACATGCTCGACGCCCTCGACCTGCACGACGTGCCCGGCACGGCGGCCGCCGCCCGCGCGGCGCTGACGGACGTGCTGTCCCGGCCCGCCGCGGCGAGCGCCCACCGGGTCTCCGCCGTGGGCCACGCCCACATCGACTCGGCGTGGCTGTGGCCGCTGCGCGAGACGGTCCGCAAGGCCTCCCGCACCTTCGCCAACGTCACCGCGCTGGCCGCCGACTACCCGGAGCTGGTGTTCGCCTGCTCGCAGGCCCAGCAGTACGCGTGGGTGCAGGAGCACCAGCCGCACCTGTGGGAACGCATCAAGAAGGCGGTGGCGGACGGGACGTGGGAGCCGGTCGGCTCCATGTGGGTGGAGTCGGACGCCAACATGCCCGGCGGCGAGGCCCTCGCCCGCCAGCTCGTGCACGGAAAGCGGTTCTTCGCCGAGGAACTGGGCGTGGAGACCGAGGAGATCTGGCTGCCGGACTCCTTCGGCTACACCGCCGCCTTCCCACAGCTCGCGAAGTTGGCCGGAATCCGCTGGTTCCTCACCCAGAAACTCAGCTGGAACCAGTCCAACCGCATGCCCCACCACACCTTCTGGTGGGAGGGCATCGACGGCACCCGCGTCTTCACCCACTTCCCGCCCGCCGACACCTACAACTCCCAGCTGCACGCCCGCGAACTCGCGCACGCGGAGCGGAACTTCGCCGACAAGGGCCGCGCCACCCGCTCCCTCGTCCCCTTCGGCTGGGGCGACGGCGGGGGCGGCCCCACCCGCGAGATGCTGGAGAAGGCCCGCCGTCTGCGCTCCCTGGAGGGCTCACCCCGGGTCACGGTCGAGCGCCCGTCCGCCTTCTTCCGGGCCGCCGAGGAGGAGTACGGTCCCCAGGCGCCGGTCTGGTCCGGTGAGCTGTACCTGGAGCTGCACCGCGCCACCTACACCACCCAGGCCAG
This sequence comes from Streptomyces aurantiaciflavus, assembly GCF_049808595.1. Lineage (NCBI taxonomy): Bacteria > Bacillati > Actinomycetota > Actinomycetes > Kitasatosporales > Streptomycetaceae > Streptomyces > Streptomyces aurantiaciflavus. The sequence goes on along the minus strand of NZ_JBNCAQ010000002.1, from coordinate 159,227 downwards.
GACCAAGCAGGGCAACCGGCGCTGCGAACACGCGCTGCGCGAGGCCGAGCTGTGGTGCACGACGGCGGCGCTCCGCGTCCCGTCGTACGAGTATCCCTACGACGCCCTGGACCGGCTGTGGAAGACGGTGCTGCTGCACCAGTTCCACGACATCCTGCCCGGGTCGTCGATCGCGTGGGTGCACCGGGAGGCGCGGGAGACCTACGCGCGGGTGCTGACGGAGCTGGCGGAGATCACGGCGGAGGCGGTGCGGGCGCTGGGGTCCACCGGTGAGCGGGCGGTGCTGAACGCCTCGCCGTACGAGCGGACCGAGGTCGTCGGCGACGGGGTCGTGACGGTGCCGGGGCTGGGCAGCGCGGCGGTCCCGCCGGAGCCGGCGGAGCGCGTACGGGTGGAACGGGACGGTGACGTCATCGTGCTGGAGAACGCGCGGCTTCGGGTGCGGATCGACCGCGACGGACTGCTCGCCTCCGTACGGGACCTGGCCGCGGACCGGGAGGTCCTGCACGGCCCCGGCAACCTCCTCCAGCTCCACCCCGACCATCCCAACGCCTGGGACGCCTGGGACATCGACCGGCACTACCGGCGCCGGCACACGGATGTGACGGACGCCGAGTCGGTGGAGGTGGCGGAGAGCGGGCCGCTGCGGGCGGCGGTGCGGGTGACGCGGAGGTTCGGCCGGTCCACGGTGACGCAGGAGATCCGGCTGACGGCGGTGAGCCGCCGCGTCGACATCGTCACGGAGGTCGACTGGCAGGAGTCGGAGAAGGTCCTCAAGGCCGCCTTCCCGATCGACGTGCACGCCGAACGCTCCACCGCCGAGATCCAGTTCGGGCACGTGCACCGGCCGACCCACGCCAACACGTCCTGGGACGCGGCCCGTTTCGAGATCTGCGCCCACCGCTGGTTGCGGGTCGCCGAGGAGGGCTACGGCGTGGCCGTCCTCAACGACTCGACGTACGGCCACGACGTCACCCGCACCGCGCACGCCGACGGCCTGGGCACGACCGTGCGCCTGACACTGCTGCGCGCCCCGCACAGCCCGGATCCGCAGACGGACCTCGGCATGCACCGGTTCACCTACGCGCTGCTGCCGGGTGCGCGGGTCGGGGACGCGGTCGCGGAGGGGCTGGCGCTGAACCTGCCGCTGCGGGTGGCCGAGGCGCCGGTGGCCGCGCCCGTCGTCCGGGTCGACAACCCGGCCGTCACGATCGAGTCGGTGAAGCTCGCCGAGGACCGCAGCGGGGACGTCGTGGTGCGGCTGTACGAGTCGCGCGGCGGGCGAGCGCGGTTCGAGCTGACGGCGGACTTCCCCGTGGACCGGATGGAGGTCACCGACCTGCTCGAACGGCCGCGGTCCGAGACGTCGGGCCCCACGGTCCTGCGGCCGTTCGAGATCCGGACGGTACGGCTGCGGCCGGCCCCCGGCCGACAGCCCTGACAGGGCGGCGCGGCCGTGCACCGCAGGACCGCCCGCTGAGGACGCGGCACGTCGCGCAGGTCGGAGCGGGCCATCTGGAGCATGCGTCCGACACCGCCGTCCAGCACGAACCTCTACGCGGACGGCGCGAACCCGGTCACCGTCTCGGCGCTGATCTTCGGCGGGACGGACAGGGCGTCGGGATCGGTGACGACGTCGACGAGGGCCGGCCCCCTGTGCTTGAAGGCGTCCCCGAGGGCTCCGCCGTAGCCGGACTTCGCCGTCATGGCGAACGCCGTCACGCCTCCCAGACGGCCGCGGCCGTACGGTCGTCCGCGTACCCCTTGACCCGGATCTGGGTGTCGGCGAGGAACTCGGCGAGGCCGGGCGGGGCGGTTTCGGACCACCGCTCCGTGAGATGGGCGGGCAGTTCGGGCTCGCCGCGCAGGGGGTCGGCGAGGCCCTCGGTGCACATCAGGAGCGTGTCACCCGGACGGGCGACGGAGGCCCGGAAGCGGAACGGTTCGCGGGGCGGCTCGGGGTCCGGTTCGTACGGGTTCGGCGGGGTCGGGATGCCGAGGTCCATGGTGAGGCGGTCGCCCTCGGCGAAGGAGGGCGCGGCGTCAGCCGCTCCGGTGGAACCGGTGCCTGCACCGGGGGGCAGGGAGCCGAACCCGACGACCGGCTCGCCGGCGACCTCGGCGACCCGCGGTTCGATGTCCTGCCACTCACCGTCCCGCAGGCGGAACAGTCCGCCGGGGCCGACGCCGAAGAAGACGCGCGTGCGGCACGCGGGGTCGGCGGGCAGGAGGAGGCAGCGCAGACTGGCCGCGTACTCCTCCGGTTCCAGGCCCTGTTCGGCGGCGCTGGCGCGGAGCCGGCCGAGGCTGCGGGCGGTCAGACGGTGCAGGCCCGACTTCAGGTCGCCGCGCCGGGCCGCCCTGATGTCCTCCGCGAGCCGGACGTGACTGCGGCCCACGGCCCGCCCGATCCACCGGCACACCTCGGCGGACGCCCGGTGCGCGCCCGGCGTGGCACGGGCGCCGGTCGCCATCGCGACCAGGATGAGCGCCTGCTCGCCGGCGCCGAAGCGTGCGGTGAGCAGGGAGTCGCGGCGTGGCTCGCCCCGGTAGCGCGCGGAGTCCCCGCGCACGGACACCGCCCGCAGCGTGCAGGACCCGTACCGGGCGCCGTCCAGGACGGTGTCGGCGAGCAGATCGTCGAGCTCGTCCGGGTCGGCGGGCGGCAGGGCGGTGGGCTCGGCGTCGTAGGTGGGCGGCCCGGAGCCGACGAAGGGCTTGACGACGGGGCGCGCGGTGACCGGGCCGAACGGGGCCGCCGTACCGGTGGCGGAGGCGGTGGGGGCGAGTGGGGACGGTGCGGAGGACGGGGGCGCGGTCGGCTTCGCGGGGTGGGTGTCGGGGGGTGTGGGGGAGGCGGGGACGGAGGGCGTGGGCGCTGTGTCCGTGGTCGTACGGCCGAGGGGCGCTGCGGAGGCAGGTCTCCGGGGTGGCGGCTCGTCGAAACCCGGGGGCAGTGGGCCGGGCGGGAAGGTGGTGGGGCCGGGGGGTGTGTCCGGCGGTGGTTCCGAGGGAGCGGGGGGACGGGCGTCGGGGAGGGGGGCGGGCGGTGCCTCGGCGGCTCTGTCGCGTGGTTGGGGTACTGCGGTCGGCGGGGGTGGGACGGTGGGCGACGGCGGTTCGGTGGGCCGGGGCGGCGGGGGTGTGGTGGTCGGCGGTGCGGTGGGCGACGGCGGTTCGGTGGGCCGGGGCGGCGATGGTGGGGTGGGCGGGGGCGGCGGAGGTGCGTCCTCCGTCTCCCACCAGTCCGCCTTCTCGGCACGCTCCTGGTGCGCCGATCCAACCGATCGCGCGGATCCCGCCGATCGCGCGGACCCCGCAGGACCCGGCGACTTAGCGGGCGTCGGCGGCTCGGACGGCTGCGCGGGCTCCGTCGGGTTCCCCGGCCCCGCCGGATCCGTCGGGTCCGTCGGCTCCGGGGAACGCACCGCGCCCACCGCCGAGGCGAACCGGTCGTCCAGCGAGTCGGCGGTGGCCGTCGGTCCGGTGTCCTCGGTGGAGTCGTCGTACAACTGCCCCCACCAGTCGTCCTCGTGACCGGTGGGCCTTCCCCCCTGCTGGCTCATGCTCCTGATTGTCCACCGCGCGGGCCGTATGAAAACGGGGCATCAGGAAAATGCGAGCCGGTACGTCGCGTCTTCCGGCGTGTCGAAGCGCAGGGCGAGCGACATGCCGAACTGGGGTGCGAGGAGGGAGTCGTGAGTCGATGATGTACCGGGGCGGGATTGCGCCGTGGCGGTTTCCCGCCGGTTTCCCGCCCGACGCGGCCATGACGGCCAGGGGTGGTCAGGGGAGGACAGCACCGGATGCTGGAAGCGATCGGGCGGCACGAGCTGGAGCAGGCGGAGCCGGCGGCCGCGTCGCTCGCCGAGGAGTACCGGACGGCGGCGGCCGAACCGTCGGTGCACGAACTGGTCGAGGTGGTGACGGGCGCGGCGGCGGTCGCCCGGCGTCTGCTGCAGATCCAGCTGGAGGCCGGCGAGGAGGTGTGCGCGCTGGTCACCGGCACGCCGGTGACCGTGCCCGGCGGGGAGAACGCCGTGGAGGAGCGGGCGGCGGCCCGCGGGGTGCGCTGCCGCGTGGTGCTGGAGCGGGCGGCCCTCGACCAGCCGGCCGGCATGAAGGAGCTGACCGCCGCACTCGGCCGGGGCGAGCGGGTACGGATGGTGGAGAAGGTCCCGACGAACCTCGTCGTGGCCGACCGCGCGCTCGCCCTGGTGCCGCTGACCGGCCGCTCAGCCGAGCCGGCCGCGCTGGTGGTGCACGCCGGCGGACTCCTGGAGCTGCTGTCGGGCCTCTTCGAGTCGGTCTGGCGGGAAGCTCTGCCGCTCCGCCCGGGCGCGGACGGCGTCGCGGCGGACCCGGACGGCCCCGACACCGCCGACCTGGAGATCCTCGCCCTGCTGCTGGCCGGCCTGACCGACGCGAGCGTCGCCAGACAGCTCGACCTGGGCCTGCGGACCGTACAGCGCCGGGTGAGGCGGCTGATGGAACTGACGGGCGCGAGAACCCGGCTCCAGCTGGGCTGGCACGCGTGCGAACGGGGCTGGGTGACCCGGGAGGACTAGCGTGGACGTCCTCCGCCTCGCGTCTGACCTGCGTCTTCTTCCGGATTCCGGCACGCTGGGCAGATGGGAGCGTGGGAACTCCTGCTGGTCGGTCTGGTCATCCTGCTCGGCCTGTGCGGGGTGCTGGTGCCCGGCGTGCCGGGATCGTGGCTCGTGTGGTCGGCGGTCCTGTGGTGGGCGCTGAAAGACCCTCAGCCGGTCGCCTGGGCCGTGCTGGTGGGCTCCACGGTCGCCCTCCTCGTCTCCCAGGTGGTCCGCTGGGCCCTGCCACCCCGCCGACTGCGCGCGAGCGGCGCCACCCGCCAGATGGCCCTCTACGCGGGCGCCGGAGCGTTCCTCGGTTTCTTCCTCCTCCCCGTCCTCGGCGCCGTCCCGGGCTTCATCGCCGGCATCTACCTCGCCGAACGCCTCCGTCTGGGCCGCCACGACGCAGCCCGCGCCTCCCTGCGCGAGACGATGCGCGCGGGCGGCTCCAGCATCCTGGCGGAGCTGTTCACCTGCTTGCTGATCATGGGGGCTTGGCTGGGGGCGGTGTGGTGGGGCTGAGGTACCGCCGGGACGGCGCGGTCGCCGTACGAGAATCTCGGCGCGGCTCGCCCACCGCGGCCAGGTCCTAGGACGAACAGCCGATGCGCCCGGCCGGGCCGCGTGCTTCGCTCCTTCCATGACCGCATTCAGCGAGGCAGAACGCGCGTATCTGAGGTCGCAGCGGCTGGGCCGGCTGGCCACCGTCGATGCGCAGGGGCAGCCGCAGGCGAATCCGGTGGGGTTCTTCCCGCAGGACGACGGCACGATCCTGGTCGGCGGACTTGCGATGGGCAGCACGAAGAAGTGGCGGAATCTGCAGGGGAATCCGAAGGTCGCCCTGGTCGTCGACGACATCGTCAGTCTGCGGCCCTGGCGGGTGCGGGGCGTCGACATCCGCGGAGAGGCGGAGTTGCTGACCGGGCCGCACGGTCTGGGGCCGCACTTCAGTGAGGAGGTGATCCGGATCCATCCGCGCCGGATCCACAGCTGGGGGCTGGACGAGGACGGCGGTGTCTAGTGCGGCCGCGCAGCCGGACGACCGGGCTGGTGGAACTGCTCGCGCCACCGGGGAACGCCCCTACAGCGAACCCTCCAGCGTGAGCAGCCGCACCTTGCGTTCCAGGCCGCCCGCGTAGCCGGTCAGGGAGCCGTCGGCGCCGATGACGCGGTGGCAGGGGCGGACGATCAGCAGCGGGTTGGCGCCGATCGCGCCGCCGACGGCCCGTACGGCGGCCCGGGGCGCGCCGACGCGGGCGGCGATCTCGCCGTACGTCGTGGTGGACCCGTAGGGGATGGTGTCCAGGGCGGCCCACACCCGCTCGCGGAAGGCGGTGCCCTCGGCGCGCAGCTCCAGCCGGAACTCCTTCAGGTCGGCGGCGAAATAGGCGGTGAGCTGTTCCTCGGCCGCGCGGAAGGGCCCGGGATCGTGTCGCCGGCCGGGCTGGACGGCGCGTCCGCCCTTCTGCCCGGGGACGGACACCGAGGTCAGGGCGCCGTCCGGGTCAGCGGTGAGGAGCAGGGGGCCGAGGGGGCTGTCGACGCTGGTCCAGTACATGGGATTCCTCCGCGGCACGCAGATGGTGAAGGGCGTAGGTGCGCCAGGGGCGCCAGGTGTCGGGGACGTCCGCGCCGGGTGGCGCGACGTCGGGGTCGCCGAGGGCACGGGCCCGGATCGCCGCCACCGTACGGCCGTCCAGGCCGGGCAGGGCGAGCAGCGCCGCCTGGGCGTCGTCCCGGTCGGCGCCGGGATCGAGGCGTACGGTGCCGTCGGCGAGGGCGGTGGCGAGGGTGCCCGGGGGGCCGGGGAGCTCCGCCAGGGCCGCCGGTTCGGGGAAGAGGTGGGTGAGGCCGCCGCAGGGGGCGTCCAGGGCCTTGCCATGGGCGCGGACCAGGCTCTCCCACGCCCGGCCTCTCCCCCGCAGCGGAAGAGGCCCCGACGCGCGGGGGGATCCCGATGGCCCCGTACGGCTCACCAGCGCGCGCATGGCGTACTCCTCCGGGTCGGCGGCCCCGGGCGCTCGCAGTCCGGGCCGGGCGGCGACGAGCGGGGCGAGCCGCGGGTCCGCGCCGAGCCGCTCGTCGACGGCGTACGGGTCGGCGTCGAGGTCGAACAGCCGCCGCAGCCGCTGGACGGCGGTGGTGAGGTCGCGGGGGTCGGTGAGGTGCAGTCGCGCGTCGAGCCAGCCGCCGGGGTGGACGGCGGAGGACCGGCCCGCGACGGCCGCCCGCTCGTCCACGGCCACGATGCCGGTGCCGTGGGGGAGGCGGAGCGTCCGGCGGTACGTGCGTCGGCCGGGCGGCCCGCTCACCTCCTCCACCCCTGGTACTGCCTCCCGTTCCAGCAGGTCGAAGACGGTGGCCGCGTGGTACGGCCCCCGGTGGGCGAGCCGCAGCGGGATCCCGGCGCCGGGGGCGGCGGTGCGGCCCTGCCGGGGCGCGGCGGCCCTCAGCTGGGTCGGGGTCTGCGCGTACACCGCCCGGACGGTGTCGTTGAACTGCCGCACGCTGGCGAACCCGGACGCGAAGGCGATCTCGGTGACCGGCAGGCCGGTCGTCTGCAGGAGCACCCGCGCGGTGTGCGCCCGCTGCGCCCGCGCGAGGGCCACGGGCCCCGCGCCGAGCTCGGCGGTGAGCTGCCGCTGCACCTGGCGGGCGCTGTATCCGAGGCGTACGGCGAGACCGGCGACGCCCTCCCGGTCGACGACTCCGTCGCCGATCAGCCGCATGGCCCGGCCGACGACGTCCGCGCGGACGTTCCAGTCGGCCGAGCCGGGCGTGGCGTCCGGCCGGCACCGCCGGCAGGCCCGGAAACCCGAGCCCTGCGCGGCGGCGGCCGTCGCGAAGAACCGCACGTTGTGCCGCTTCGGCGTCACGGCGGGGCAGCTGGGCCGGCAGTAGATACCGGTCGTCTCGACGGCGAAGAAGAACTCTCCGTCGAACCGGGCGTCCCGGCTGCGGACCGCCTCGTACCTGCTCTCCTCGTCCCTCACGGCTCCCAGTCTTCGCCGGTGCCGCGGGGAGTGCTAGCGGGAATCGGACATCACGCTGGAGGACCGGCGCGGGTCCCCCACCCTCCGGCCCTGCGGCCTGGGGTTGGGCACCGTGACCCGGCTCCCGCCGGGAACCGGGCCGCCACCGCCCCGGCCAGAAGTCGACCACCGTCGACCGCCTCCGGTCGGGAACGGGACCCCCGCCCCTCCGGCCGGCGGCCGGTTGCCGCCACCACCCGGCTCCCGCCGGGAACCGGACTGTCACCGCCCCAGCCAGAAGTCGACCACCGTCGACCGCCTCCGGTCGGGAACGGGACCCCCGCCACTCCGGCCGGCGGCCGGTTGCCGCCACCACCCGGCTCCCGCCGGGAACCGGACTGTCACCGCCCCGGCCAGGAGCTGGACCACCCCTCTCCGGCCAGAGGCCGACCGCAGTCATGCCTCCGCCAGGGACCGGACCCGTACCGCCCCGACGGGGAGCGGAGGCGCCGCCGAGCCGAGAGCCGGCCGGCGTGACCCCGGCCAGGGGCCGCTCGCCGTCACCCGCCTCCGTCCGAGAAGCCGGCCCACCGCCACCCCGGCCCAGAGCCGGACCGCCCTCACCCGACCGCCCTCACCCGGCCCAGGGCCGAACCGCCGTCACCCCGGCCGGAGGCCTTCCGTCGTCACCCCCACTCCCCCCGCTTGGCCCGCGCGGCCGCCCGGCCCGCGGCCTGCTTGCGCTTCCAGTCGTGGCGGATGTCGGCGCGGATGCGGGCGTCGGACTTGGCGACGATCCACTGGTTCTCACGGACGAGCTTGCGGTAGCTGTCCAGGCGTCGGACCGGGAGGTCGCCGGTGTCGACGGCGGCCAGCACCGCGCACCCCGGTTCGAGTTCGTGGGCGCAGTCGTGGAAGCGGCAGCGCAGGGCGAGTTCCTCGATCTCGGAGAAGACCTGGCCGACGCCGCTGCCGGCGTCCCAGAGCCCGACGCCGCGCAGGCCGGGCGTGTCGATCAGGACGCCGCCGTCGGGCAGGGGCAGCAGGTTGCGGGTGGTGGTGGTGTGCCGGCCCTTGCCGTCCATGTCCCGTGTGGCCTGGACGTCCATGACGTCCTCCCCCACGAGCGCGTTGGCGAGTGTCGACTTGCCCGCGCCGGACGCCCCGAGCAGCACGGTGGTGCCGCGGCCGAGGAGACCGGCGAGTTCCTCGACCCCGTCCCCGTCCAGCGCGCTGACGGTGAGCACGGGCACCCCGGGCGCACTGCGCTCGACGTCCTCGACGAGGTACGCCAGCACGGCCGGGTCGGGCACGAGATCGGCCTTGGTGAGCACGACGACGGGCTGTGCCCCGGACTCCCAGGCCAGCGCCAGGAACCGCTCGACGCGCCCGAGGTCGAGCTCGACGGCGAGGGACAGGGCGACGACGGCGTGGTCGACGTTGGCGGCGAGGATCTGGCCCTCGGACCGCTTGGAGGAGGTGGACCGCACGAAGGCGGTACGGCGCGGCAGACAGGCGCGTACGTAGCGCGGGGTGCCGTCGGCGTCGACGGCGACCCAGTCGCCGGTGCAGACGACCCGCAGGGGGTCGTGCGGGGTGACGAACGCGGTGTCGGCGCGGACGACGTCGTCACCGGTGACGACGTCGCACTGCCCGCGGTCGACGCGGACGACGCGGCCGGGCAGCAGCCCCCGCTCGGCGTGCCCGGCGAACTCGGCTTCCCATCCCTCGTCCCAGCCGTAAGGGGCGAGAGGGTGTGACGAAGCCGCGGTAGAGGAGGAGGAGAGGTTCAAGGAAGACCCTTCACAGGGCGGTCCCGGCGCAGTGGATGAAGTGGTCAGCCGGAGACCGCGGAGGTGGAACGGACGAACGTCTGGTCGCTGCGGACAGCACCCGTGGTGGCGACAGTCATCGGTCACACCTCCTGATCCTTGATCGGGCCGACGCCGGCGGCCGACGGCCGCCGCGTGATGCGCGCAGCCACCATAGACGCCGGTGCTTTCGAGGCGCCACGGAATATCTCCCCGCCTGCCGCCGGGGGTTGCCCGCGCCGCGGTGATCGGCGCCCACGCGCGCGTGCCGGGGCGCCCACTCGGGTCGTGACCGGCACCAAGTCACCGAAGGCCTCGGCCAAGGGAGTTGTCCATGGCCTCGCCGTCTCTGGACCCCCGCTCCGGCGAATTCGCGATCAGGTGGGCATAGTGGCGGCGGCAGCGGGAAGCCGCACAGGGCGCGGCGTGCCGCAGACGAGAGCGGACCCTGGCAGGCTGGAGGCCGTGCAGGGCCGCCGCCCGGTCGGAATGTCATGTTCCGTTCGTGCCGCGTCCGGAAGAAGCAGAGGGTCGGCGGATTGCTGAGGAGACCGAGTGTGGATGCCACACATGACAGGGGCGAGCCCACTCCCGCGCACGGCGGGGCTGTGCTGGAGGTGAGCCCGTTGTCCGGTCGTCCCGGGATCTGTGTCAGTGGCGAGATCAGCGTCGTCACCCGCCTGTCGTGGGAGGAGGCGCTGGCCGAGCTGGCCCGGCGGCACAGGGACGTGTCCTATGTGGAGCTGTCGGGTGTGGGGTTCGTCGACGTGGCCGGGGTGTCGGCGCTCGCGGTCACGGCCATGAACCTGCCGCGCGGGCGGGTCGTCGTGGAGCATCCGCCGCCGCAGGTGCCACGGGTGCTGGGGTTGTTCTGGCCGACCGCGCGCGGGATCGAGGTGGCGCCCCGATGAGCTACGTGGCCGACGAGGTGTTCGCACACCCCGCGCTGTTCTACCGCACCGGGCAGGAGTACGCCGAGCAGACGGTGTCGTTCGTACGGCAGGGCCTGGCCGCGGGTGAACCCGTGGCGGTGGCCGTGCCCGGCCCCAACCTGGAGCTGATCGAGGCCGGGCTGGGAGCGGACGCGAGGGATGTCCTCCTGCTGGACATGACCGAGGCCGGCCGCAACCCGGGACGGATCATCCCCGGCGTTCTCAAGGCGTTCGCCGACGCCCACCGGCAGGGGCGGGTGCGGATCATCGGGGAGCCGATCTGGGCGGGCCGCAGCTCCGTGGAGTACCCGGCGTGCGCGCAGCACGAGGCGTTGATCAACGCCGCCTTCGAGGGCCGGGCGGTGACCATCCTGTGTCCGTACGACGAGTCCCGGCTGGACCCGGACGTGCTGGCCGACGCCCGGATCACGCACCCGACGGTCATCGCCGCGGGCCGTGAGCGGGCCAGTGACGTCTACGACTGGCAGGCCGTCGTCGCCCGCTACAACACGGCGCTGGTCCCCGCCCCGGACGCCGCCGTCTTCGCCTTCGGCGCCAAGGATCTTCCCGAGGTCCGCCACTTCGCCGTCGGCCAGGCCGGCCGGCTGGGTCTGGCCGGGCAGCGGCTGCAGGACGTGGAGCTGGCGGTCGCGGAGCTGACCACCAACAGCGTGGTCCACGGCGGTGGCCGGGGAACTCTGTGGATCTGGGCCGAGGCGGGCCAGGTGGTGTGCGAGGTCCGTGACCGGGGACGGCTGACGGATCCGCTCGCGGGGCGCAGGCCGCCGGAGCGGGGGCAGATCGGCGGCCGTGGCCTGATGCTGGTCCACTACGTGTCCGATCTGGTGCGGACGCACACCTCGGACGACGGCACGACCGTCCGCTTCTATCTCACGCTCTGAGAGGCCGGGCAGGGCGGCCGCCGGAAGGGGCGGCCGCCCGTCACCCGCCCGTCGCCGCGTCGGGCGTGACGGTGACTCAGATGGGGCACGTCGACCGGAATCACCCACTTCGTCCGCATAGCATCGAGATGCCTGCCGTCCGCAGGCTCCGGCCCGTGGGCCGCAGTCGCCCCCTGATTCCCGCGGGAGCCGAGGCCCATGCGCCCGACCGGCCGTCACAGCCCCCTGCCGACCGGCTTCCCGGCCCCTCACGGACCGGAACTGCGTGCCGCCGCCCGCCACTTCGCCCGCCGCCGGTTCCTGACCCTCACGGCCGCCGCCGCGGCCCTCGCCTTCGCCACCCACCTGCCCGCGACGGGCGTGGCGGCCGCGCGTGAGCTGGACGCGGCGAGGATCGCCGAGGACCCGTTCACGCTGGGCGTCGCCTCCGGGGATCCGCTGCCCCACTCCGTGGTGCTGTGGACGCGGGTGGCGCCCCTCCCGTACGAGCCGGGCGGGGGTCTGGCCGGGCGGGCCGTCGCCGTCGCCTGGGAGGTGGCGCGGGACGAGCGCTTCGCCTCGGTCGTCCGCAGCGGTACGACCCTGGCGTCACCCGACCACAACCACACCGTCCACGTCGACGTCGACGGGCTGGAGCCCGGCCGGAGGTACTACTACCGGTTCCGCACCGGCGCCTGGATCAGCGAGACGGGCCGCACCCGCACGGCGCCCGCCCCCGGCTCCGCCGTGCCGGCGCTGACCTTCGCCGCGGTGTCCTGCCAGGCGTACCACGACGGGTACTTCACGGCGCTCCGGCACCTCGCGCGGGAGGAGGTGGACGTCGTCTTCCACCTGGGGGACTACCTGTACGAGTACGCCGTGGACTCCGCCGGCGGCGCCCGCGCCCACACCGACCGGGTGCTGCCGGACGTCTTCGACCGGGAGACGGTCACCCTGGAGGACTACCGGTTGCGGTACGCCCTCTACAAAAGCGACCCCGACCTGCGTGCCGTGCACGCGGCCCACCCCTTCGTCGTCGCCTGGGACGACCACGAGACCGAGAACAACTACGCCGGCGCCGTCGACGAACGCGGCGGCCCGCCGGTGGAGTTCCTGCTGCGCCGGGCCGCCGCCTACCGTGCGTACTGGGAGCACCAGCCGCTGCGCGCCGCGCAGTTGCCCGTCGGCCCGGATCTGCGGCTCTACCGGCGGCTGCACTGGGGCGCCCTCGCCCAGTTCGACGTCCTCGACACCCGCCAGTACCGCTCCGACCAGGCCTACGGCGACGGCAGGCACGTTCCCGGTCCCGAGTCGGACGACCCGGCGCGCACCATGACCGGCGCGGCCCAGGAGCAGTGGCTGATCGACGGCTGGCGGGCGTCGGACGCGCTGTGGAACGTGCTGCCGCAACAGGTCTGCTTCTCCCAGCGCGAGGTGGACCTCTCCGCGCGCCCGAAGATGTACATGGACACCTGGGACGGCTACCGCGCCTCCCGCGCCCGGATCCTCACCGGCGCGCGCTCGGCCGGCGTGGAGAACCTGATCGTCCTCACCGGCGACGTCCACGTCGGACACGCCTTCGACATCAAGGACGACTTCGACGACCCGGCGTCGGCGACCGTGGGCACGGAGATCGTCACCACGTCGATCGCCAGCGGCGGGGACGGCGCCGAACGCCCCGCGAACTGGGCGACGTACCTGGCCGCCAACCCGCACCTGCGGTTCTACGACGGCCGCCGCGGCTACGTCCGCGTCGGCCTGGACCGGCACACCGCGCGCGCCGACTTCCGGACCGTTCCGGTGGTGACGGTCCCCGGCGCCCCCGTCTCGACGGCGGCGTCCTTCGTGACGGAGGCGGGGAATCCGGGGCTCGTGCCGGTGTGACCGGGGGTACGGGCGGGTTGCCGAACCGGGAGACCGGGGCGCGGACCGAGTCGTACGATCTCGGATGTGACCAGCAGACCCGCCCCCGAGCAGCGCCTGAGCGACCTCGCCCGGCTGCGCCGCGTCCGCGACCGGATCGACCGGGAGTACGCGCAGCCGCTGGACGTCGAGGCGCTGGCGCGCGGCGTGCACATGTCGGCCGGGCACCTCAGCCGCGAGTTCCGGCGCGCCTACGGCGAGTCGCCGTACTCCTACCTGATGACGCGGCGCATCGAGCGGGCGATGGCGCTGCTGCGCCGGGGCGATCTCAGTGTCACCGAGGTCTGTTTCGCGGTCGGCTGCTCCTCGCTGGGCACCTTCAGCACCCGCTTCACGGAGCTGGTCGGGGTGCCGCCCAGCGTCTACCGGCAGGAGGCGGCGCGCGCGACGGCGGGGATGCCGTCGTGCGTGGCGAAGCAGGTGACCCGACCGATCAGGAATCGAGAAGCGCCGGTCCCGGGCCGCCCCTAGCGTGAGGGCCATGGACGTCACCCCTCACGCGAGCTTTCTCCCGCACGACGACCCGGACGCCGGCGTCGGGGTCCGGCACGACACCGGACACGGCGGGATGCTCCGGCTCACGGTCGTCCGAGCCGTCCGGCGAGCACAGTCATGACCCGCGCGGGCGGCACCGTGCGGGAGCGAGCCCAACCACTGGAGACACGATGAGCATGGCCAAGAGGACGGACACCCGGCCGCCCGCGCCGCAGGTCGCCGACAGCCACGATCTGATCCGCGTGCACGGGGCGCGCGAGAACAACCTCAAGGACGTCAGCGTCGAGCTCCCGAAGCGCCGGCTGACGGTGTTCACCGGCGTGTCCGGCTCGGGCAAGAGCTCACTGGTGTTCGACACGATCGCCGCGGAGTCGCAGCGGCTGATCAACGAGACCTACAGCGCCTTCGTGCAGGGCTTCATGCCGACGCTGGCGCGGCCCGAGGTCGACGTCCTCGAGGGGCTGACGACCGCGATCATCGTCGACCAGGAGCGGATGGGCGCCAACCCCCGCTCCACCGTCGGCACCGCCACCGACGCCAACGCGCTGCTGCGCATCCTCTTCAGCCGGCTCGGGCAGCCGCACATCGGCGGGCCCAACGCGTACTCGTTCAACGTGCCCTCGGTGCGGGCGAGCGGTGCGATCACCGTCGAGCGCGGCGGCCGGACCAAGGCCGAGAAGGCCACGTTCAACCGTCTCGGCGGCATGTGCCCCCGCTGCGAGGGCATGGGCTCGGTCACCGACTTCGACCTGTCGGCGCTGTACGACGACAGCCTGTCACTCAACGAGGGCGCGCTCACCGTCCCCGGCTACAGCATGGACGGCTGGTACGGCCGTATCTTCCGGGGCTGCGGCTTCTTCGATCCGGACAAGCCGATCCGCGAGTTCACCGAGAAGGAACTGCACGACCTGCTCCGCAAGGAACCGACCAAGATCAAGGTCGAGGGGATCAACCTGACGTACGAGGGGCTGATCCCCAAGATCCAGAAGTCGTTCCTGTCCAAGGAGGTCGACGCGATGCAGCCGCACATCCGCGCCTTCGTGGAGCGGGCGGTGACCTTCTCGACCTGTCCCGAGTGCGACGGCACCCGGCTCGCTGCGGAGGCCCGGTCGTCGAAGATCGACGGGAAGAACATCGCCGACGTCTGCTCGATGCAGATCAGCGACCTGACCGAGTGGGTCCGGGGTCTCGACGAGCCGTCGGTGGCGCCGCTGCTGGCCACGCTGGGCCACACGCTCGACTCGTTCGTCGAGATCGGGCTCGGCTACCTCAGCCTCGACCGACCCTCGGGCACGCTGTCGGGTGGCGAGGCGCAGCGCACCAAGATGATCCGCCACCTCGGCTCCTCCCTCACCGACGTCACCTACGTCTTCGACGAGCCGACGATCGGGCTGCACCCCCACGACATCCAGCGGATGAACGACCTGCTGCTGCAGTTGCGCGACAAGGGCAACACGGTGCTGGTCGTGGAGCACAAGCCGGAGGCGATCGCCATCGCCGACCACGTCGTCGACCTCGGCCCGCGCGCCGGCACCGAGGGCGGCGAGGTGGTGTTCGAGGGCACCGTCGAGGGGCTGCGGGCCAGCGACACGCTCACCGGGCGGCACCTGGACGACCGGGCCACCCTGAAGCCCTCGGTGCGGACGCCGTCGGGCGTTCTGCAGGTGCGCGGCGCCGCCACGAACAACCTGCGGGACGTCGACGTCGACATCCCGCTCGGCGTGCTGGTCGTCGTCACCGGCGTCGCCGGGTCGGGAAAGAGCTCCCTGATCCACGGCTCGGTGTCCGGGCGGGACGGAGTGGTGACGGTCGACCAGACGGCGATCCGCGGATCCCGGCGGAGCAACCCGGCGACGTACACCGGACTGCTCGACCCGATCCGCAAGGCGTTCGCCAAGGCCAACGGCGTGAAGCCGGCGCTGTTCAGCGCCAACTCCGAGGGCGCCTGCCCCACCTGCAACGGCGTCGGCGTCGTCTACAGCGACCTGGCGATGATGGCCGGCGTCGCCACCACCTGCGAGGAGTGCGAGGGGAAGCGGTTCCAGGCGTCCGTGCTGGAGTACCACCTCGGCGGGCGCGACATCAGCGAGGTGCTCGCGATGTCGGTGACCGAGGCCGAGGAGTTCTTCGGTGCCGGCGAGGCGCGTACGCCGGCCGCGCACCGCGTCCTCGGCCGGCTCGCCGACGTCGGGCTCGGCTACCTCACCCTCGGCCAGCCGCTCACCACGCTGTCGGGCGGCGAGCGGCAGCGGCTGAAGCTGGCGACCCACATGGCCGAGAAGGGCGGCGTCTACATCCTCGACGAGCCGACCACCGGTCTGCACCTCGCCGACGTCGAACAGTTGCTCGGGCTGCTCGACCGGCTCGTCGACTCCGGCAAGTCGGTCGTCGTCATCGAACACCACCAGGCGGTCATGGCCCACGCCGACTGGATCATCGACCTCGGGCCGGGCGCCGGCCACGACGGTGGCCGCGTCGTCTTCGAGGGCACCCCCGCCGACCTCGTCTCCACCCGCTCCACCCTCACCGGCGAACACCTCGCGGACTACGTGGCCGGCTGACCCCTCCACCGCCGGGCGCCCCGAACGCTCCCCCACAGGGCGGAGCCACCGACCGCCGCCCGGCGCACCGCACGACGGACCCTAGTTGTCGAACCAGACCACCAGACGGACGTGTTCCTCGCCGTGCACCGCGGCGAGGACCCGCATGACGGCCCGGACCGGGGCCCAGTCGCCGTCCTCCGGGACCGCGTCCCGACGGGTCATCCTGGTGACGCGGAAGAGGGTGTCACCCTCCGTCCACTCGGTTCCCGCGGGACGGTCCCCGGGGCGCTTGAAGGACTTTCCCGTACGGGTCCAGCCGCCGTCGGCGCCCCGCCTGTACTCGTGCACCCGTGCGTCCGCCTGCTCCGCCGGCTCGTCCCAGTCCACCCGGGACAGTTCGGCCCAGCCGATCCAGGACGCGCTGTGGGCGTCCCGAGCCCACTCGTCGTGGGCTGCCGGACCTCCGCCGACACGTCCTCGGGGAGGCCCCGGCCCTCGGCGAGGGGCCGGAAGCCGGCGTGGTTGCGGACGCCGAACAGGCAGCCGAAGGCGTCGTAGTCGCGCCCGGCGTACAGCAGGTCCAGGTCGATCGCGGCACTCCAGCCGCCCGCGTCCTCCACGTCAAGCACCCGGTGCGTCGCCCGGCACTCGACGAAGCCGTGGATGTCAGCTCCCATGCCGCCGGATCATCCGGTGCAGGCCCTGCCGTTGAGGGTGAAGCCGTGGGGCGCCGTGTTCTTGTTCTGCCAGGAGGCGAGGAAGCCGAAGGAGAGTTTGCCCCGGGCGGGGACGTTCTTGTTGTAGTCGGCGGCGGCGGCGGTGACGCGGGAGCCGTTCTGGGAGAAGCTCGCGTCCCACATCTGGGTGATCCGCTGGCCGTCGCCGAAGGACCAGGCGACGGTCCAGGAGGACAGCGGGGTGTCGGTGGTGACGGTGATCGTGGCCTGGAAGCCGTCGGGCCACTGGTTGACCAGGTCGTAGTCGACCGAGCAGGACGCCGCCGGCTCGGTCTGGCCGGCGCCCGCGGTGGACGAGGTGGTGCCCTGGGGTTCGGGGTCGGGCTTGTCGGTCTTCTTGGGCGTGCGGCTCGGGGAGGGTTTGGGGGAGTCGGAGCCGGTCTTCGACTCCGAGTCCGAGGGGACGGGCAGGGTGGACGGCAGCGAAGGGTTTGCGGGGCCGGCCACCGGGGTGCTGTCGGTCGGCGAACCGCCCTGCGCGGAGCTGTCGCCGCTGTCGCCGAACGGCATCAGCGACACGGCGAGGGCCAGCGCGGAGACGAGTCCGGCGGCGACGAGCAGTCCGCCCCGCAGCGCGCGTGCCCTGCTCGCGGCGGCGTCCACCGGCTCGCCGTCCGTGTCCGGCGCGTCGGGGCGTCCGGCGCCCAGCCGTACCTCGGCGGCCCGGCGGCGGCGCTCCAGGTAGGCGAGGCCGCCCCAGCCGATGACCCCGCCGGCGAGGGCCGCGGGCAGCCCGCCGCCGTGCAGGCGCAGACAGGCCGCGGCCTCCGCGCACTCCACACAGGTGGCGAGGTGCCGGGAGAGGTCGTCGGGCGTGTCGGCGACGGGCGAGCGGGTGACGGCGTCCAGGAGCCGCACGTAGCTGCGGCACTCCGCGTCCATCGGCGTGTCGAGGTGGTTGCGGTGGCAGCGGTCCCGGAACAGGCCGCGGACCTGGTTGAGCTCCTCCATCGCGGCCATCGGGTCGAGGCCCTGCCGGCGCGCCACCGCCCGCAGCGGCAGCGCCTCCACCTCCGCCAGCCACAGCAGCGCCGCGTCCGGCTCCTGCATGTCCCTGAGGCCGCGCAGGGCGATGGGCCGGCGCAGGGGCGGTCCGATGTACCGTGCGGCCTTGTCGGAGTTCAGCCACAACCGCAGGTCGGGGTCGAGTTTATGGCCCTCGCCCTGGGCCTCCCAGGCGGCCGCCGTGGTGCGTACGGCGGTCAGCAGCAGGGGTATCCGGGGCAGCCGGGACGCACGGCGGCCGACGCTGTGCCGGGAGCCGTCCTCGGCGGCACGGGCCTCGCGTATGCCGAGCGCGAACGCCTCGCGGGCCAGTTGATTGGCCGCGGTCGAGCCGGAGGTGCACAGGTCGGCGTACGACAGGACGGCGTCCCAGCACTCCGAGAAGAGCGCGGCCTCGACGGCGTCCTTCGGGGTCGGCAGGTCGGGCATGGGTCTCCTGCATCCACAAGCGAGGTCAACTCACCATGACGGCAATGGAGTTGGGGGGAACCTCGCGGCAGGGCCAGAGCTTTTCACGTCTTCCGCACAACTGACAAGCGCCCTGTTCAGATGTCAGGACAGGACGGACGCGCCCCCACGACTCCGGTGTTTCGCACCTGTCGTACGGACGCGGACCGCCTGTGACTCAACGCCGTACCGCCGAATTGAACGACGTCACCGAAGCGTTATCGAACGGCCGACGCCTCCGCGGCCGGCAGGCTGTCCATGAAGGAGCTGACGGAGAAGACGGCGTGGCCGGGACCGGGCGGGCCGTAGCCGGGGGGCGAGGACAGACCGAAGTCGTCCATCGTGGCCCGGTAGGCCTCCAGCAGACGGATGTGGTACTCCAGCGGCGCGCCCTGCGGGTTGGCCTTGCCGAGCGGGGTGGTCGGCTCGGGGCACCAGGTGGTGAAGCGGGGCGTGATGCCGTGCGACATGAAGAAGCGCAGGCCCTCCGTCGTCGACGCGATCGCCTCGTCGACCGTCGTGAAGCCGAACGGCTCGGCCATCTCCACGCCGGCGACGAAGTTGGGGATGACGTTGCGCGCGCCGAAGACCTCCGCGGAGTCGAGGATCCGCTTGTGCCACTCGTCGCGGCCGACGTAACGCTCCTTGCCCGGGCAGTACAGCTCGAACAGCCGGCGGTCCCAGACCTCGTAGTTGGGGTGGTAGATCTGCACCCCGTAGTCCTTGAAGCGCTGCACGTCGTCGCGCGGGAGCGCCTGGGCGACGACCTTGCCGATCCAGCGGCCCGGGAAGCGCTCCTCGATGGCCTTGGCGTAGTGGCCGTAGAAGTCGGCCTCGTCGCGCCCGGCGACCGTCTTGGTGATGGCGCCGCCGGTGAGGGTGTAGGCGGTGGAGGCCTTGGCGGTGTCGTACCGGTCGATGATCTCCAGGGCCTCGAGGACCTCGTCGACGTCCTTGACTCCTGTATACGGTCGACCGGCGGCCTTGTGCTGTCGCCAGTTGTGGTTGATGTCGCAGTACTGGCACTCCTCCTTGGCGCCGAAGTACTGGCACACCCGGAAGACGGTCAGGTAGATGAGGTAACCCCACTGGATGGTGGGGGCGACCTCCATCACGGACTTCCCGTTGGACAGCGTGTGCCGGTAGTACTCGGGCATCGGCGGCACACCGACGTCGGCGATGCGCCTGCCGTCGAGGTAGAGCCCGAGCAGCCCCTCGTCGTCCGCCGCGACCCGGTACGGCGAGGCCGGGTTCACCCGCACCGAGACGACCGTCCGCCGCAGGTCGTACGGGCCGCCGGTGAGGATGATCTCCTCGGGGGGGCGCCTGAGCGCGGCCTCGCCCAGCTCGGGGAGCGTGCCGTGGTCGAAGGAGAAGATGAAGTACGACTTCGGCTTGACCTCGCCGTTCTCGTTGTCGCTGAGCGCGGAGGGGTCGAAGGCCACGCCTCCGCGCAGCAGGTCCTCCTTGAAGACGGCCTCCCGCGGAACATGCGGAAACCGCTCCATAAGATCCTCGACCAGCGCGGTACGGCTGCCCATCCGTCTCTCCTCCCGGCTCAGGCGTACGACTCCTCACGGTATGCCCCTGCGCGGACGGGGGTGGGGGCGGGGGGCCTCGTGTTGGCGGCAAGGTAGGTTTCACCTGGGAATTCCGGGTTCTCGTTCTCCTCGGGAGGGGCGACCGCATGGCCGAGACCGTGACGAACTGGGCGGGCAACATCACCTTCGCGGCGAAGGAACTGCACCGCCCCGGCTCAGTCGACGCGCTGCGCTCACTCGTGGCCGCGAGCGCGCGGGTGCGGGTGCTGGGCAGTGGGCACTCGTTCAACACGATCGCCGAGCCGGGGCCCGACGGCGTGCTGCTGTCGCTGGACGCCCTGCCCGCCGGGGTCGACGTCGACACGGCGGCGCGGACGGTGCGGGTCGGCGGCGGGGTGCGGTACGCCGAACTGGCCCGGCGGGTGCACGCGCACGGGCTCGCGCTGCCCAACATGGCCTCCCTGCCGCACATCTCGGTGGCCGGATCGGTGGCGACCGGGACGCACGGGTCGGGGGTGCGCAACGGGTCCCTGGCCGCCGCGGTACGCGAGGTGGAGATCGTCACCGCCGACGGGTCGACCGTCGTCGTGGGACGGGAGGAGGAACGGTTCGGCGGGGCTGTGACCTCGCTCGGCGCGCTCGGTGTCGTCACCGCGCTCACCCTCGACCTGGAGCCCGCCTTCGACGTCGAGCAGCACGTGTTCACCGAGCTGCCCCTGGAAGGGCTGGACTTCGAGGCGGTGGCCGGGGCCGCGTACAGCGTGAGCCTGTTCACGGACTGGCGGGCGCCCGGCTTCCGGCAGGTGTGGCTGAAGCGGCGTACCGACGAGCCGCCGGCCGACTTCTCATGGGCCGCCCCGGCGACGGCGGCACTGCACCCGGTGCCGGGGATGCCGGCGGTGAACTGCACCGAGCAGTTCGGGGTGCCGGGGCCGTGGCACGAGCGGCTGCCGCACTTCCGGGCCGAGTTCACGCCGAGCAGCGGCAACGAGCTGCAGAGCGAGTACCTGATGCCGCGTGAGCACGCCGTCGAGATCCTGTATGCGATCGACGGGATCCGGGAGACGGTCGCCCCCGTACTGCAGACCTGTGAGGTGCGGACCGTCGCCGCCGACGAGCAGTGGCTCAGCCCGGCCCACGGCCGGGACTCCGTCGCCGTGCACTTCACCTGGGTCGAGGACACCGAGGCCGTGCTGCCCGTCGTACGGGCACTGGAGTCCGCCCTGGAGCCCTTCGAGCCCCGGCCGCACTGGGGCAAGGTCTTCACCCTGCCGGCCCACGTGCTGCGTGAGCGCTGGCCGCGGATCGACGCCTTCCGGGCGCTGGTACGGGAGTTGGACCCGGCCGGCACCTTCACCAACGCGTTCGTGGCGGAGGTCCTCGGCCAGTGAGCCGGCGACCCCAGTCCGACTTCGTAAACCCCCTTTCCTAACCCCTTGTCGAACCTTCCCGCACCCCATAGCCTGACGCCGCGCGCCGGTGCCGACCCCGCTCCGGCCTGCCCGGAACGGAAGAGAGGGGGCTCTCCGGTGAAGCGCACGTCCCGTGACATCCGCACCGCGAACCGCTACGAGGTGCTGCGCCAGATCATCGCCCGGTCGCCCACCTCCCGGCAGGAGCTGGCCGCCGCCACCGGCCTCAGCCTCGCCACCGTCGCCACCCTCGTCGGTGAGCTGCTCGACCTCCGCATGATCACGGAGGTCGGGTTCGAGGACTCGGCGGGCGGCCGCCCCCGGGGCCTCGTCGCCGTCAACGCGTCGGGGGGCGCGTTGATCGGCGTGGACATCGCGGAGACGTACGTCCATGTCGAGCTGTTCGACCTCGCGCTGAACGTGCTGGCCCGCGCCGAGGAGGACATGCGCCCCGGGGAGAGCCGTCCGCAGCAGGTGGTCGGCCAGGTCGCCGCGGCGGCCGGTTCGGTGGTCGCGCAGGCCGGTGTCGAGGCGGCCCGGGTGCTCGGCGTCGGCGTGAGTGTGCCGGGCCAGGTGGACCGGGACACCGGTGTCGCCGAGTACGCGCCCAACTGGGACTGGCACGACGTGCCGTTGCTCGACCTGCTCTCCGAGCAGATCGCGTATCCGCTGTACCTGGACAATCCGCTGCGTGCCTGCGCGGTCGCCGAGTTGTGGTTCGGGGCCGCGCGCGGGCACGGGGACGCCGTGGTCGTCAACCTCGGCACGGGCGTCGGCGCCGGGCTGGTGCTGGGCGGCGGGCTGCACCGCGGGGTCAGCAACAGCGCCGGCGAGTGGGGGCACACCACACTCGTGCTCGACGGGCGGCTGTGCCACTGCGGCAACCACGGCTGCGTGGAGACGTACGTCGGCGCGCCCGGCATCATGCAGAACCTGCGCGAACTCAGTCCACGCAGCCCGCTGCTGCACCCGGAGGACCAGACGGCCACCGTCGACGCCCTGGCCCGCGCGGTCGCCGTGGCCGATCCGGTGGCCGTCAACGTGGTCCGCAACACCGCCCGTTATCTGGCGGCGGGCATCGCCGACCTGGTCAACCTGCTCAATCCCGAGGTGGTCGTGCTGAGCAGCTGGGTCGCCGCCCGGCTCGGCGAACCCCTCCTCAACGAGGTCCGCGAGGCCGTCGCCCGGCACGCGCTGCACCGGCCGCTGGCCGCCACCGAGATCGTCCTCTCCACGATCCCCACCGACCCCGTCTGTCTGGGCGCGGCGACGTTCGCGCTCGAAGGGGCGCTGCAGGCCGTCGGACAGCGGAAGCGAATCCCCAGCAGGCCCCATACCGCGGCCAGTTGACCCTCAACCCTTCCCGATCTTCACGATTCCCCCAGAACCTCTCTTCCCGCCCCCTCATGTCCGGTATCCCGAACACCGCACAACGCTTCGTGCAGACTTCGTCCAACCCCTTGCCGAAGGCTTAGCCGAAGGTTAACGTCCCGCTCCGCAACGCCATTCGAGCCATCTGGCGCTGAAGCCGATTGAGCCGCAGCCGTACTCGAGACAAGGACGTCAGCATGTCGGCAATGAGCAACAGCAACTGGTCCCGCCGTTCACTCTTCCGGGCCGCCGCGGGCATGGCCGCCGCCGGGACGCTGGCCGCGTGCGGCGGCAACAACGGGCGTGGGGGTGGCTCCGGTTCGGGCAAGAACCTCGTCCAGTACTTCCACGCGTACGGCGAGGCCGGTGTCGAGCAGGCTGTCAAGCGGTACGCGAAGGCCTACAAGGGCGCGAACGTCACCACGCAGTGGATCACCGGCAACAACTTCGAGCAGAAGCTGTTCGCCACGCTGCTCACCAAGAACGCGCCCGACGTGTTCGAGTTCCACCCGCAGATCCAGCTCGTCAAGAGCGGTCAGGTGGCGGATCTGACCGACATCATCGCGCCGGTCAAGGACGACTTCAACCAGGCCGACATCACGTCGCACACGGTCGACGGGAAGATATACGGCGTCCGGATGATCGACGACCCGCAGTTCTTCTTCTACCGGCCCTCGATGTTCGAGAAGGCCAAGGTCGAGGTGCCGACCACGCTGGAGGAGCTGATCGAGGCCGCCGCCAAGCTCAAGACCAGCAAGGTCAAGGGCGCCTACCTCGGCAACGACCTCACCCCGGTCCAGAGCCCGCTGATCTGGTCGGCCGGCGCCGACACCCTCACCGCGGACAACAAGCCCGCCTTCAACACCGACGCCGTCGCCGACGGCCTGAAGCAGCTGCGGTCCCTGTTCACCAGCGGCAACCTGCTGCTCGGCGCCCCCACCGACTGGTGGGACCCGTCGGCCTTCACCCAGGGCCTGACGGCGATCCAGTGGTGCGGCATGTGGGCCATGCCGGCCATGCAGAAGGCGCTCGGCGACGACATCGGCATCTTCCCCTTCCCGAAGGTCGGGTCCGCCGGCAAGCAGTCGGTCGTCAACGGCGGTTGGTCGATGTTCGTCAACGCCAAGGGCGAGAACGTCGAGGCGGCCAAGGAGTACGTCAAGTGGCTGTGGATCGACCAGAAGGAGTACCAGGAGGACTTCGCGACCTCCTACGGCTTCCACATCCCGCCGCGCACCTCCATCGCGCAGTCGGCGACCAAGCTGAAGTCCGGCCTCCCGGCCGAGGGCGTGAAGCTGTTCAACGAGTTCGGCCACTTCGACAACATCGGCTGGACCCAGGCGATGATCGCCGCGATCAACGACGTGATGGCGAACTCCGTCCGCAAGGACGGTGACCCGAAGGCCCAGCTCGCCGCCGCCGAGAAGAAGGTCAACGCCGAGCTCACGAAGCTCTTCGGATAGGCCGCCGGACGGATCTCGACATGTCGACCACCACCACGCGCGGGGTCGCCCAGCCCGCCCCGGCCAAGGTCTCCAAGGACCGGCCGCGGCGGGGCCTCAGGGCGAACAGCACCTTCAACTTCTGGCTCTTCACCGGGCCGTTCCTGATCGGCCTGGTGATCTTCGTCTTCGTGCCCATCGGCTGGAGCCTGTATCTCAGCTTCTTCGAGGCACGGTTCACCGTCACGCCGAGCGAGTTCGTCGGCTTCGACAACTACGTGCAGATCCTGTCGGACACGGACTTCAGGAACTCCCTGGTCACGTTCACCGTGTTCGCCGCGTTCATCGTGCCGACCACCTGGGCGCTGTCGCTCGGCCTGGCGCTCCTGGTGAACCGGCTGCGGTTCATGCGGGCGTTCTTCCGGTCGGTGTTCTTCCTGCCGACCGCGTGCAGTTACGCGGCCGCCGCGCTGATCTGGAAGATGTCCATCTTCAACGGCGTCCGCTTCGGCATGGCCAACACCTTCCTCGGCTTGTTCGGGGTCGAGAACATCGCCTGGCTCGACAACCCGGATCCGCCCTGGTACTGGCTGGTCATCGTGACCGTCCGCCTCTGGCTCCAGGCGGGCTTCTACATGATCCTCTTCCTCGCGGCGCTGCAGAACATCCCGCGGGAGCTGTACGAGGCGGCCGCCATCGACGGCGCCAAGCCGGGCTGGCAGACCTTCCGCCACATCACGCTGCCGCAGCTGCGGGCCACCTCGACCGCGGTGATCCTGCTCCTGCTGATCGCCGCCTACCAGGCCTTCGACGAGTTCTTCATCCTGCTCGGCAAGGCCACCTGGGGCATGCCGCCGCTGGTCGAGCTGTACAAGATGGCCCTGGGCGAGAACCAGAACTACGGCGCGGGCAGCGCGGGCGCCCTGATCCTGACCGCGCTCATCTGCCTCGTGACCCTGTTCCAGGGCAAGATCATGGGCTTCGGCAGGGGGGAGGACTCCAGGTGACCACCACAGCACCCGACCTCGGGAAGGTCACGAAGCCGGCCAAGGCCAGGCGCAGCGGCGTGCTGAGCAACACCGGTCTGTACCTCGCGACGGGCGTGGCCGCCGTCCTCTTCCTGATCCCGTTCTACCTGATCATCCGTAACGCCTTCATGACGGACCCGGAGATCACGGGCGAGAGCTGGAAGTGGTTCCCCACCGACATCCAGTGGGGCAACATCACCGAGCCGTTCGACGACGTCACGGTCGACTTCGCCCGGTCGATGTGGAACTCCCTGGTCGTCGCCGTCCTGCACACCGTGGGAATCCTGCTGGTCTGCTCGCTGGCGGGGTACGGCCTCGCCCGCATCCCCTACAAGCACGCCAACAAGGTGTTCTACGCCGTCCTGGCGACCCTGATGGTTCCCACGGCCGTCACCTTCGTGCCCAGCTTCGTTCTCGTGTCGTCCCTCGGCTGGGTGGACACCTACCGCGGTCTCATCATTCCGGGCCTCTTCAGTGGTTTCACCTGCTTCCTCTTCCGGCAGTACTTCCTGGGGTTCCCCAAGGAGCTGGAGGAGGCGGCGCGGGTGGACGGGCTCAGCTACTGGGGCGCGTACTGGCGTGTCGTCGTACCCAACTCGCTGAACTTCTTCGCGGCGATGGCGACGATCACCTTCATCTCGGGCTGGAACGCCTTCCTGTGGCCCCTGGTCATCGGCCAGGATCCCAGTGCGTGGACGGTTCAGGTCGCGCTCTCGACGTACGCGACCAACCAGACCGTCAACTACCACCTGATCTTCATGGCCACGGCCATTTCCATCCTGCCC
This sequence comes from Streptomyces aurantiaciflavus, assembly GCF_049808595.1. Lineage (NCBI taxonomy): Bacteria > Bacillati > Actinomycetota > Actinomycetes > Kitasatosporales > Streptomycetaceae > Streptomyces > Streptomyces aurantiaciflavus. Next base: position 133,310 of record NZ_JBNCAQ010000002.1, on the reverse strand, counting down.
CTGCTGCTGGTGTTCCTCTTCCTCCAGCGGTGGCTGGTGCAGGGGATCGCGCAGACCGGCATCAAGGGCTGAGCTAGGAGACAGATGTCTTTCCGCACCAACGGCACCACGGTCGTCGACTACGTCGAGGACGTCTCACCGGGCAGCGGGGCCCTTCCGCCCCGCGCCTGGTACGCCTCCTCGGACGCGAAGTCACTGTCGCTGAACGGAAGCTGGCGCTTCCGGCTGTCGGCGACGGCCGACGCCGAGGACGACTCGTTCGCCGCGGAGGGCTACGAGGCCGGGGACTGGGCCGAGGTCACGGTCCCCGGCCACTGGGTCCTCCAGGGGCACGGCTCCCCCATCTACACCAACCACCTCTACCCCTTCCCGGTCGACCCGCCGCACGTGCCGACCGAGAACCCGACGGGCGACCATCTGCGGGTCTTCGACCTGCCGGAGGACTGGCCCGCTCTGTCGGAGGGCGGCGCCGTCCTGCGCTTCGACGGCGTGGAGTCCTGTGCCCGGGTGTGGCTGAACGGCACGGACATCGGCGAGTTCAAGGGCTCGCGGCTGCCGCACGAGTTCGCGGTCGGCCATCTGCTGAAGACCGTGGGCAACGTACTGGCGGTCCGCGTCCACCAGTGGTCGGCCGGCTCCTACCTGGAGGACCAGGACCAGTGGTGGCTGCCCGGCATCTTCCGTGACGTGACCTTGCTGCACCGCCCGGCCGGGGCCGCCCTCGACTTCTTCGTGCACGCCTCCTACGACCACCTCACGGGCGAGGGCACCCTGCGCGTCGACTCCGACGTCGACGGGCGGGTGACCGTGCCCGCCTTGGACATCGATGTCGCGACCGGGGAAGCGGTCACGGTACCCGTTCAGCCGTGGACGGCGGAGACGCCGAAGCTCTACGACGGTTTCCTCGCCACCGAGGGCGAACGGGTCCCGCTGCGGATCGGTTTCCGTACGGTCGTCCTGGAGGACGGCCTGATCAAGGTCAACGGCCGGGCCGTCCTGTTCAAGGGCGTCAACCGGCACGAGTGGCATCCGGAGAAGGGCCGCGCGCTCGACCTGGAGACGATGCGCGAGGACGTGCTGCTGATGAAGCGGCACAACGTCAACGCCGTGCGCACCTCGCACTACCCGCCGCACCCGGCCTTCCTCGACCTGTGCGACGAGTACGGGCTGTGGGTGATCGACGAGTGCGACCTGGAGACCCACGGCTTCGTCGAGCAGGACTGGCGGGACAACCCCGTCGACGACGACCGCTGGACACCGGCCCTGCTGGACCGCGCCGCCCGTATGGTCGAGCGGGACAAGAACCACCCGTCGGTGGTGATCTGGTCGCTGGGCAACGAGGCCGGCACCGGACGCGGTCTGACCGCGATGGCCGAGTGGATCCACGGCCGTGACGCCTCGCGCCTCGTGCACTACGAGGGCGACATCGACTGCCGTGACACGGACGTCTACTCGCGGATGTACGCCTTCCACGAGGAGGTCGAGCGCATCGGCCGCGGCCTGGACGGCGGCACCCTCAAGCGGCGCGAACTCCCCTTCGTCCTCTGCGAGTACGGCCACGCCATGGGCAACGGCCCCGGCGGCATCGCCGACTACCAGCGGCTGTTCGAGGCGCACGAGCGGCTCCAGGGCGGCTTCATCTGGGAGTGGATCGACCACGGCATCAAGGACCCCCGCTACGGCTACGCGTACGGCGGCGACTTCGGCGAGGAGCTGCACGACGGGAACTTCGTCTGCGACGGCCTGGTCTTCCCCGACCGCGCCCCCTCCCCCGGGCTCGTCGAGTTCAAGAAGGTGATCGAGCCGGTCGCGATCAGCGGCGACGGCACGGACGGCACCGTGCGCGTCACCAACAAGCAGGACTTCGCCGACCTGTCGGCGCTGGCCTTCGAGTGGTCGTACCAGGTGGACGGCGAGACGATCGAGGCGGGCAGCCTGAACGTGCCGTCGCTCGCGCCCGGCGAGTCGGCCGACGTCAAGCTGCCGGAGCCGCCCGCGGACACACGGGGCGCCGAGACCCAGTGGACCGTGCGGGCGCTGCTGGCGGCCGACGCGGCGTGGGGAGGGAAGGGCCACGAGGTGGCGTGGGGGCAGTTCCCGGTGAGCGCCCGTCCGTCGCCCACGGTCGCACCCACCGACCGTCCGGTGCTCGGGGAACGGCTGATCACCCTCGGCCCGGCGGCCTTCGACGCCCGTACCGGTGCGCTGAGGTCGGTCGGCGGAGTGTCCGTCGAGGGTCTCCGTCTCGATGTGTGGCGGGCGACCACCGACAACGACGACGGCGCCGAGTGGCAGTCGGACACCCGGTTCGGCGTGCTGTGGCGCACGCTGGGCCTGCACCGTATGCGGCACCGTCTGGACGCGGTGGAGCTCGGCGACGACGCGCTGACGGTACGGACCAGGGTGGCGCCCGCGGCCCGTGAGGTCGGTCTCGCCACGGTGTACCGCTGGACCTCCGACGGCGACCGGCTGAAGCTGACCGTGTCCGTGACGCCCGAGGGCGACTGGACGGTGCCGCTGCCCCGGCTGGGCGTCCGCTTCGGACTCGCCGAGGCCGACCAGGTGAAGTGGTTCGGCGGCGGTCCCGGCGAGGCGTATCCGGACACCAGGGCGGCGTCTACGGTCGGCCGCTGGCAGTCGACCGTGGACGATCTGCAGACGCCGTACGTCCGTCCCCAGGAGAACGGCGCCCGCGCCGACGTCCGCTGGGCGGAGATCGGCGGGCTGCGGATCGAGGGCGACCCGGAGTTCTGGTTCAGCGCCCGGCGCTGGACCAACGAGCAGCTGGACGCCGCCCGGCACCGCACCGACCTGGTGCCGGGCGAAACGGTGTGGGTCAACCTCGACCACGGCCTGCACGGCATCGGCTCGCAGTCCTGCGGCCCGGGCCCGCTGCCGCGGTACTTCCTGAAGGCCGCGCCCGCGGAGTTCTCGTTCGTGTTCTCGGAGATCGGTTAATCGATTGACCTATTGATCGACATTCCGACACGGTGATGACGTCTCCTCCCGAGGCCGGCCGGCTCCCCACCCGGCCGGCCTCGGCCGTGCGGTTGCTCGTCCCCATCTCACGGAGGTTCCTCGAGTGAGCGGCAGTATCGAGGTGCGTGGCCTGTCCCGCACCTTCCACACCACCGTCCGCCGCCCCGGCGTCATGGGAGCCGTGCGCTCCCTGGTCAACCCGGAGCGGGTCGCCAAGCACGCCGTCAGCGACATCACGTTCGACGTGGCCGCGGGCGAACTCCTCGCCCTGCTCGGCCCGAACGGCGCCGGCAAGTCCACCACCATCAAGATGCTCACCGGCATCCTCACCCCCACCTCCGGCGAGGCCCGCGTCGCGGGCGTCGTGCCGTACGAGGAACGCGAGCGCAACGCCCGCAACATCGGCGCGGTGTTCGGACAGCGCACCCAGCTGTGGTGGGACCTCCCGGTGCGCGAGTCGTTCACGATCCTGCGGGACATCTACGAGGTGCCCAAGGCCGAACACGCCGCCCGGCTGAAGGAGTTCGACGACCTGCTGGACCTGTCGTCCTTCTGGGACACCCGGGTCCGCCATCTCTCCCTCGGGCAGCGCGTCCGCAGCGATCTGGCGGCGGCGCTGCTGCACGACCCGCCCGTCGTCTTCCTCGACGAGCCGACCATCGGCATGGACGTCGTGGTCAAGGAGCAGGTCCGCGAGTTCCTGCGGTACCAGGTCGAGGAGCGCGGCCGGACGGTGCTGCTGACCACGCACGACATGACCGAGGTGGAGCGGCTCGCCGAACGGGTCGTCCTGATCAACCACGGCCGGCTCGTCCTGGACGGCAGCCTCGACGAGATCCGCCGCAAGTTCGGCTCGACCTGGCAGGTGCGGGCCACTCTCGCCGACGCGCACACCGACGTCGTACCGCTGCCGGGCATCGCGGTGCTGCGGCAGGACGGCCCGCAGGTCGTGTTCGGCCCCGACGGAGCCGACGCGCCGACCGTCCACGCGGCGCTGAAGGCGGTCATCGAGCGGTACGAGGTGACGGGCATCGCCATCGACGAGGCCGACCTCGAGGACGTCATGCGGGCCGCCTACATCCACGCCGGAGCGGTGTGATGGCCACGGTGCACGCCTGGCGCGCCGCCCGCGTCACCCCGCTCGGCGAGCTGCACTCCCCGCCCCGGATGACCGCCGTCCTGCTCCGGCTGACCGTGCAGGTGGTCCTGGTGGCCTCCCTGTGGCGCGGCCTGTACGCGCACACGGGTACCACCGCCGGAATCGACCGCGAGCAGGCGGTCACGTACGCCGTGCTGGCCGTACTCGCCTCCCGGCTGCGGGAGCTGGACCAGTACGCGGGCCGGGACACCGTGCTGCAGCACATGCACTTCGGCACGATCGTCTACTGGTATCTGCGCCCGCTGCCGCCCCAGCGCTACCACGCTCTGCGCGCCCTCGGCGAGCAACTGTACGGATTCGCCTGGGCGTTGGGCGGCTACGTGGTCTGTCTCGCGGCCGGCGTGGTGGAGCCGCCCGCGTCGGCCGCCGTGGCGGGCGTGTTCGCGCTCAGTCTGCTGCTCGGCCAGTGGGTGCTGTACTACGTGATGCTCGTCCTGGACCAGCTGTGCTTCTGGACGATGCGCAACAACGCCGCGATGCTCATCCTGATCTTCGCGCAGAACCTGCTGTCCGGTGTGTACGCGCCGCTGTGGTTCTTCCCGGACTGGTTCCTCACGCTGAGCGGCTTCCTGCCCTTCCAGGCGACGCTGAACGTGCCGCTGTCCCTCTACATCGGCCGTATCCCGCTGTCGGACGCGGCCGGTCAGCTGGCGATCCAGGCGGCCTGGGTGGTCGCCCTCGCCCTGCTCACCGGGTTCCTGTGGCGGCGGGCCGCCCACCGTGTCATCTCCCAGGGAGGCTGAGGCCTGTGAACGGCGTCAGGATCGCGTGGCGTGTCACGCGGCTCAACTTCCGTGCCCAGCTGGAGTACCGCACCGAGTTCCTGCTGATGGTCGCGATCGGCGCGATCTGGCAGGTGTCGGTGATCGTGTTCGCGACGGTGCTGCTGACCCGGTTCACCGGGATGGGCGGCTGGGACAGTTCCGAGGTGCTGCTGATCCCGGCGACGCGGATGCTCGCGCACGGGTTGTTCGTGCTGGTGCTGGGGCGGATGCACTTCATCGGACGGCAGATCCAGGAAGGGCGGATCGATATCTATCTGACCCGCCCCATGCCGGTGCACCGCCAGGTGCAGCTCGCCTACTTCCCGACCAACGCGATCGGTGACCTGACCGTCGCGGCGGGCCTGATGGTGGGCGCGCTCAGCCGCAGCGAGCTGGACTGGACGGCGGGCCGGATCTCGTACCTGGTCGCCGCGATCCTCGGCGGCATGCTGCTGGAGGCGGCGCTCTTCACGGCGCTGGCCTGCGCCGCCCTGCGCTTCCCCGCCGCCGACTACTGGAGCCGCTGGCTGGAGGAACTCCTCGGCACCTTCGGCAGCTACCCGCTCAACGTGCTCCCGAAGGCGGTGGGCGGCTTCCTCACGTACGGCCTTCCGCTCGCGTTCGTCGCGTACTTCCCGGCGGCCGTCCTCACCGGCCACGGCCATGACACCGGTGTCCCGTACTGGCTGGCGGCTCTCTCGCCGCTGGTGGGTGTGCTGGCCTATCTGGGCGCGCGGCTGCTGTGGCGCAGGAGCCTCGCGCACTACGCCGGGGTGAACGGGTGACGCCCGCCCCGCCTCCGGCTCGGGACCGCGCCCGCCGGTGAGTCATGTCCTCGTCGCCCCGGGCGCGCGCCCGGGGCGGCCGGCCCGTCCCCGCGGGACTCGCCGGCGAAGGCGCGCCTGGCCTCGTGGTCAGCCGCGGGTCCGCCGCTGCGCTCCCGCGGCGGCCCGGCCGCCCGCGCCGTCACGGGGTGCAGGCCTCGGCGATCGAAAGGCTGTTCTCGTAGAGGTGGTGCCGGGTGATCCGGCCGTCCTCGACGGTGAGGCGCAGCGCGAACGGGCCCTCGAAGGACTTTCCCGTCGCCCTCACGGTCCCCGACACGTGGCCCGTCAGGACGGCGTCGGTGCCGTCGACGAGGAAGGCGTCCACGGAGGCCCGCGCGTCCTCGGGCACGGTGTGCTCCAGCAACTCGGTCGCCTGGGCGGCGCATTCGGCGGCGGTGGTCCGCGGGCGGATCCACGGGACGGCGGGGTTCTCGGCCAGCTGCCAGTCGACCTCGTCGGCGAAGAGCTCGACGAGCCGTCCGACGTCCCCGGCCAGCCGGGCGGCGAGGAACTCCTGCACGACGGCCCGGGTGGCCTCGGCCACGGAGCTCGCGGTGGTGGCTGAACCCGCCGGGGTGGCGGTGGGCGTGACGGACATGGCTCTCTCCTCGCTGCTGGGGCCGGATCCCGACGGGGCTTCCCGTCGATGTGCTTGATCCTGCCGGGGGAAGGGAGAGCGGTCGATTACCCCCGGGGTAATGCCTGGGCCACGGGCGTCCACGACCGGTGGCGCATGTCGCCCCACTCCCGCTGCCAGATCCCGATGCGTCCGTGGCCGCCGGCGTCGCCGCGTTCGGTCGTCAGCCTGGACCGTCGCTGCCGACAGCCGTCGCGGGGGCGCCCCGGCCCCCCGGCGCCACGCCCCGCCGGCTTCCCTGCCGACTCGCCCCTCGACCATTAGCGTGAGGTCATGGCACTCGGCCTGCTCCTCGCACTCCTGGCCTCCGCCCTGATGGGAACGGCGACCGTCTTTCAGGCGCTCGGCGCCCGAGCGGTGGCCGCCGGAGGGCCGGGAGCGACGGTCCGGGCCACATGGCAGTGGCCGTTCCTCGTCGGGATCGCGCTCGACACCCTGGGCTTCGTCTCCCAGCTGCTCTCTCTGCGCTCGGTACCGCTCTTCCTGGTGGAAGCGGCGGTCGCCGGGTCCCTGGCGGTGACCGCGGTCGTCGCCGCGGGCATGCTGCACGTCCGGCTGCGGCGGGTGGAGTGGGCGGCGGTGACCGCGGTGTGCTGCGGGCTCGCCCTGATGGCGATCGCGGCGGGCCGCGAGAGGGGCGGGGACGGTGACGAGACGATGCGGCTCGCGGTGCTGGCGGGCTCGGTCGGGCTCGCGCTGCTGGGATGGGTGGTGAGCACCCGCCTCGGTCGCGTGCGCCACCGTGCCGCCGTGCTGGGCGGTATGGCCGGGGTCAGTTTCGGTGTGGTGGCCGTCGCCGCCCGGCTGCTGCCGGGCCTTTCCGTGCCGGGCGTCCTCGTCGAGCCGGCGGTGTACGCCGTGGTCCTCTCCGGGATCTCCGGCTATCTGCTGCTGATCGGGGCCCTCCAGTCGGGGGCGGTCACCGCCGCCACCGCGGCCATGGTCATCGGCCAGACCATCGGGCCCGCGATCTTCGGCATCGTCTGGCTGGGCGACACCACCCGGCACGGACTCGCGCCCCTCGCGGCGGCCGGGTTCGCGTTCTCGATCGCGGGCGCACTCGCGCTGGCCCGCTTCGGCGAGGCGGAGCAGCACACGGCGTAGCCGCCACGGCCACGCTCCTGACCGGGCAAGCGGTGGGCCGTCGGCGCGCTTCGACCCGTCGGACTGCGCGCGCCGCCACCCCGACGTCAAGGTCGACTGTGCACGGTCGACCGTATACCGGCACGGCCGGAACCGGAGGCTCCTCCCCGGCCGCGGCGGCGGTCGCGCGCCGTGTGTCGTCGGCCCCCCTCCCGAAGCCCCCGGCAACCTTGCGTCCGCCTACGGCGACAGGGCCGAAGCACCCGCGTCCCCCACTCCCCGAGGAACAGCGCACGCGCGACGCCGGCGGGGCGGGCGATGGTGGACGATGTCCTCCATGTCCTTCCCGTACGACCCCTTCCACCTGCCGCCGCCCCGCGAGGTCCAGGCCGGCGAGTACCCGCTGTGGGACGAGGCTCTGGCCCTCGTCAACCGCGACCTGGCCGCTCTCCTGCCGGACCGGGGCCCGCTGCGCCTGCTGGCGCTGCCGCCGGACGAGCAGGACGAGTCCGAGCGCGAGCGGGTGTACGTCGCCCTGCCCGACGGCCGCTGGCACGGCTCGGACCTGTGTCACGGCTCGGAGGCCACGATCACCGGCGCGCTCGCGGCCGTCGCCGAGGCCGCGCAGGACACGGTCATGGAGTGCCTGTGGCAGGTCTGGCCGGTCTGCGCGGAGCACCGCGTCGGGATGCACCCGCGTCGGGAGGACGGTCGCCCTGTGTGGTGGTGCGCGGGCGGCCGGGAACCGCGGGATCCGGCCCATGTACGGGCATTGGTGGGCGAGTTGGACGCCCTGCACCGCCCGGGCAGGGCCCGCCGCGAGCCGCGCTGAACTCGACGGCTCTCACGGACCGGGTGCCCAGTCCCGCCCACCGCGGTCACCCGGTCCATCGCGGAGGCGACAGCACCTCGTCTCTCACTGTTTCCTCAACTGCCCTTGCCGGTCACACTGTTGGACATGGAACGTGAGCAGTGTTCATGTTCTCTGCCCGCGTTCACCCTGCCCGCTTTTCATGTCCAACGCCCGTTCCCCGACCGGAGACGCCCCCACCATGAGAAGACTCCTCGGCACCCTCGCGGCCGCCGCCCTGGCCCTCACCGGCCTCGCCGGCACCGGCGCGACGCCCGCCGCAGCCGCCACCACCGGCACGTTCAACGTCCTGACGTACAACGTGGCGGGCCTCCCGGAGGGCCTGAGCTCGGGCCATCCGGCGACGAACACGCCGCTGATCTCCCCGCGCCTGGCGGGGTACGACATCGTGAACGTCCAGGAGGACTTCAACTACCACGCGGCGCTGTACGCGGGCGACAACCATCCTTACCGCACGGCGACCAGCGGCGGAGTGCCGTTCGGCGACGGCCTCAACACGCTCTCCGACCTCCCCTTCGAGGACTTCGAGCGGGTGAAGTGGAAGAACTGCACCGGCACCAACTGCCTGACTCCCAAGGGTTTCTCACTGGCCCGGGTCCGTCTCGCCGAGGGCGTCTTCGTCGACCTCTACAACGTCCACACCAACGCCGACACGACGGACGACGCGCTGGCCGCCCGCCGCGCCAACATCGACCAGCTGTCGGACTTCATCCAGGCGAACTCCTCCGGCAACGCGGTGATCGTCATGGGCGACACCAACACGCGCTACACCCGCGCCGGCGACAACATCCGCACCCTGGTCACCGAGAACGGCCTGACGGACGCGTGGGTGAAGCTGGTCAAGGGCGGCACACCCCCGGCCCAGGGCGCGGACGCGCTGCTCTGCCCGACGACGGCTCCGCCGAACGACTGCGAGGTGGTGGACAAGGTCTTCTACCGGGGCAGCAAGCTGCTGTCCCTGACGGCCACCCGCTACAACAACGAGTGGGCGTCCTTCCTGGACTCCGCGGGCGACAACCTGTCCGACCACTTCCCGCACACGGTCGACTTCTCGTACACCCTCGACTCGTCCCTGAAGGCCAGTGACTTCTTCGGCGGCCCGCACGGCACGGCGTTCAACGACGCGGACGATCTGCCGTCGACGCCCTCGCCCCGCACCCTGACGCTGAGCGGCGGCTCCCGCCTGGACGCGCTGTCCCTGAGGCACGCCGACGGCACGACGCTGACCCACGGCGGCACGGGCGGCACGGCGACCTCGCTGACGCTGGGGACGGGGGAGCACCTCACGTCCGTGAAGCTGACGCAGGGCCAGAAGGACGGCCGTACCCGGATCTTCTCGGCCGCCTTCACCACGGACAAGTCCCGCACCCTGTCGGCCGGCACGCCCACCTCGGACACGAAGACCTTCACGGCTCCGACCGGCTGGCAGATCGTGGGCTTCACCGGACGCTCGGGCGCCGAGATCGACACGGGGGGGGTGGGTCCCGCACGGAGCGGCTGAGCCGGGGCCGCGGCGCCCCCCCCCCCCGGGGGGGGGCCGCCCCCCCGGCCGGGCGGAGGTGTCCGCGCCCCTCTCCTCCCCGCGGTCAGACGCGGGACACCGTCCCGCACGCGGAGTCGTCGGCACCGAGGCCCTGGCTGCGGTCGTACGGGTCCACGGTCGGGCCGGTGGGCTCGGACCCCGTCGGCCCGGTGCTCCTGAACCGCGGGTGCAGGAAGCCGTCGTGGACGTCGCAGGCCGAGTTGCCGATCTGCTGGTCGTACTGGCGTATGACCAGCCGGCCGGAGGTGACGTTGTAGTGCGCGGGGTCGGAAAGCTCCACGTCGAGCACGCGGCGCACGATCGTGCGGGTGACCTCGGTCGAGCCGTCGGTGCGGACGACGGGGTAGACGAAGGTGTAGTCCGCGTGCACGGCGACACCCGCGTACTCGCCCTTCTCGAAGGTGATCCGCCCGCGCGTCTTGACCACGTCACCGACGAGCCGGACCTGGTCGGGGTCGAAGCGGCTGAACAGCAGCAGGGGGTCGTGGTCCTTGTCCGGGGAACGCAGGGACGCGTTCAGCTTGTCGAGGAGTTCCGGCTGCTTGGGGTCGAGCACGGACAGCGCGGCGGCGGGACGTCCGCCACGCAGCGTCTGCGGGTCGAGGTTGGCTCCGACCAGCAGCTTCTTCGTCAGCTGGAGTGCCTGCTCGACCCGTGTCCTCGGGGCCGCCCCGACGGCCTTCGCGGCCGGCAGGACGATACCGGCCTCCCCGTCGGCCCAGCGCAGCGCCGGGGAACCGGCGAACGGACGGTCGAGGGTGGGGGTCTGATCGGGGACCTCGGCGGGCGCGCCGGTCGGGGCGGCGGTCTCCGCGGGCAGAGGGGACGCGGCGGCGGCCTCCGGCTCCCCCGAGCCGAGGGGATCACCGGGCAGCAACGACGGCTTCAGTGCCACGGCGACCGCGGCGAGCGCCAGGAGCACCCCCAGAACCGGCCACACCTTCCGGCGCCGCCCGGCCCGTCCGTCCGGCCCGGCCCGCCACGGCGCGGGCGCCTCTCCTCGGGCGTCCTGCTGCCGCAGCCGCTCGGTGACCATACGGGCGCGAGCGGAGGGCTCCTTCGGCGCGGCCGCCGCGTTGCGTTCGCTCTCCTCGAGGAACGCCCGCAGCTCGTCGTCGGATATGGACGAGCCGTTGTCGGGTTCGTCGGGGGATCTGTCAGCCACCGTGGTCCGTGCCTTCCTTCTGCGCTGGGGTCGTTGCTCGAACTGTAGGACGACTCTGCTGCGTCGGGGCTCGGATCCCCAGGGTCGCGCGCACGTCAGCCCCGGGCCGCCGGGCGGGCCGTCACTCACGCGGTCGGACATCACGGGCGGTCACGGCTCCGTTCGCCCGTCGGGCGTCACAGCGTCCCAACACCCCTTAGGATCCCCCCTAACCCTCCAAGGTCCGCCCCCTACCCCCAAGGCCCCCCATGCCCCGAGCCGGCCTCACCCCCGACCGCCTCGTCGCGGCCGCCGCCGATCTCGCCGACGAGATCGGGTTCGAGAACGTCACCCTCTCCGCGCTGGCCCGCCGCTTCGGGGTCAAGGACGCGAGCCTGTACTCGCACGTCAAGAATGTGCGGGACCTGCGCACCCGAGTCGCCCTGCTCGCCGGCGGCGAGATGATCGACCGGATCGCCGTGGCCGTCGCCGGGCGGGCCGGCAAGGAGGCGCTCGCCGGGTTCGCCGGGGCCTACCGGGAGTACGCGCTACGGCATCCGGGACGGTACGCCGCCACCCAGATCCCCGTCGACCAGGACGTGGCCGCCGACGCCCCCGCCTTCCGCCGCACCGCCGAGATCACCTACGGCATGCTCCGCGCCTACGGCCTCGACGAACCCGACCTCACCGACGCCGTCCGTCTGCTGCGCAGCACCTTCCACGGCTACTGCGCCCTGGAAGCCGGCGGCAGCTTCGGGGCGCCCCGGGACGTCCAGCGCTCGTGGGAGAAGGCCGTCGACGCCCTGCACGCGGCCCTCACCCACTGGCCCCGCGAGACATAGCCCGCTCGCGAGCAGCCCCTGCCCCGCGGCACGCCCCGGCACGCCCAGCGCCCTTCCTTCGCCCGCTGAGGCGCGTCCTTCCGTCCCCTACCGGCCCCGCTCCTTCGCACTCCGCTCCACGCAGAACTCGTTCCCCTCCGGATCCGTGAGCACCGCCCAGCCCGTGCCGTCGGGGTTGCGTCGGTCGTCGACCAGGGTCGCGCCGAGGGCGAGCAGGCGTTCGACCTCCTCCTCGCGGGTGCGGTCCTGCGGCTCGAGGTCGAAGTGGATGCGATTCTTGATCGTTTTCCCCTCCGGGACGGTGACGAAGAGCAGGCCCGCGCCCTCGATCAGCGCCTCCTCGTCACCCGGCTTGTCGTCCTCGTGGAGGGGCTGGCCGAGGACCTCGGACCAGAAACTCGCGAGGGCGTAGGCGTCGGAGCTGTCGATCGTCACATGGCGGATCTTGGAAGTCATGCCGGGGATTCTTGTGCACCGCGCTCCCGCCCGGCAACGCACAAAACCCGCTCATGCCCCGTACCGCGTAACCCCGTTCCGCCCCGGCACCGCATGAGCGCCTGTCCCGAGGGCGGGCCCAGCCGGCAGAAATCTGGCTGATTTCCGCCGCACGGCAACCTTTCCCACTCCCGCGGCAACCCCCGGCCATGACAACTGCACGACGCGCAACGCGCCACCGCCGTGTCCGCGCGGCCCGCAAGCCCGCGATCGGGGCCCTCGCCGCCACCGTGGTCGCCGTCGGCGCGTGGTACGCCACCGCCGGAGCGGCGACCACCGCCCCGAACCTCACGCCCACGAGCACCACCGTCACCCTCGCGGCCAAGTTCCCCTATCTGTCGGCCGGTTACAACAACACGCGCGAGTGGACGCGGACGACGACCGCGGTCGCCCCCAACGGCACGCTCCGGGTGGCCTGGCCCGCCGCGGACGGCATCCATGTCACCCCGCTGACGGCCGCCGGAAAGCGGTCGGGCGCCGACACGGTCGTCAAGGGCGCGAAGGAGGTCGGCGGCCTGGTCGCGCACAACGACGGCTTCGCCCTCCTCACCCGGGTCGCCGACACCAACAAGTGGAAGGAGACGGCGGCCGCGATCGTCCGGTACACGAACGGCAAGCAGACCTTCCGCACCAAGCTCACCGGCACCGCCTCCCACGACACGGCCCCGCTGCTCGACGGCCAACTCACCTGGAACGGCGCGAAGTACGGCGCGTACTTCGTCGTGCACGGCGCGGGCGGCTTCGCCGACGGCCACTACGGGGACAAGCTGACGTACGTCAGCGCCAAGGGCGCCAAGCTCAGCGGCGGCTGGAGCTGGGGGTGCAGCCACAACGAGGGCATAGCCCTGTACCCCGAGAAGACGGGCGCCTTCACCTCCCTCTGCTTCGACGACTGGCGTTCGGGCCTGTTCGTCTCCACCGGGATCGGCGCCCCGGACACCGCTCCCGTCGTGCAGCGCGAGCAGTGCTGGGCGGGCTACTGCGGCGGGACCTTCCCCGGCCGCACCGGCGACCTGGTGAAGTCCGCCACCGGCCGCTACGCCACCGCCTTCGCCTCCCGCGGCGCCGTCTCCGCGAAGAAGAACCCGGACGACGCCAGCGGCCGCGGCTGGACCGTCAAGCCGAGATCCACCGCCCACCAGGTCGCGGTCGCCTTCATGAAGAACCGCAACTCGGGCCCCGGCAAGGCCATCCAGCTCACCAGCACCCCCGGCGTCGAGAACGTCAACGTCCACCTCGCCCCCTACGGCAAGGACCGTCTCCTCGTCTCCTGGGAGTCCATGAAGAACGCCAAGTGCGCCAACGGCACCTGCACCGGCACCTTCACGGGCACCCACCTCCGGCTCATCGACTGGAACGGCAAGTTCCAGAGCGCGGACAAGGTCGTGGCCACCCGGATCACCGGCGACGTCGCGGTCCTCAAGGACGGCGCCCTGACCTGGGCGTACGCCCCCGTGGCACCGACCTACGCGCAGCCGCTGACCGGTGCCTCCCCGACCACGACGACGCTGAGGATCGCCCGCCTCAAGCCCTGAGCGGGCTCCACGCGTCCCCGGCCGCCGCCGACTCCCCCGGTGCCACGCCTACGACCACCGACCCCGGTCGGCGTGTCTCACAGGTGCGGGCACACGCGACGGGGGAGGCCGGCGCCCTGGCGACGGCGGGAAACACGGTTCTGGATCCTGGCGGCGCTGACGACGTCCGGCGCGGTCACCCGTCTGTCCCGGCGTCACCGGCCGTGACCCTGACGAGGTCCCCCGAGACGACGCCTCCGTCCACCACCCGGAAGCACACCTCGGGCCCCTCGCTCCACCGGACGTGGATCTCGTCCGCCCCCTCCACCCGGACGGACACCACGTCCTCCAGCGGGAGGGGTTCCGGTTCGGCGGTGAGCCGGGCGAGGACGACGAAGAGACCGTCCTCTTCGCCGGTCACTCCCGTCAGGGACTCCCCCAGGCCGAAGACGGGTACGGCCTCCGCACGCGCGCCCCCTGCCGCCGCCCACCCCGTCACCCGCACCGGCGTCCCCGGATCCGCCCCCGACACCAGATGCGCCCGCACCTCCGCCGCCCCGCGCACCAGCACGACACTGGTCACCCGCGCTCCCCCACCCGCGGTGTGCCGCGACGCCACCCAGCCGTCCCCCACCCCGAGCGGTTCGATACCGGTACGGCTGGGGTCGTCCCCGACGATCACGCTGTTGTCGTACGACGACGAGGGCGTCGTCACCGTCGAGTACGCGAGCCGCGTGTAGTACGGGTCGTAGCGGACGTCCTCGCTGCCGTGGTTGTGGAGGCGGACCAGGCCGTCCGAACGTGTCGACTGGAGCAGCCAGTTGGGCGGGCCCACCGGACGCACCTCGTCCTCGGTCTCCACCGGGCCGGGTTCCTCCGGCGCCGTCCACACCTCGTGGTCCGACGGGAGGAGCAGGCCGAGGAAGGCCTTGCTCGCCCAGTAGGGGGACGCGGGGCCCGAATACCCCTGCAGGACGGACTCGTCGGGGCCGTGCCAGCCGAGGGTGAGCAGCCCGTGGGCGTCGACCGCCCCCCGGTCCAGGAAGTACCTCAGCGCACCCGACGCCAGCCGGCGCGTCTGTCCCGGCGACAGGGGCGTACGGCCGGTCAGCGCGCCCAGCCACAGCGGGGACGCCGTCGCGAAGCGGTACGTCAGGGAGCGGCCCTGGTGCATCGGGGCGCCGTCGCCGCCGAACAGGCGGGCGTAGTCGGCGAGATGGGTTTCCAGACGGCCGCCGTACAGGTCGAGGAGGCGGGTGTCGTCCGCGAGCCAGGCGTGCAGCACGGTGTAGAGGTGCATGGCCCAGCCGTTGTAGTAGTCGAACTTGCGGCCGTCGCCGTCGGTGTACCAGCCGTCGCCGAGGTACCACTGCTCGACGTGTTCCAGGCCGCGGTCGATCGCCTTGCGGGAGGCCTCGGCCTCGTACCCGATGTCCTGGAGGAAGCCGCCGACCGTGACGGGGAACAACTCCCAGTTGAGGGGCCAGGGTTCGGCGGTGAGGGCGTCGCCGAGCCAGGCGGCCGCGCGCTGCCGTACGGTGTCGTCCAGGCGGTCCCAGAGGAGAGGCCGGGTCAGTCGCAGCGCCAGGGCGATCGACGCGGCCTCCACCAGGGGCTGGCTCCGGTCCTCGATACGCGGCCATACGCCCGCCGCGCCCGCCGCGAGGCCGTCGGCGTAGCGCTCCAGGGCGGTCTCGTCGCGGCGGAAGGCGGCGAGCAGCAGCGTGCGGGCGTAGCCCTCCAGGCCGTCGGAGAGGCGGCCCGACCAGCTCTGGTGGTCACCGGGGAAGTAGTAGAGGGCGCGGTCGGCGGTGGCGTACGGCTCGGTCGCGGCGAGCAGGGCGTCGGCGGCGGCCTCCCAGTGGGCGCGGGTGTAGCCGGTGCGCGGGCTGAGGGTGGGGTCGTCGGGAGGAAGCTGCATGGTTCTCGTTCCTGCTCTTTCCTGCTCTTTCCTGATCTTCCTGTGCTTCGCGCGTCCTCGGTGCGAGGGCCCTGGGACGCCCCGGTTCCGGTCGGGGCGCCCCAGGAGTTCATCCCACCCTGACCTGGCCCTTCGGCACCAGATGCCGGGCGACGAGTTCGTCGCGGACCAGGCCCGCGTAGACCGTGGCGCCGTGCACGGACGTGTGGGTGTTGTCGCGTTTCTCGTTGTAGAGGTACAGCGCCTTGGAGCCCTCGACGCCGAGGGACTCCACCAGTGCCTTCGTCTTCGCCGTCAGGTCGATCAGCGGCACGTCCTCGGCGGCCGCGACAGCGCGGATGACGGCCGGGTGGTCGACGCCGAGGCCGTTGACCAGGAGCGCGGTGTTGTTGTTGAGGGTGCCGTCGGCGTTGAACCAGCGCCGCACGATGGGCGTGACCAGCACCGGCCTGCCGCCCTTCTCGCGCACGCCCGCCACCAGTGCCTCCAGGTTGGCCCGGTAGGTCGTCTCGTCGGTGGTCTTGTCGTTGTGGGCGAGCTGGATCAGGACCAGGTCGCCGCGGTGGATCCGCGGCTGGACGGTGGCCCACAGCTGCGGGTTCGACAGGTAGGTGACCGTGCTCTCGCCGGAGTCGGCGTAGTTGGCCACGGACACGCCCTTGCGCAGGTACTGGGGCAGCTGCTGGCCCCAGCCGGAGTACGGGTCTGCGGGCTGGTCGCAGACGGTGGAGTCGCCGACGAGGAAGATCTGGCGGGTGTGCCGCGCGGGGGTGACCCGGATGTCGGCGAGGGCGGGGGCGGAGCCGCCGAGGGCGAGATCCAGACCGGGGGTGCCGTCCGGCCCTGTGGGTTCGCCCTCCGGGGTGCGCACGTCCACGGTGAAGCTGCGGGCGACACGCTCTCCCGCCGCGGCGGTGGTCTCGGGGAGCAGCGCACGCCGGGTCTCGCCGGTGACGCTCGTGGTGGAGGCGGTGTCGCCGCCGAGGAGGACCTTCACGTCGTACGTGCCGGGCGGGACGTCGAAGTGGCACGCGGTGGCGGTGCAGTTCTCGAGGCCGAGGGGGCGCCCGCCCCCGTGGGCCTGGGCCGGTACGGCGGTCAGGCCGGTGCTCAGCGTCACCGCCGCCAGCAGGGCGAGGTTGAAACGTCTCATGCGCGGCTCCTCGGACAGGGGGCAAGACCTGGCGGCTGGACGGTACCGCTCCCGGCAAGCGCTTTCTAGACCTTGGAGCAATTTCACGAGATTGCCAACCCTGTGCTTGCGAAAGCCCTTTCGCAAAAACCATTCAACTGTCACTCTGACCAACCACCCGCACCCCCACC
This sequence comes from Streptomyces aurantiaciflavus, assembly GCF_049808595.1. Classification (NCBI taxonomy): domain Bacteria; kingdom Bacillati; phylum Actinomycetota; class Actinomycetes; order Kitasatosporales; family Streptomycetaceae; genus Streptomyces; species Streptomyces aurantiaciflavus. The sequence goes on along the minus strand of NZ_JBNCAQ010000002.1, from coordinate 116,208 downwards.
TCCCGAAGGAGGCTCCCCCCATGTCCGGATCCGTGAACAGACCGGTCCGACGCCGCGCCTTCGTCCTCGGCTCCGCGGCGGCCGCCGGTTCCGTCGCGCTGGCCGGCCCCCTCGCCGGCCCCGCGTCCGCCGCCGGCTTCGGCTACACCGACGACGGGACCCACTACGTCGTCGACACCGGCGCGAACCTGGTCTTCAAGGTCGACAAGTCCAACGGCGACCTGACCTCGCTGGTCTACAAGGGCACCGAATACCAGGGCTACGGCGGCATGAACTCGCACATCGAGTCCGGCCTCGGCTCCTCCACCGTGTCGATCAAGCAGTCCGGCACGACGATCCTGATCTCCGTCACGCACGGCACGCTGAAGCACTACTACGCGGCCCGCAACGGCGAGAACAACATCTACCTGTGGACCAACAAGGCCGACACGTCCGTCTCCGCCACCCGCTACATCGTCCGCGTGAAGAAGGGCCTGTTCCTCAACGACGAGCCCGACTCCTACACGTACACGACCAGCACGATCGAGGCATCGGACGTGTTCGCGAAGTCCGACGGCCAGACCCGCTCCAAGCACTACTCCAGGCTCCGGGTCATGGACTACGACTACATCGGCTGGAGCGCCGGCGGGGTGGGCCTGTGGATCGTGCGCAGCAACCACGAGAAGGCCTCCGGCGGCCCCTTCTACCGCTCCCTCCTGCGCCACCAGAGCGCGGACGGCGGCGGCCTGTACGAGATCCTGTACTACGGCCAGAACCAGACGGAGGAGCAGCGTTTCGGCCTCCAGGGCCCGTACGTCATCGCCTTCACGGACGGCGGCGCGCCCTCCTCGTCGCTGTTCCCGGGCGCCCTGACCACCGCGTGGGCGGACGCGCTCGGCATCTCCGGGTACGTGCCCGCGAGCGGCCGGGGCCGGGTGGCCGGGGTCGGCATCACCGGGCGGAACACGGCGTACCCGTACACGGTGGGGCTCGCCAACTCGGCGGCGCAGTACTGGGGGTCGGCGCGGGCCTCCGACGGCTACTTCTCGGTCGGCGGGGTGCTGCCGGGGACGTACACGCTGACCGTCTACAAGAGCGAGTTGGCTGTATACAGTACACAGGTGACCGTATCCGCGGGCGGGACGACCACTCTGAACACGATCGCCGTCCCCTCCTCGAACGACCCGAGCAACGCGAGCGCGATCTGGCGGATCAACGACTGGACCGGCACACCGAGCGGCTTCAAGAACGCCGACCTGATGACGTACGCCCACCCGTCGGACGTCCGGGCCGCCGCCTGGACCGGCAATGTCGTGATCGGCGGCGGCAGCGAGACCTCCGGCTTCCCCTGCTACATCTGGAAGGACGTCAACAGCGGACTGCTCGTGTACTTCCGGCTGACCGCGGCCCAGGCCGCCGCCGCGCACACCCTGCGCATCGGCGTGACGACGGCCTACGCCAACGGCCGGCCGCAGGTCGTCGTCAACGACACCTGGACCTCGGCCATCCCCTCCCCGCCCACCCAGCCGAACACGCGGTCGCTGACCAACGGGTCCTACCGGGGCAACAACCACACGTTCACCTACAGCGTCCCGGCGAGCGCCTGGCGGACGGACACCAGCCAGTACAACGTGCTGAAGATCAACGTGGTGAGCGGGTCGGGGTCGACCGGCTTCCTCAGCGCGGGGACCTCGATCGACGCGATCGACCTCCTCGCCTGATCATCCGGCGGTGACTCATGTCCCGCGCGTCCACTGCTGGTTCGTCTGGCCGTTGCACGTCCAGGTGATGATCGCGGCGCCGTTGGCGGTGGACGCGCCGGACACGTCCAGGCACTCGCCGGTCGCGCGGGACTTGACGTTGACGTAGCTGCCGGTCGTGGTGAGCGACCACTGCTGGCCGGTGGCCGAGGCGTTGCAGTTCTCCTGGGTGACCGTGCTCGCGTTCTCCTGCACGCACAGGGAGCTGTTGCGGACGACCAGCTGGTAGTAACCGCTGCCGACCGACTTGAACCAGTACTTCTGGTTGTTGCCGCCGTTGCAGTCGTACTGCTTGATCTGGGCGCCCTGCCAGAGGGACTGGCTGGTGACGTCGGCGCACCTGCCGCTGTGCCGCGCGATCAGCGTGTTGTACGTGGCGCTCGTGCCGCTGACCGTGCCGGCGGCCGTGTCGATGGTGACCTCCGGCGACCAGGACATGGTCATCGAGGTCGAGGTGGGGAAGGTCAGCGGCAGCCAGACGTACCGCGAGTCGTTGACGGTCCCGCCGAAGGAGTTGCCCCAGCGGTCGCCCATGTACAGGTACGAGGTGCCCGAGGATCCCTGCACCGGCAGAACGTATGCGGTCTGCGATCCGTACGTCGTCGCGTCGCCGACGTTGGTCATCGCGGTCCACGGGCCGGCGATGCTGGTGGCGGTGGCGTACTGCTGCTGGTTGGGGTTCCAGCCGGTCGCGCCCGAGGTCAGCATGAAGTAGACGTTGCCCCGCTTGAACAGCGCCGGGGCCTCGCGGTGGCCGCCGTGCCAGGGGTCGGCGACCAGGCTCGCGATGCCGGTGTAGTCGGCGGTGAGCCGGTAGATGTGCAGGTCGTAGTTGTCGCGGGCGGCTGAGATCATGTAGCCGGCGCCGTCGGTGTCGACGAAGACCGTGATGTCGCGGGACATGTGCTGGCCGAGCGGGCGGAAGCTGCCCTGCCAGGTGTAGTTGCCGTCGACGGTGTCGGAGACGGCGACGGCGGCACGGGCCTCGCTGTAGTCGGTGCCGTTCTCCTTGTGCATCCACATCACGAACTTGCCGGTGGCCGCGTTGTACATGACCTTCGGCCGCTCGATGTTGGCGGTGGCCAGTTCGGGGGAGCTGGACTGGGTCAGGACGTGGTTGCGGAACTCCCAGTTCTTCAGGTCGGTGGAGCGGTAGGCGTCCACGTACCGGAAGGTGTTGTCGGCGTTGCGGTTCTCTCCGAACCAGTAGTAGTAGGAGCCGACCTTGAGGACCCCGCCGCCATGGGCGTGCACGGGACTGCCCGAAGTGTCGGTGAACTGTATGCCGTTGGCGATCGTCTGCGGTGCGGCCTGGGCCGGTCCCGCGGTGGCGAGGGCACCGAACAGCGCCAGACAGAGGGCGAGCAGGATCGCGTACGCACGTCTCATCTCACACACGCTCCTTCACGGTGTCGGCGACGGGGACGCCGAACTCGGGGGTGCCGTCCGGGTGCCAGCCGAAGGTCTGGAACCGGGTGTGGCGGTTGGGGTCGTTCAGGGGGTCGCCGTCGATCTCCTTGTACGAACGGGCGTGGTAGAGCAGGACGTCGGTCTCGCCGTCCTCGGCGACGGTGAACGAGTTGTGGCCGGGGCCGTACACGCCGCCTGCCTCGCTGGTCGCGAACACCGGGACCGGGGACTTGGTCCAGCTCGCGGGGTCCAGCAGGTCGCTGTCGGCGTCGGCGGTGAGCAGGCCCAGGCAGTAGCGGTGGTCGGTGGCGCTCGCGGAGTAGGTGAGGAAGATCCGGCCGTGGCGCTTCAGGACGGACGGGCCCTCGTTGACCTTGTGGCCGGCGCACTCCCAGTCGTACTCCGGTGCCGACAACCGGACCTGAGGGCCCGTCAGGGTCCATGGGTTCGCCATCGCGGAGAGGAGGACGGCGGTGTTGTGGCCGTCGAGGGAGGGGTCCTGCTGGGCCCAGGCCAGGTACTGGGTGCCGTGGTGGACGAAGGTGGTGGCGTCCAGGGAGAAGGTGTCCCAGGCGGTCTCGACGCGGCCCTTCTCCGTCCACGTGCCCTGGAAGGGGTCGGGGTGGGTGTTCTCCAGGACCCAGACGCGGATCGCCCACTCGTCCTCGGCGGGCGCGGCGGCGAAGTAGACGTACCAGGCGTCGTCGACGCGGTGGAGCTCGGGCGCCCAGATGTGGGCGCCCAGATCGCCGGTGGGGTGGGCGCGCCAGATGACGGACTCGGCGGCGGTGGCGAGGCCGGTCAGGGTGCGCGAGCGCCGCAGGACGATCCGGTCGTAGTCCGGGTGGGTCGCCGTGAAGTAGTAGAAGCCGTCGGTATGGCGGTGGATCTGGGGGTCGGCGCGGTTCAGGACGAGGGGATTGAGGTGCACGCGGCTGCCTCTCGCCGGAGGGTCGTTCGAGACTGCGAACGGTATGTGGAATGACGAACGCCGAAAAGGTAAGGGCACGTTACGAGCAGGTCAACGGGTGTGACGAGACCCGAGGGAAAGCCCTTTCCGGAGTTTCCGGCCGGACGGCGATTTTCTGTTATCGGCCTGCCGCCCGGCCCGTCTCCGACGACGTGCGCAGCCATACCCACAAGACAGCAGCGGCCGCCGGCGCCCTCGCCGCGGTCGCCGCCCTCACCGTCATCGCTCCCCCGGCGGCCGCCGCCGGGGCCCGGGACGTCACCGCTGACGTGCTCGCGGGCCGGGAGGTGACGCTCGGCGGCGACACGGTGGTCACCGTGCCGTCCGGTACGACGACGTACGACGGGGTGTTCCGCGGCGAGGGCACGCTCACCGTGCGCGGCACCGGGACCCTGATCCTGACCAGGGACAGCGACTTCACGCTGCCCAGGTCCCGGCAGCGGCAGAGCGTGCGGACGCTCGGCGGCAACCACCCGTACGTGACCGTGGCCAACCCCGACCCGCCCGCCGTCACCGTCGAGCGCGGCGCGACCCTCCAGTACGGCAACGGCGGGACGACCGGGCTGATCGGCCACTTCCCGTACAACACACCGGCGTTCCGGCTCAACCAGGACAACATCCGGGTCGACGGCACCCTGCGGCTCTCCCTGAAGAGCGCCTACAACCTGGGCACCATCAGCGGCTCCGGGCTGATCACCCAGCCGCGTTTCCTCTGGGGCACCTGGGACCTGTCGGGCACCCACCCCTTCTCCGGGGTGATCGACAACGGCACGCAGGTGAACGCCGGCCGGCCGGAGTACGCGACATCCCTGCCCCGCGTGCGCAAGATCCTCAACCAGGGCACCTTCACCGTGGACACACCGCTGGGCCGGACCGTGACCATGGGCATGGACTTCTACCAGCGCGAGTACGGCAGCGACATCAACGTCCAGTCCCGGCCCGGAAGCAAGGTGATCCTCACCGGGCAGTACAGCTGGTCGGACCAGGGCGGCGACACCGATCCCTCGCTCAGCGACCCGGCCCTGAACTGGACGCCCGCGCGCAAGAACGTCAACAAGCGCGGCACCAACATCAAGGGCGCGAACGTCCAGTGGGGTGACGGCACCACCGACAGGATCTTCATGCCGGGCACCGCCGAAACCGTGTACATCAACCTGCTGGCGGCCCGGGAGCGTTCGAAGCTCACCTTCGACTACAACGGGCCGGTGACGCTCGGCGCCCCCATCGGCGGCGGCCGCTTCCACGACACCCTCTCCGCGCCCGGTGCCGGCGACATCGTCATCGCCGGCACCAAGGGAAACGACGTCACCTTCGCGGCCGCGCAGTACTACGACGGGTCGACGACCGTGGAGAAGGGAGCCGTGCTGCGGCTGGGGTCGGGTACGGCGGGCGGGGACGGCTCACTGCTCACCGGGACCGATCGGCGGCGCATCGTGAACGACGGAACGCTCGTCGTGCGCAACACCAAGAGACCGGTTTCCCTGTCGCGGCTCGGCGGGAGCGGCTCGCTCGTCCAGGCCGGGGCCGCTACGACGACGCTGACCGGATCGGGGGTGACGTACACCGGGACCACGACGGTCCAGAAGGGCACCCTCGCGCTGAAGGACGGGGCGACGCTCGCGAACAGCCGTGCCGTAAAGCTGACCTCCGCGGGGGCCCGGCTGGACACCGGCGGTTCGGCGCTGCGGGTGACGAGCACGCTCGGCGGCACGGGCACGGTGAAAGGAAGCGTCACCAACGAGGGTGTGGTCGCGGGCGGGGTGACGGTGACCGGTGACTACACCCAGGACGCCCACGGCGGACTCGTCCTGCGGGACACGCCGTTGAAGGTGGCCGGGAAGGTGCGGCTGGCCGGGTCCCTGGACCTCTCCGCCGCCGGTGTCGATCCGGCGCGGAGAATCACGGTCCTCGACCACACCGGGCACGGGGCCGTCACCGGCACCTTCGAGGGGCTGAAGGAGGGCGGCGAGGTGAAGCTCGCCGACACCGTTTACCGGATCAGTTACCGGGGTGGGGACGGGAACGACGTCGTGCTGACGGCGACTTCGGCGACTCCCTCGGCCGCGGCGGCGAGCGGTCAGAAGTCGTCGGGCGCGGTGACCGCGGAGACGAGGAGCGCGAGCGCTGCCGCGCGTGGCGGGTTCGGTTGGTGGCCCTATGTGCTGGCCGCGGGGATCCTGGGTCTCCTGATGATGCCGGTCACCTGGCGTACGTGGGGTGGCAGGCGGCGTGGGGGCGGACGGCACGCGGCTTAGGGGGAACGGGCGGCCGGTGCTGGGGGGCGGGCGGCCGAACGCTGGGGGCTGGTACCGGAGGGTGGGTCTCGCCCGCCGGCGCCGGTGGGTGGCGCCTCTGTGGAACCGGTGCACCTCGACGGCACGACTCCTCCGCGGCCAGGGCGGTGCCCGCAGCTACGGCCGCGGCGGCCGCCGCTTGGTCAACGGCCGCTCGGCGCTTGTGGAAACCCCACCTCCGGCGCCAGCCGCCGCGCCTGCGCCGCCCACCCCGCCAGGAACTCCAGCACCAACCCCCGTTCCCGGTAACGGAGTTCCGCCGACACCGTGCGTCCGCCGCCGTAGTCGAGCTGCTCCTCACCGGCCCGCGCGAGCATCAGGGCCGTGATCCAGTCGTACTTCACGGCCGACGCGCACACCCCCAGCCGTACGAGCCGTTCGTCGCCCCGCCACCCGCTCTCCCGCAGGCCGTGCAGATAGGCGTCGTAGGCCGCCGCCGCGTACGCGGGGAGGCGGGCGGCCGGCAGGAACAGGTCGAAAACGGTGTCGGGAAGGTAGTTGCCGAGGTCCTCGCCGAGAGCGCCGTCGCCGGCGAAGGCCCAGTCGAAGGCGACGGATGCCGGACGGCGGCCGGGGCCGACCGTACCGCCCACGCCGCCCGCACCGCTCCCGCCGTCCGAGCGGACGTTCGCGGGCCACAGGTCGAGGTGGCTGAAGGCGCGCGGGAGCCCCTCCATCACCTTCAGGAACCACTCGCGGTCGTGGTGGAGGCGGACCATGGCCGTGCGCAGGCCGGGCGGGAAGTGGTCGCGGACCAGGGGGTGCTGCCAGGCCTCGTCGTCGTCGAGGAGTTCCTGGCCGAGGGTGTTGCTCTCGACGTACTGGCGCAGGAAGCGCCGGGTCAGCCAGGGCCGGTCGAGCTCACCGACGGCCCCCTGGGCGGCGCCGAGCCGGCGGGCGTGCTCGGCGTGCCGGTCGACCGTCCAGGCGGTGGCGGGCTCGCCCGGCACGTCCTCCAGCCACAGCGCCACGTCCCCGTCGGGCCGTTCGACGCGGGCCAGCAGCCGGGGCGCGCGAATGCCGTACGGCTGCCAGAGCTGTGCGAGGCCGGACTCGTAGACATGGGCCTCGCGGCGCCAGTGGTTCCAGTGCCGGGGTTCGTCCGAGGCGGCCCAGCGGCCCTCCGCCTTCTTGGTGCGGGTGAGCACCTTCAACACCGCCGACCGTTCCCCGGCGCGCACCCGCCACACTCCGGCGGTGACACCGTTCTTCGGGTTGTGCATGAGGGGCTCCACGACGGTCCGGCCATTACCGGCGGCCCCGAAGACCTCACGGGCTTCCGTGTCCAGGGAGGCGATGTCGGTCACCCGCCCAGACTAGACGCGCGACCGGGACGGGGAAGGGCCCGATCGCCGACCGGCGTCCCACATCATGGGCGTGCTGTTCATGGACCGGACACACCGGGCCGTCCTCCGGCTGTTCGACTAGCGTCGGGGCATGACCAGCGACACCCCTTCCCCGCAGGCCCCCGCCCTCGCCGAGGCGCTCGCCGCCGGAGCCGTCGTCCTCGACGGCGGCATGTCCAACCAGCTCGAGTCCGCCGGGCACGACCTGAGCGACGAGCTGTGGTCGGCGCGGCTGCTCGCCGAGCGGCCCGAGGCGATCACCGAGGCTCACCTCGCCTACTTCGAGGCGGGCGCGAACGTGGCGATCACCTCCAGCTACCAGGCCACCTTCGAGGGCTTCGCGAAGCGCGGGATCGGCCACGACGAGGCCGCCCGGCTGCTCGCGCTGAGCGTGGAACTGGCCCGGGAGGCGGCCCGGCAGGCCCGGGACAAGGGGGTCACGCACCCGTTGTGGGTGGCGGCGTCGGTGGGCCCGTACGGGGCGATGCTCGCGGACGGCTCCGAGTACCGCGGCCGCTACGGGCTCACCGTGGACGAGCTGGAACGTTTCCACCGGCCCCGCCTGGAGGTGCTGGCGGCCGCCGCGCCCGACGTGCTCGCGCTGGAGACGGTGCCCGACGCCGACGAGGCCGAGGCGCTGCTGCGGGCGGTGCGCGGGCTGGGCGTGCCGGCCTGGCTGTCGTACAGCGTTGCGGGCGACCGGACGCGGGCCGGGCAACCGTTGGAGGAGGCTTTCGCCCCGGCCGCCGACGCGGACGAGGTGATCGCGGTGGGCGTGAACTGCTGCGCCCCGGAGGACGTCGAGGGTGCCGTGGCGATCGCGGCGCGGGTGACCGGGAAGCCGGTCGTCGTCTACCCCAACAGCGGTGAGGCCTGGGACGCCGAGGCCCGCGCCTGGATCGGCCGCTCCACCTTCGCTCCCGAACAGGTTCTGGGCTGGCGGGAGTCGGGCGCCCGGCTGATCGGCGGCTGCTGCCGGGTGGGCCCGGAGGCGGTCGCGTCGATCGCGCGGACGCTGGCGACGGCGTAACCGCCACGGTGGTACGGAGTTTGACGACTGCGGCCCCTGCTCCCGGCGGCCCACCCGCTGCTAGCCTCCGCACGGGAAACCGGTTCCCGCCGGTTTTCCGAGGGGAGGGGCGGGATGACGAGGAAGAGCGAGGACGCGACGCGCAGCACCATCCGGGACGTGGCGGCCCGGGCGGGCGTGTCCGCGGCGACGGTGTCGCGAGTGCTCGGCGGGGTGTATCCGGTGAGCGCGCAGACCCGGACGCGGGTGCTGCGGGCGGTGCGCGAGCTGGACTACGTCGCGGACGCGCGGGCCAAGGCGGTCGCGGGGGCCGGGACGCCGACGCTGGCGTTCGTGCTGGAGGACATCACCGGGCCGTCCTTCGCGCACATGGCGCACGGCGTGGAACGTGAGGCGACGCGGCTCGGGCATCTGTGCCTGGTGTGCAGCACGGACGGCGACGTGCGGCACGAACTGGAGTTCGTCGAGATGATGCGCGCCCAGCGGGCAGCCGCCGTGATCCTGGTCGGCGGCGCCGCCGACACCCCGGAGTACCGCGAGCGCACCCGCCGTATCGCCGACTCGCTGGCCGCGGCCGGCTCCCGGCTCGTGCTGTGCGGGCGCCCGCCGCTGGGGCCGGGGGCGCCGGTGACGGTCGTCGAGTACGACAACGAGGGCGGCGCCTACGCCCTGGTCGCGCACGTCCTCGCCCAGGGGCACCGGCGGGTGCTGCTCCTCGGGGGCAAGCCGGACCACACCACGGCGCTGGGCCGCGAGCGGGGCTACACCGGCGCCCACCGGGCCCGCGGCCTCGACCCGGACCCGGCGCTGGTCCTGCACGGCGACTTCACCCGCGACTCCGGGTACCGCCTGATGCGCCGGGCCCTGGAGGAGGGCCTGGACTTCACGGCCGTGGTGGCCGCCACCGACATGGTCGCGGCGGGTGCGCTGACCGCCCTGCACGAGGCGGGCCTGGAGGTGCCCGGTGACGTGTCGCTGGCGGGCTACGACGACATCCCGTTCGCCCGTGATCTGCACCCGGCGCTGACCACGGTCCATGTGCCCTACGAGGAGCTGGGCCGCCTCGCCGTCCGCACGGTGCTGAACCGGTCCCCGGACGCGCCGGGCGAGCACCTGCTGCTGGGGACCCACGTGGTGGTGCGGGACTCGGTGGCGGGGGTAGGGAAGGGGTCGCGGGCGGGGCGGTGAGGCCGCCGCTCCCCGGCGACGGGCGCTCGGTGGTGCGGGCGCCGGCCGTCAGTGGCGGCGGACTCCCCCGGCACGGCGCAGGCGACGGACCGCCGCGCGCAGTTCCGTGGCACGCGGGGAACGGGCGGTCAGCGGGCCGGGTGACACGGGGGCCGCGGGTTCGGCGGGGGCCGTGGGCTCGGCGGGGGCCGTGGGTTCGGCGGCCGCGCCGCCGGTCGTCCACAGGGCGAACTCGGCATCCCGTGGACCGTAGGCCGTATACGAAATCCCGTGGCCCGCATCCCGGCTCCCGCCCCCACCCCCGCCTTCGCCGTCGGCCTCGCCCTCGCCCTCGGCCTCGGCCTCGCCGAAGACACGCACCGGATGCGTCGTATCCCAGGCCTCCCACCCCGGGTCGCCCGTCGCCGTGAACCGCACCCATGCCCCGTGCATCGCGTCGGCCAGTTCCTGCGGGGCGCCCTCGCCGGCGAGCTTCGCGGACTCGGGTATGTCCCCGGTGTCGAAGACGAAGCCCAGCTCCAGCGCGTGGCAGGCACCGAGTCCGGGCCGCAGCGACGGCCAGGCGAACTCGTACACGTACGACGAGCCGGGGCGGGCGTCGGCCAGGCGCTGCAGCGGCAGGCGCAGCAGGTGGTCGGTGACCATCTGGCCGACGGTCTCGGCGGTGCCGGCCTCGGGATGCAGGGCGCGATAGCCGCGCGGCACCTCGTGGCCGCAGTGGCAGCGGGCCATGGCGCCGGCCAGGGCGACGGCGCCGAGGCGGTCGACGCGTTCCAGCAGGCCGCCCGGCACCAGCCACAGCCGGTACTCGTCGCGGGTCCAGCCCAGCAGCAGGTCCGCGTCGCGGGCCGCCTCGCCGTCGACCAGGGCCTGCAGGGGGTCGCGCGGGACGAGGTCGCCGTCGATGACGATGCCGAAGGCGGGCCCGCCCAGGACCGGGCTGCTGAGTCTGCCGATCTCGGCCTGGGTGCGCAGCAGCAGGTCGCGGTCGACGGCGGCGAAGGCCTCCGCGGTGGCGGGGATCTTCAGCCGGTTCGCCATCCGGCGGACCATCCGCCGTACCTTGTCCCGTTCGGAGGCCTCCGGCGGCCCGCTCTGCAGGACGGCCCGCCGGAACAGGCCCTGCGCCTGCGGAGCGGCGATCAGGGCGCCGGCGCTGATGGCGCCCGCCGACTGCCCCGCCAGGGTGACCCGTGCGGGGTCGCCGCCGAAGGCCTCGATCGACTCGTGCACCCAGCGCAGCGCGGCGAGCTGGTCGCGCAGGCCGGGGTTGGCGGGGGCGTCCGGGAACAGGCCGTATCCCTCCACGCCCAGCCGGTAGTTGATCGAGACGAACACGATCCCGTCCCGCGCGAAGTGCCGCCCGTCGTACACGGGCACCGCCGAGGAACCCCGGGTCAGCGCTCCGCCGTGCAGCCACACCAGGACCGGCAGCCGGCCGCCCGGCCCGGGCTCGGGCGTCCAGACGTTGAGGTTGAGACAGTCCTCCCCCGGCACCACCGGGTCGGACAGGTACTGCGCGAAGGCCTCGGAGTACGGCGGTTTCGGCGGCGTCGGCCCGAAGGCGCCCGCGTCCCGCACCCCGTCCCAGGGCTCGGGCGGCTCGGGCGGGCGAAACCGGCGGGGCCCGAAGGGGGGTGCCCCGTAGGGGACGCCCCGGAAGACGGCGACGCCGTGCTCGTACCGGCCGCGCACGGCACCGTACGGAGTGCTGACCACGGGGTCCGCCTGGGGCCTCGCCAGGGGGTTCGTCCGGCCTGCCGTCATCTGCCCACCAGCCCTTCGCCGCGCTCGTGCACCAGTAACACCAGAGCACCACAGCGGTGCCCGGTATTCCGGTGCACGAGCCTCACGCAGGGCTATTTGGCGTACATCAGGGTGCCGAAACCGAGCTGGTCGTAGCCGCCGCTGGTGGATCCGTAGTCCCCGCCGCCGCCTTCGGGGGCGACGGAGAAGCACATCTGGGAGATGTACTTGTCGTCCAGGTACAGGCGCCGGTTGTAGTGGTAGTGGAGCATGGCCCAGACCGGGCGGACCTGGCCGCGGGATCCGGAGCCGATGACCGTCTGCGACTGCTGGGCGCAGTTCTGGCCGCTGCCCCAGGTGTAGGTGGTGTAGGGCACGTTCATGCCCAGGTTGTACTTGGCGACGTACTGGGCGGCCTTCATGAAGCGGCGGCCGTCGTAGGAGTAGAGGTCGTCGCCCTGGTTCCAGGCCATCTCACAGATCGCGCCCATCTGGCCCATGCCCATGACGGTGTGGCCCTGGTCGCGGCCGGACTCCTGCCACTGGCCGAGGTCGTAGCCCTCGACGTTCGAGTACAGGAACGGTACGGCGTGCTGGATGGAACCGTTTCCGGCGCCGGTCTTGAAGTAGTTCACCGCCTGGTCGTACTTGGCGCCGTCGTCGCACAGGATCCCGATGGCCATGATCGAGGCCATGTTGCACAGGTCCCAGTTGGCCCAGTAGTTGGTGATACAGGCGTCGTTGTGGCCGGTCAGAAACTGGTTGTTGAGCGGGTAGAACACGTTCAGCATCATCTGCCGGAACCTGTTGAGGTCGAACCCCGCGTAGCCGCGCATGAGTTCGGCGGCGTTGGCGAACTGCCAGCCGTAGATCCCGGCGGCGAGGAACCGGTCGGCGTTGCCCTGGACGGAAGTCAGGGTGTTCGCCCAGGCGTTGAGGATGCGGACGGCGCAGTCGCCGTTGGCGGCGGTGCCGGCGACCTGCCAGCGCAGGGCGTTCTGGTAGGCGGCGGCGATGTCGTTGTAGAGGATCCCGTAGTTCTCGGGGTAGCCGGATCCGCGGTAGACGGTGGCCTGGGGGTTGGCCGTCCAGGTGGACTGCGCGTGGGAGTTGGCGACGAGTTTGTTCCAGCCGGACAGCCAGGGGTCGTCGCCCGCGGCGACCCTGACCTTGGCGCGGTTGATGTCGCCCCAGTTGTGCAGCATGCCGGGGTGGGTGAAGGTGGCGGGCGCCGCGTCGGCGGTGGTGGCGGTGGCCGTGGCGCCGAGGGCGAGGGCGGCGGTGAGGCCGCCGGCGGTCTTCATCAGACCGCGGCGGCTCACCTCGCCGCGTCGGAGGTGCTCGTGGGGGGAAATGCGGCTCATTGCGGTGCAGCTCCAATCACATGGATCTACATGGGGGTGATGCTCACCTCGCTGAATCGCGTGGTGCTGCGGGCCAGGGGGTTGCGGGAGCAGACCACGAGGCCCACGTAGTAGGGGGCGTCACCGAAGCCGGGGATCTCTCCCGCGGCGAGGGGGGTCCAGTTGACGCCGTCATCGGTGGAGAAGGCTGCGCTGAAGGCGGTCCCGGTGCGCGTCAGCCGCAGCAGCGTGGGCAGGGTGACCGTGCCGTTGCCGGAGAAGGCGGAGGCGCCGGCGACGGTCCTGCGCAGCATGAGCTGCGCGGTGGCGCCGCCGGTGACGATCGCTCCGGCGGCCTGGTCGAACGGGGACAGGGACTTGGCCATGAGCAGTCCGACCCGGTCGCCGCTCGCCCCCTCGCGGGAGACGAGCCGTGCGGTGACCTGGCAGTCACCGGTGACCGGCCGACGTACGAACTGCCCTGTCATTCCCTGGCCGTTGACGTTGAGGTCGGTCCCGGCCCCGCGGACGACGAAGGTCCCGTCCTCGTACGCCGTGCTGCCGGGGGTCCTGACGGCCACCACACCGAGGGTTCCGAAGGCGCGGTCGTCGAGGACCACGTCACCGAGGTCGCCGTACGTCCACGGGTCGGGCGGCGGGGTGCCGACGGTGAGCTTCAGCGTGCCGGTCCCGTCGCCGGCGGCGTTGCCCGCGGTGGCGGTGACGGTGAACTCGCCGGTCTCGGTGGGCGTTCCGGACACCCAGCCGGTGCGCTTGTCCAGGCGCAGTCCGTCGGGCAGGCCGTCAGCGGTGAAGCGTACGGGTTCGTGCGAGGCCCGCAGCGGATACCGGAAGGGCACGCCCTTGTTCGCGAACGCGCCGGCCGCGGAGGTGAGTGCGGGGACGGACGGGGTCGGCATCGTCGCGGCGGCGGGCCGCGAGAGCGGTCCGCGTCCGCCGCCGACGGACTTGGCCACGACGTAGTGGTACGTCGTGCCGGGCGTTCCGGTGGCGTCCGCGTACCGGATGCGGGTGCCGAACCCGACCGGGCCCACGCCGGTCGCGATCGTCCGGTACGGGCCGTCCGCGGCGGTGGCCCGGAGCACCCTGTACCGCGCCGAGAGGTCCGGGTCGGTCCAGGCCAGCTCCACGGCGTCGGCGCCGGCGGTCGCCCGCAGATCGCCGGCGGTGCGCCGGGGGCGCGGCGTGCTCCACACCTCGCCGGTCGACGACGTCACGGTGACGCTGTCGAAGGCACCGGTGCCGGTCTCGGCGTACGTCTCGTCGACGCCGAGGCAGGAGGTGAGGGCGAGGCCCGCGTACGCGGTGCGTCCCAGCTCCACCTCGCTGGAGCCGACCTCGGTCCAGTGGACGCCGTCCGGGGAGATGGCTCCGGTGCAGCGCCGGCCCTTGCGGGTGACGCGCACCCAGTACGGCATGCGCAGCCGGTAGCCGTCGCCCGCGCCCTCGACGTACGGGGCCTCGAGCGGTGTCGCCGACTCGGGCAGTTCCCCGAGGTCGGAGATGGGGAAGGAGGCGCTGGTGGTGATCGCCTGCCGCTGGCTGGGCGGCACGGGGGTGCTGCCGGTGGCGGACACCGGCGCCCCGGTCCTCGGGCGTACGGTCCACACGCCGCTCCAGGTGTGCAGGGGCAGGCCCTGGATCAGCATCGAGGCGTGCGCGGCGTCCGCGGCGAGGGAGTCGCGGAGGGTGACACCGATCTTGGAGTACTGCGAGCTGAGCGGGAACACGATGCGCGCGGTGACCGTGCCGTCGCCGGGCAGCGGGAGGTGCGCCACTCGGTAGGTGTCGGCGGTGCCGCTCGCCTCCAGTACGAACCGCTCGCCGTCGAAGAGCGCCGCGCCGGGGATCTTCACGGCCCCGACGTCCTGGGTCGACCAGGGGGCGGGAAGGCCGGCGGTGGACGCCGCCCAGGCGGAACTGTCGCTGGCGCCCTGGGAGTTGGTGGCGGTGACGGTGTAGTAGTAGGCGCGACCCGGTCGCACACCGTGGTCTGTATACGATGTGCCGTCGACCCCGGACGCGATCTTCTCGTACGGCCCGTCGGCGGCATCGGCCCGCAGAACCGTGTACGTGTCGGCCCAGGCCGACGGGAGCCAGGTCACCGTGACGCTGCGGTCGGCGCCGGCTGCCGTGACGCCGGCCGGGGCCGTCGGCGCGGTCGGTGCGGGAGCCCGGGTGCCGGCGTAGGTGAAGGTGCCGAAGCTGGGCAGGTCGTCGTTGCTGCCCTCGACGACGCGGGCGCCGCCCGTGCCGCGGAAGACGGCCGCCTTGGTGTACGGGGTGTCGAGGCCGCGGACGCCGGCGTAGTGGGCGTAGTACATCTCGTAGATCGGCGGCAGGGTGCCGCGTCCGACGGCCGAGACGGTCTTCTTGATGTACTTGCCGGTGCGGTCGAGGTCGGGGGTGAAGGGGACGTCGCCGCCGAGGTTGTAGCGGGCGGCGTACTCGGCGTTGGCGAGGATGCGGTTGCCGGCGAAGCCCCACAGGTCGACGCCCTGGTTCCAGGCGACCTGCGCGGCGTCGCCCATCAGGCCGACGGCGAGCTGCTCGTGGCCCTGGTCGCGGCCGGACTCCTGCCCTTGTCCGGCGTCGGTGACGACGCGGTTGCGCACACTGCCGTTGCCCGCGCCGGCCGCGGCGAAGCGGAGGGCGTCGTCGAAGAGCGTGGGCTCCTCGCAGAACACGCTGATGGCCAGGATCGACTGAAGGGACGTGAGGTCCCAGTTGCCGTTGGCGTAGAGCATGTAACCGGATACCGCCGGATACCAGACGTCCAGGAAGGACCGCTCGCAGCGGGCGATGTCCGTGTCCGCCCAGCCGTCGTAGTCGCTGTGGCGCAGCAGCTCCGCCGCGTTGACGAACTTGAACGCCTGCAGACCGGCGCCGAGCGGGCCGTCGGCCCCGGTGATCGCCGTGAGCGACGCCGACCAGGCGTTGAGGATGTCCCGGGCCTTGTCCGCGTGGGCGCGGTTGCCGGTGACGCACCACATCAGCGCGTTCTGGTAGGCGGCGGCCGAGTCGGCGACGGCCTGGTTCTGGAAGTTGGTGGGGCCGCGCCCCCAGGAGGTGATCTGGCCGGTGTTCTGGATCGTGTACGTGGCCTTCGAGCGGGCGTGGGCCGCGAACACCAGGTAACCGTCGTAGATGGGCGTTTCCTGTGCGGCGACCGCGGACTTCATCCGCGCGAGGTCGGCGGCGCTGTGCAGCAGTCCGGGGTGGGCGAAGGCCCGCAGCCGGGTCTTGTCGTCCTGGGCCCAGGCCGCCGCCGCGGAGGCGGACAGCAGTCCGCCTCCGGCCGCGACCACGAGCCCCGTCGCGCCGAGGAAGGTGCGTCGGCTGAGAGGAAGCACGGGTGACTCCATGGTTCAGAAGGGCCGCATCACGCGTGCTGGATGGTGAGGGTGACGTTCTGCGTCGCGGTGCCGACGCTGTTGGCCGCCTTCACGGTGACGGTGAAGGTCCCGACGTTGTCCCGGGCGGTACCGGAGATCAGGCCGGTCGCGGTGTCGATGGTCAGCCCCTTCGGCAGTCCCTCCGCGTCGAACGACGTCGGCAGCTCGCTCGCCGTGATCAGGTGGTTGAAGACCTGGTTCTTGGTGGCGGTGGCCTGGTCCGGGCTGGTGATCTGCGGCGCGTTGGCGGAGGTGGCCTCGGTGCTGTTCAGGAACCGCATGTTCAGCACGTGCTCGTTGGCGTAGGCCGGCATCATGTCCGTGAACTTGTACCAGCCGGGCTTCTTCATCCCGTTTCCGATGAACTTGCCGTTGATGACGAGGTTCTGGAAGGTGACGTTGTTGATGGCGTGGTCCGCGTCGTAGCCGACCATGATCGCCGGGTTGGCGTGGGTGCCGTTGTAGGTCAGGTTCTTGATGTACACCCCGTCGATGCCCCGCCCGACCGACGTGTTGTAGCTCTTGTTGAACATGACCCGCATGTTGATCAGCTGGCCCCAGCGGAAGTCCTCCACCCGGATGTCCTGGGCGCGGACGTTGCGCAGCAGGTTGCTGTCACCGGGGTTGAGCGCGATGCACCCCTGGTAGTCCATCTGCGGTTCGCGGTGGTCGAGAATGTCAATGTTGCTGAAGACGAGGTTCTCGATGGTCTCCGGCTTGTCGGTGTTGCCGTGCGTGCCCACGTTGATCGGGTGCGCGACGTCCGCCCAGAGGGTGGAGTCGCGGACGGTGATGTTGCGGCAGTCGCCGTAGTAGTCCCAGCGGTGGGCGTAGATCGCGATGCAGTCGTCGGCGTTGCGCATGTAGACGCGGTCGATCAGGACGTCCTCGCTGCAGAAGATGTCGATGCCGTCGCCCCACTGGCCGTGGCTGTAGGAGTGGAAGTCACGGATGGTGACCTGCTTCGACTGGCCGACGGTGATCGCGTAGCCGCTGCTCGGGTTGAGCACCATGACGCCGTCGATCTCGATGTTCTGGGAGTACTCGACCAGGACGCCGTTCGCCGAGTTGTAGATCACGCCGCGACCGCGCAGCCGGGCGTTCTCCACCTGGTGGAACTCCACCCGGGACGTCAGCACCGCGCCGCCGGCCAGGTAGACCGTCTTGCCGCTGGGCACCTTCACCACACCGTCGGTGGTCTTGTGCAGACCGGGGCCGAAGTAGATGACGTCCGGGTCGTCGGGGTCGGGGACGTGCGTCTCGATCGGGTTGGCGTGCAGCTGCAGGTTGTTGAAGATGTCGCCGTCGATCTCGATCGAGAGGTTGCGCGGCTCGGTCAGGGTGAAGCTCACCGTGGCGCCGTCCACCGTGAACTGGGTGCCGTACGACAGGGGGCGGATCCGCGCGGCGCCGATGGCGCCCTTGGCGGAGGTGACGGCGACCTCGACGGTGCCCTTGAAGTCGAACATGGCGACGGAGGAGTTGAAGACCGGCCCGCTGCCGGTGTTCGCGTCGATCTGCTTGGCCCTGGCGCGGTAGACGGGCACCGTCTGCCATTCGCCGCCAGGCGTACGGGCCTTGACGGAGTAGCTCGAGTTGGTGGGGACCCCGCTGGGGATGGGGTACACCACCAGCTTGTCGGTCGATGCGGGGGCGCCGTCCGCTCTCGCGGTGCCGGCGGCCGCGCCGACCAGGGAGTACGCGGCTGCGGCGGCACCCGCGGCCTGGAGAACGGTGCGCCGGGTCAGGCCGGTGCTCTGGGTGTCGTTCATGGCGAAGTTTCCTTAGCGAAGGGCGAGATGAGAGACAGATGGGGAGAGACAGCGGTTACTTGAGGCCGGTGGTGGACGTTCCGGTGACGAAGCCGCGCTGGGCGACGAGGAAGATCAGCAGGATGGGCACGACGTACATCACGGAGGCCGCGGCCTGGAGGTTGGTGACGGGTGTGCCGGCTGTGGTGACATAGGTGGACATCACCGCGACGGCGAGCGTGGTGCGGTCGGTGGACAGCAGCAGCTGCGGGGCGATGTAGTCGCCCCAGGTCCAGGTGAAGGCGATCACGAAGCTCGCGGAGAGCACCGGCCAGGACTGCGGCAGGAAGATCCGCCAGAAGATCTGGGCGTAGCCGCAGCCGTCGACGATCGCGGCCTCCTCCAGCTCGCGGGGCAGGCCGGCGAAGAACTGCCGGAAGAGGAAGACCAGGTACGGTGCGGCGGACAGCCCCCACAGCACCCACGGCCAGTAGGTGTCGACCATGCCCAGCTTCGCGAAGATCAGATAGGTCGGGAGGAGCGTGACCATCTGGGGCAGCATCATCGAGCCGAGCAGGATGCCGAACAGCCACTTCTTGCCGGGCGCGCTCAGCCGGGCGAAGCCGTAGCCGACCCAGGCCGAACTGAGGGTCACGAGGGTGGCGTAGATGAGGGCGATGATCAGGGAGTTGCGGGCGTAGCCGAGGAAGTCGATCAGGTTGAAGGCGTCGACGAAGTTGTGCCACTGGAACGGCTCGGGCACCCAGTGCACGGGCGACGCGGCCAGCTCGGCCGGGGTCTTCAGTCCGGAGAGGACCAGCCAGCCGAAGGGGCCGAGGAACAGCCCGGTGATGACGACGAGAACGGTGTAGAGAACGAGACGGTTGGCGCGTATCCGCACCCGGGCCGGGGACGCCGAGGACTTCGCGGTCAGGCTGGTGGCGGTCACTTCTTCGCCTCCGGGTCGACGTTGTAGAACACCACGCCGGACGTGAACCTGAAGATCAGTCCGGTCACGACGAGGATCAGGACGAAGAGCACCCACAGCAGCGCGGAGGCGTAGCCGTAGCGGCCGAACGCGAAGTACTCCGCGAACACGTGCATCATGTAGAGGTAGTTGGACTGCGGGAGCGCGGTGATGCCGGCCGGGGTGGGGTCCGGGGCCAGGAGCAGCGGCATGATGGTCTGCACCGAGGCGATCACGCCGGTCACGGTCTGGAAGAGCAGCACCGGTGACAGCAGCGGCACGGTGATGCTGCGGAAGCTCCGCCAGGCGCTCGCTCCGTCGATGCGGGCCGCTTCGAGAAGTTCGCGGGGGATGTCCTGGAGCCCGGCCAACGAGATGATCATGATGTTTCCGGCCGTCCAGAGCACGGTCATGATCAGCACGTAGCGGGCGTAGGGGTCGGCGAGCCAGCCCAGGGCGTCGATGCCGAAGAGGTTCAGGACGCCGTTGGCGGCACCGGAGTTCTGGTCGAAGAGCTGCTTGAACGCGAGGCCCGCACCCACCGGCGGCACCACCGCGGGCAGGTACAGCAGGGTGCGGAACAGGCCGCGCGCCCTGAGCGGCCGGTTGACCAGAACGGCGAGTGAGAGCCCCGCGACGATCGACAGCGGCACCGAGGTCACCGCGAACAGTCCCGTGCGCCCCAGGGCCTTCCACGTCTGCGGGTCGGAGAACAGCTCGCGGTAGTTTCCGAGTCCGACGTAGCGCCAGTTGGGCGAGATGCCGTCGAACGTGGTGAAACTGAGCCACAGCGCGTACGCCATGGGCGCGATGGTCAGCAGCACGAACCCGGCGATCCAGGGCGAGGCGAACATGTAGAACGCCCGGTGCCTGCGTGCGGTCATGGAGGAACGCGGCCGTGACCGCGCTCGGCCGGCGACCTGGGCCGGGCCTCGCCGGTCCGTGACGGAGGGCATCTGATCGACCGTCATCCCACCTGCTCCTTACCACGCTTGAGCTGCTCGTTCATGGCCGAGTTCAGGCGCCGCGCGAGGGTGTCGACGGAGATGTCGCCGTTCATCGCGGCCGGGGCGATCTGGTTGAAGAGGGCGTAGAGCGAGTCCGCGGTGGCGTAGGGCGTGAAGGCGATCACCGAGTAGTGCTTCAGCTCGGCCTCCTGCACCTTCAGCACCCGTTTCTGGTAGTCCTCCTGGGCGGGCATCAGCGAGCGCAGGGACTTCAGGGTCGGGATGCCCCAGCCGCCGGCGGCGCGCGCCTTGGCCGGTGCCTCGCCGAAGAACCACTCGAACACCCGCCAGGCGGCGTCCTTGTTGTGCGACTTCCTCGGTATCCAGAAGCCGGTGCCGGCCTGACAGGGGCTGATCCGCGGGCCGCCCTCGAAGACCGGGGCGGGGGCGAGCCGGGACAGCGGCGCCAGCTTCTCGTCGGCGTTGATCAGGCCGCCGAGCCAGTAGCCCGAGTTGGACATGGCCAGCCGGTTCGCCTGGAAGGTGGGGCCGTCCCAGACGTTGGGGTCGGGCTGGATGATGCTCGGGCCGACCTTGGTCCGGCAGTAGTCGATGTACCAGCCCAGCGCCCTTCGGGCCTCGGGGGTGGTGAAGTCGACCCGGGAGAAGTCGTCGCTGAAGATGCTTCCGCCTGCGGCCACCGCCAGGCTCGCCAGGAGATTGGGGGTGAGCACACCGTTGTAGCTGCCGCCGAACACGGTGGTCTGGCCGTTCTTGCGCCGGGTGAGCCGCTTGGCCTTGTCCAGCCATTCGTCGTACGTGACCGGCTCCAGCTCCGGCGGATAGTCGACCCCCGCGTCGTCGAAGAGCGCGGTGTTGTACCAGAACATGGAGTCCTGGGAGAAGTCCTTCGCCATGCCGTAGCGGGGGCCCTTGCCCTGGGTGCGGCCGTCGTAGCGCCACAGGTCGTTGACCGGGTCCAGGTCGTCGAGCTTGAGGACACCGCTCTTGGCGAAGTACGGGTCCAGGTTCTCCATCACGCCCCGGGCCGCGAAGTACGGCGCGTCCACGGCGCCGACGCCGCGCACCAGGTCGGGCGGGTTGCCGTTGGTCATCATCGCGATCAGCTTGCTGGGGCTGTACAGCACCGTGTTGATCTTGACGCCGATGTCCTTCTGGGCCTGCTTGATCAGCTCCGGCGAGATGTCGTCGGCCTTGGCCATCACGGTCACGGTCTCGCCCGAGCCGCTGACCCCGGTGGACACCTGCAGCGCGCAGCCGTTCAACGCCGCCGCTCCGGCCACGGCGCCGCCGGCCGACAGGGCGAGGAAGCGGCGACGGCTGGGAGGAGCACCGGCATGGGAGCGCATGGAGGCCTCGCCTTCTGGGTCGGGGGTTCGGATGCGGCGCGGGGAGCGCTGAGTGCGGCAGGCACGGTGAGCGCAGCAAGCGCCAGTGAGCTCAGTAACAGGTAGCAACCGGTTGCTATGGCGTTGCGGGGTGAGCTTCTTCCGCTCTCGCAGGCCCGTCAAGGGTCTGCGCAGACTTTCGAAAACTCTTTGTCCGGGTCGGCGGCAGGCGAGAGCAGTTCACACGGCCCGACTTCTACCCCGACAAGGCCCGCTCTGACCTGCGGTGATCGACCATGCCAGGGGCCGACTCCGCACCCCGGGCCGACCTGGTCAGAAGTCCACCCGGACCGGACCCAGCACCGCCACGTCCCGCCGACGCGACACCCAGCCGGTTGTCACGGCGCACTCGGCCGCGACCCCTCCCCGACACGAGAAACAGGTTTTCCGCAGGCTCCGCCACTCCCGCCGGGCCGCCGCCCCAGCGCCGGAGCAACGCCCCTGAAGTGGCCATTTGGCCACCACTGCACCTCGAAAGGTTTCCGTCCGGGCGATCCATCCGACCGATTGACCACGCATCTGCGCGAGATCTACGGTAGAAGACGCTTTCAGAAACTGTTTCCCACGCACCTCAGGAGAGTCATGCCCAGCGCCCAGCTGCCCAGGGCCGTGTTCGCCATGGATCCGGTGCACCTCCCCCTGCTGTTCCCCGCGCCGCTCCTGGCCCGGCTGCGGCGGACGGCCGACCTCGACCCGGCGCTCGTCGTCCAGGACTTCGCCGACCCCGCCGCCGCCCCCGCGCTGGCCGGTGCGGACGTCCTGATCACCGGCTGGGGCTGCCCCCGCCTGGGCGCGGACACCCTGGCCGCGGCACCCCGGCTGCGCGCGGTCCTGCACGCGGCCGGCTCCGTGCGCTCCCTGGTCGGCGAGCCCCTGTGGAGCCACGGGGTCACCGTCTCCAGCGCGGTCACCGGCAACGCCGTCCCCGTCGCCGAGTACACCCTCGCGATGATCCTGCTCGCCGGGAAGGACGCCTTCGCCCACCGCGAGCGCTTCCGCCGCACCCACGCCCACCCCACCCCCGCCGAGACCGCGGCCACCGGCAACCTCGGCCGCCGCGTCGGCGTCATCGGCGCCTCGCGCGTGGGCCGCCGCCTGCTGGAACTGCTGCGGCCGTACGACTTCGAGGTCCTGCTGCACGACCCCTACGTGGACGCCGCCGAGGCCGCCGAGCTCGGCGCCCAGCTGCTGTCCCTGGAGGACCTGCTGCGGCACAGCGACATCGTCAGCCTGCACGCGCCCGACATCCCCGAGACCCACCACATGCTCGACCGCGCCCGGCTGGCCCTGGTCCGCGACGGCGGCGTACTGATCAACACCTCGCGGGGCGCCCTGGTCGACCACGCCGCCCTCACCGACGAGCTGGTCTCCGGCCGGCTGCACGCGGTCCTCGACGTCACCGAGCCCGAGCCGCTGCCCGCCGACTCCCCCCTCTACCGGCTCCCGAACGTCTTCCTCACCCCGCACATAGCGGGCTCCCTCGGCAACGAGCTGGAGCGGCTCGGCCGCATCGTCGTCGAGGAGCTGGAGCGCCTGGCCGGCGGTCTCCCCCTCGCCCACGAGGTGCACCACGCGGACCTGGCCCGGGTGGCCTGATGCGGGCCACCGCACCGTTTCCGGAGGTTGTCCACAGGCCGCGCCACCTGGAGGAACGATGGGATACGGTTTCGGCACCGGCGCGGGACCGGGCCCCGGCCCGCCCGGTGAGCGGGGCACGACGGTGAAGGAGCCGCAGCGGTGAGTCAGCGCAAGGCGATCGGCGACGCCGGCCGGGCGACGATCCGGGACGTGGCGGAGCGCGCGGGCGTCTCCGTGGCGAGCGTCTCGCGCGTGCTGTCGGGCAACTACCCGGTCTCCGAGGAGCTGCGCCGCCGCGTGATGAAGGTGGTCCGCGACCTGGACTACGTCACCAACGCGCACGCCCGCTCCCTCGCCGGGGGCGGCACGCCGACGGTGGCGATCCTCATCAACAACATCACCGGCGCCGCGTTCGCGCACGTGGCGAAGGGCGTCGAGGGCGCGGCCACCCTGCGCGGCTGGCTGTCCCTCGTCGGCACCACCGGCGACGACCCCGAGCGTGAACTCGCCCTGGTCAATCTGATGCGTCAGCAGGGCGTGGCCGCCGTCGTCCTGCTAGGCGGGGCCTACGACTTCGAGGAGTACCAGCTGCGCATGGCCCGCTTCGCGCGTTCCCTCGACGCCGCGGGCTCGCACCTCGTCCTGGTCGGCCGGCCACCCCTGGAG
Organism: Streptomyces aurantiaciflavus; assembly: GCF_049808595.1. Taxonomy (NCBI): domain Bacteria; kingdom Bacillati; phylum Actinomycetota; class Actinomycetes; order Kitasatosporales; family Streptomycetaceae; genus Streptomyces; species Streptomyces aurantiaciflavus. The sequence continues at coordinate 92,408 of NZ_JBNCAQ010000002.1, read as the reverse complement.
GGCGACGTCCCGGCCACCACGGTCGACTACGACAACGAGTCCGGCGCCTACGCCATGGCCAGCCATCTGCTGTCCGCGGGCCACCGCCGGGTGCTGGTCCTGCCCGGACCCGCCGGACTCACCACGGCCCAGGGCAGGCTGAAGGGCGCGCGGCGGGCCTTCGAGGCGTACGGGGTGCCGTTCGACCCGGGCCTGGTGCGGCACGGTCCGTACGACGACGAGCACGGGTACGCGGCCGTCGTGGCCGCCCTGCACGACACCCCGGACTTCACCGCCGTGCTCGCCGGGACCGACGTCGTCGCCGCGGGCGCCATGCAGGCGCTGCGCGCGGAGGGCCTGCGCGTGCCGGACGACGTCTCGATCGTCGGTTACGACGACATTCCGCTCGCCTCCCAGCTCACGCCGCAGCTGACCACCGTGCACGTGCCGTACGAGGAGATGGGCCGCGTCGCCCTGCGCGCGGTGGCCGACCGGCGCGAGGGCGCCGGCCCGGCGGCTCGGCGCAAGGGCGGCGGGGACGGCGAGCACCTGGTGCTGGGCACCCATGTCGTCGTACGCAACTCGGTGCGGCCGCCGAGGCGGCACGCGTGAACGCGACGGCCGGCCACCGGCGTGCGTTAGGTGTGGCTGCCCCGCAGAGGCGCTGACCGAAAGTTTCCGTAACCGGTTTCCCGCGCTCTGACCTGCTCTTCCGTAACTTTTTCCTGCACACCTCTTGATAAGGCGGAACTGCTGGGCCTACCGTCCACAGCAACCGGTTACTACCGCTTCCGCTTGGCCGACCCCCCGCAACCGCGAGCCGATGTCCTCCGGCCGCCGTTCCTGGCCAGTACCGAGCCGCCGTTCCTCGTTTCCGAGACGCCTACTTCCCGAAGGATCACGGTCAGATGAACTTCACCAGCCCCCGGAGAAGGGTCGCCCGCGCCACCGTTGCGGGACTCGCACTGACAGGTCTGCTCACCGCCTGCGGCGGCTCCGGAGACGACGACTCGTCCCCGAAGTCCTCCGGCCCGGTCACCCTCGACTTCTGGGGCTGGGCCAACGGCCAGGAGGCCGTCGTCAAGGCGTTCAACGCCTCCCACAAGGACGTCCAGCTCAAGTACACCAAGGTCACCGACCAGCTCACCATGCAGAAGCAGCTGGCCAACGCGGTCAAGGCGGGCAACCCGCCCTGCCTGCTGCAGAACACCGCCGAGTACGTGACCAGCTGGGTCTCGCAGGACGCGCTCGCCGACATCACCCAGTACGTCGAGTCCAGCAAGGACAAGTTCAACGCCGGCTCCTGGGCGAGCGGCACGGTGCAGGGCAAGGTCTACGGCGTGCCCACCGCCTCGGCGCCCGCCTTCACGATCTACCGCACCGACATCTTCCAGAAGTACGGCCTGAAGGCCCCCGCGACCTGGGACGACTTCATCGCCGCGGGCAAGGTGCTGAAGAAGCACAACGTCAAGATCACCAACTACGCCGGTGAGGACCCGAGCACCCTGGAGGTGCTCGCCATGCAGGCCGGCGCCCACTGGTACGCCATCGACGGCAACTCCTGGAAGGTGAACTTCCAGGACGAGGGCAGCCTCAAGGCCGCCAAGGTGATCCAGGACATCATCGACAACGACCTGAACTCCAAGCTGTCCTTCGCCGACTACGCGGCCGTGCAGCGCAACTACGACAACGGCGGCACGGCGACCCGGCAGATCTCCACCTGGCAGATGTCCGGCATGGTCAACAACTTCACCAAGTCCTTCGGGCAGTGGGCGCTGTCGCCGTGGCCGACGTTCAAGGGCGACGCGCCCAAGACGCCGGCCGGGACCAACCAGAGCGGCAACCTCACGCTGGTCTCCAAGGACTGCAAGCACCAGAAGCAGGCCGCCGAGACGGCGCTGTGGATGTCCACCGACCCCACAGCGGTCAAGACCATGGCGAGCCCGGACACGGGCAGCGGCGTGATGCCCGGGCTGGCAGACAGCAGCGCGTACGTCGACCAGGCGATCTCCGAGAAGCTGCTCGGCAAGAACTACGAGCCGGGCAAGAAGGTCGTGACGGACAGCCTCGCCACCGTGACCACCGACTGGACCTTCGGTCCGAACTGGACCGCCATGTTCACGGAGCTGCAGAACGGCTGGGGCAAGGTCGTCAACAAGCAGATGAAGGTCACCGATCTCCTGGCCCACATGCAGGAGTGGACGGTGAAGGACCTCAAGTCCCGCGGCATCAGCGTCGAGGGCTGAGGCACCGCAGATGATTCGCTCCCAGCGCTGGAAGGGTGCCGCGTTCACGGTGCCCTTCCAGCTCGGCTTCGTGTTCCTCTACCTCCTGCCGATCGGCTACGCCGTCTACCAGTCGCTGTTCCTGGAGCAGCAGTCCGGGCTGGGCCTGGGCGGGGCGACGGAGAAGTTCGTCGGCCTGGACAACTACCGGCAGGGCCTGACCGACTCGGCGTTCGTCGGCTCCGTCCTGCGGGTGTTCCTGTTCGCCTGCGTCCAGATCCCGTTGATGCTCGGGATCAGCCTGGTGCTCGCCCTGTTGCTGGACGCGGTCACCGCACGGGCGGCCGGCCGCTTCCGGATCCTGCTGCTCGTCCCGTACATGATCCCCGGAGTGGTCGCCGCCATCGTGTGGGTCAACCTGTACAGCCCGCTCGTGGGGCCGCTGACGCCCCTCGGCGATTTCTTCGGGTTCCACTGGGACTTCTTCGCGCCGTCGATGGTCTGGCCGTCCATCGGCAACCTGCTCACCTGGCACGGCATCGGCTACAACATGGTGATCATCTACTCGGCGTTGCAGGGTGTGCCCCGCGAGCTGTTCGAGGCGGCGCGGCTGGACGGTGCCTCCGAGCCGCGGATCGCGCTGAGCATCAAGATCCCGCATGTGCGCGGGGCCCTGGTGCTGACCGGTCTGCTCTCCATCATCCAGATGCTGCAGATCTTCAACGAGCCCGCGCTGTTCCGGAACGTCACCCCGCAGACGGTGACCGACAGCTTCACCCCGATCATGATCATCTACAACGAGGCGTTCAGCGCCAACAACTACCACTACGCCGCGGCCCTGTCGGTGCTGCTCGCCCTCATCCTCGGCATCGCCTCCTTCCTCTTCTACCGGCTGACTTCGAGGGAGGCCGACTGATGACGCTCACCGAAGACCGGGCCGCGAAGTCCGCGACGCCGGCCCTCCGCCGCCGCACCCGGCCGGATGCGGCCACGCGCTCGCGCGGCGGCCAGCGCTTCCTCCTCATCGGGCTGAGCCTGGCCAGCGTCTACAGCCTGTTCCCGGTGTGGTGGCTGATCGTCGCCGCCACCAAGGACCGCATCGGCCTGTACCAGTCGAACGGCATGTGGTTCTCCGACTGGCACCTGTGGGACAACCTGCACCAGGTGTTCACCTACGACGACGGCATCTTCCTGCGCTGGACCGCCAACTCCTTCCTGTACGCGGGAGTCGGCTCGCTCGGCGGCACCCTCGTCGCCCTCGCCACGGGCTACGGGCTGGCCCGCTTCGACTTCCCCGGGCGCAGTGTGGTCTTCGCGTGCGTCGTGGGCTCGTTCCTGATCCCGCTCGCCCTGCTGACGCTGCCGCTGTACCTGATGTTCTCGGAGATCGGCCTCGTCGACACTCCCTGGGCGATGCTCATCCCCTGCCTGATCAACCCGTTCAGCGTCTACCTGGCCAAGGTCTACACCGAGTCCACGATCCCGTTCGAGCTGCTGGAGGCGGCCCGCCTCGACGGCGCCGGGGAACTGCGCATCTTCTTCAGCATCGTGCTGCGCATGATGACGACGGGCGGCGCCACGGTGTTCCTGCTCGCCTTCGTCAACACCTGGAACGCCTTCTTCCTCCCGCTGACCGTGCTGCGCGGCGAGGAGAACTGGACCCTCAACCTGGGGCTGTACCACTGGACCGGCAAGAAGATGGAGTCCGGCGTCGACGTGACCAGCCTGGTGCTCACCGGCGCGCTGCTGTCCATCATCCCGATGGCGATCATGATGGTGGCGATGCGCCGCTACTGGCGGACCGGGGTCACCCTGGGGGCGCTCAAGTGAGGACCGGGGACGTCCGAGTGCATGCCGTCGCCGACGGCACCGGACCGCGGACCGGAGACACCGGAGCGCAGACAGAAGACACGCGATCGCAGAGCGGAGGCACTCGACTGGATACCGGCGGCACCGCGTCGCAGACCGGAGACACCCGACTGCATACCGGCGACACCGCGTCGCAGACCGGAGACACCCGACTGCATACCGGTGACACCCGGCCGCACGCGGACGACAGTCCATTGCATACCGGCGACGCGGGACCGGACACCGCAGATCCCCGACTGCATACCACCGACTCGGGACCGCGCACTGAAGACAGCCGACTGGATACCGGCGACACGGGGCCGCACACCAAGGACACAGGACCGCACACCGAAGACACCCGCCCGAACACCGTCGGCACCCCACCGCCGACCGCAGACCCCGAACCATCCGGCGACCGCCCGGGCGACCTTCCCGACGACCGCGTACACCCGACCGTAGCCCGCAACCCCGTCATCCGCGGCTTCGCCCCCGACCCCTCCCTGATCCGCGTCGGCGACTGGTACTACACAGCGACCAGCTCCTTCGAGTGGTTCCCGACCATCCCCCTCCACCGCTCCCGGGACCTGGCCCACTGGGAGTACGCGGGCCACGTCCAGGGCGCCGCCCCCGGCGGAACGCTGGCCGGTGTCCCCGACTCGGGCGGCATCTGGGCGCCCTCCCTGAGCTGGGACGGCGAGCGCTTCTGGGTGGTCTACGCGGTCGTACGATCCGTCGGCACGCCGTACTTCGACCTCGACACGTACGTCAGCACCGCCCCCGACGTGGCCGGCCCCTGGACGGAGCCGCGCCGCGTGCCGGGTCACGGTTTCGACCCCGCCCTCTTCCACGAGGACGGCCGGCTGTGGCTGCTCAATCTCCAGAACGACCATCGCCCCGGCGGACAGCGCTTCGCGGGGATCGTCCTGACGGAACTGGACCGCGACACGCTCGCCCCGCGAGGCGGCACGCATCTGCTGCTCCAGCACGAACGTCTCATCGAGGGGCCGAAGTTGATCAGCCGGGACGGCTGGTACCACCTCGTGCTCGCCGAGGGCGGAACCGGTTTCGAGCACGGTGTCCGTACGGCCCGCAGCCGTCGGCTCACCGGCCCGTACGAGCTCGACGACCGCCCGCTGCTGACCTCCCGGGACGACCCGAAGCTGCCGTTGCAGAAGGCGGGACACGCGGAGCTGGTGCGGACGCCGGGCGGTGAGTGGTTCCTGAGCCATCTCACGGCCCGCCCGCTCGACACACCGCACGGCCCCCGCTGCACCCTCGGCCGCGAGACCGCGATCCAGGCGGTCACGTGGGACACGGACGGCAGGCCCCGCCTACGGCAGGGCGGTTGGCATCCGGCGGTCGAGGTGGAGGTACCGACGAGCCCTACCCCTCACCCCCGTCAACCGGTCGCCCCACAGGCCCCGTTGGGCTGGCCCTGGAGCACTCTGCGTGAACCCCCGGACCCCTCCTGGGCGGACGTCACCTCCCGCCCGGGCTGGATCCGGCTCCGTGGCCGGCACGGGCCGGAGTCCCGCTGGGCGCAGAGCCTGCTCGCGCAGCGCCTCACGGAGCACAGGGCAACAGCGCACGTCACCGTCGAGGCACGTCCGTCCACCTTCACGCAAGCCGCGGGACTCGTGCTGCGGTATGACGCGGAGGCGTACCTCTCGCTCGATCTGACCTGGGCGGAGCCCGAGGGCGAGCCGCAGCGTGGGCAGCAGTGGCGCGGGGAAGGGCAGGCCGGCGGCGGCCGGACCGTGCTCAGTGTGCTGGAGCGCGACGAGAGGGGTGCGCGGCAGGCGGCGGTCGTGGAGGTCGACGCGGGTGTGCCGCTCACGGTGGGGGTGAGCGTCGACGGGGCCGAGGCCCGATTCTGGTACGTGCGTGAGGGGGTGCGTACGCCGGTGGGGCCTCCGCTGGACTGCGGCCGGCTCTCCGACGACCACGCCGATCGCCTCCGGTTCACCGGCACTCTGGTCGGCATCCATGCCCGGGATCTGGTCGACGCGTCGTTCACCGCCGACTTCCGCGACTTCCGCCTGACGTGCACGCCGTTGTGAGCTGTGTCGGGGCCGATCAGGACTTCACGGGTCTTCACGGGACTTCACGGGACTTCACGGGTCTGCACGTTTCCGCCCCGCTGCGGAGCCGGCCACTCCTGGTGTCTTCACGTCACGCTGAGGCACACCTAGGATAGCAAGCGCTTTCTGCGAGCCGTCGGTCAGGGTCGGCTCCGAAAGGGCGGTGGTCGAACTTTCGCTGGCCCTCGGGCGGGCCGGAGAGGTGGTTCCCGATGGTCCGCACGGCAAGTGCGAGCGTGACGGCCGGACCGACGCTGGCGGTCGTGGCGCGTGAGGCGGGGGTGTCGGTACCGACCGCCTCCAAGGTGGTCAACGGCCGTGAGGACGTGGCCCCGGAGACCCGCCGCCGGGTCACGGAGGCGCTGGACCGGCTCGGTTACGTCCGCAGACCGCGCTTCGACGCGACGAAGCCGCCCCGGCTGGTCGATCTCGTCGTGCACTCGCTCGAGAGTTCCTGGTCGGGGGCGGTGCTGCACGGTGTGGAGGAGGCGGCCCACGACGCGGGCCTGGACGTCGTGGTCTCGGCCGCGCTGTCCCGCACCCGGGCGGGCCGCCCGCAGCGCGGCTGGCTGGACAAGCTGACCGCCCGCGGTTCGGCCGGAGTGCTGTTCAACCTGGCCGAGTTGACGGAGTCCCAGTACCTCTGGCTGGAGCAGCACCGGATCCCGTTCGTGATGATCGACCCGGTGGTCGAGCCGCCGTCGGGCGTGGTGTCGGTGGGCGCGGCGAACTGGCAGGGCGGGGTGACGGCGACCGAGCACCTGCTGGCCCTCGGCCACGAGCGGATCGCGGTGATCGCCGGCCCGCGCCGCAAGATGTGCAGCAACGCCCGGATCGCCGGCTACCGTTCGGCCCTGGCCTCGGCGGGCCTCGGCCACCGCCCCGAGTACATCCGCCACGGCGGCTTCGACGAGTCCGTCGCCCGCCACCGCATGCGGGAACTCCTCGACCTGCCCGAGCCCCCGACGGCCGTCTTCGTCTGCTCCGACCGTATGGCCCTCGGCGTCTACCAGGCCCTGGCGGAACGGGGGTTGAGCGTTCCGCGCGACATCAGCGTCGTCGGTTTCGACGACCTCCCCGAGTCCCGCTGGACCACCCCGGCCCTGACCACCGTCCGCCAGCCGCTGGCCGAGATGGCGGCGACGGCCCTGCGGCTGCTGGTGCGCATGATGGACGGGGAGCGGCCGGAGGGGACGCGGACGGAGCTGTCGACGCGGTTGGTGGAGCGGGCGAGCACGGACGCGCCCGGAGGGTGACGCGTCGCGCCCTCCTCGGCTCAGCCTCGCGTACGCTCCGGCGCCGTCCGCAGCCGTGCGATGTTCCCTTCCAGCAGCCGGGTGGCGGTGCGCACGCCGACGCCGTCGTCGTCGTCCACCGCCGGCAGCCGGCCGTCCGTCCGCCTGAGTTCCGTGAGGGCGGAGTGGATCGCTTCGTGGGCCGCGAACAGGCAGGGGGTGCTGTAGATGGCGACGTCGACGCCGAGGGCGGTGAGTTCGGTCAGGGAGAGGCGGGGGGACTTGCCGCCGGCGATCTGGTTGAAGAGCAGGGGCTTGTCGCCGACCACGTCGCGGATCCGGCGGATCCACTCCACGCTGCGGACCCCGTCGACGAGGACGACGTCCGCGTCCGTGGCGGCGAGGACCTTGGCGCGGTGCGCGATGTCGTCCTCCTCGGTGGCGTCCGTGCGGGCGACGACGACCAGGTCCCGGCGGGTGGCGAGCACCAGTTCCAGCTTGGCGAGGTACTCGGGCAGCGGCAGCACCTGCTTGCCGTCGGCGTGCCCGCAGCGGCGCGGCCGCTTCTGGTCCTCCAGGATCACCCCCGACGCCCCGGCCCGCTCCAGACCGTCCACGACATGGCAGGCGACCTCCGGGTCGACGTAACCGTCGTCGATGTCGACCAGCAGGTGGTGGCCGGGGAAGGCGCCCCGCAGGCGCTGGACGAAGGCCAGCATGTCCGGCCAGGCGATGAACCCGATGTCAGGCAGCCCGTAGTGGGAGGCGGCGAAGCCGAAGCCGGAGACGAACAGGGCGTCGTAGTGCTGGGCCGCGAGCGACGCCGAGTACATGTCGTACACGCCGATCAGCGGGGTCGTGTCCGGTGCGGCGATCCGCTCGCGCAGCTTGGTCCCGTAGCTCAATGTCCCGGCTCCTCCTGCCGTGTTCCGTGTCGGGTCAAGAGGATCTCCGGGGCCGGGCGGGAGCGCCGTGCCCGTGCGGGCCTCACTCACTCCGATGGCGCAGGCGGTTCACCGCAGAAACGTCACTGGGCGGCGCGTTCCCTCAGTTCTCCAGCCCGGCCGCCCAGTTGATCCCACCCCGCAGGTGGGCCAGGAAGTCCGCGTCCCGGTAGGCCGCCGACGTGTGACCGAGGGCCGTGTAGAAGACGCGGCCCGCACCCTGTTCGCGGCACCACACGAGCGGGTGGTCGGCGCCCATGGCTCCGCCCTCGTACGAGGACTCGTCGGCGGTGGCGAGGACGTGGACCCGGTCGCGCGGGTTGGTGCGGAAGTCGTACCACTCGTCGGTGAAGTCCCAGACGGCGGGCAGATGGCGGGTGGCGGGGTGGTCGCGGTCCTCGACGAGGGCCTTCCCGGGCTGCAGGGCGGGGTGGCGGTCGAAGCGGGCGCCGAGGAGTTCGCCGTAGTACGGCCAGTCGTACTCGGTGCAGGCCGCCGCGTGCACGCCGGCGAAGCCGCCGCCCGACTCGACGTACTCGGCGAGGCGCTCCCGTCCGGCCGGGGTGAGCACCTCGCCGCTGGTGGAGAGGAAGACGACGGTCGCGTACCCGTCCAGCGGGGCCTCCAGGGCCGCCGGGTCCTCGGTGTGGTCGACGGTGAAGTCGCCCAGCGTCCGTACGGCGGTGACGGCGTCCGGAATGGAGTCGTGGCGGTAGGCGGTGGTGCGGGTGTACACGAGCAGCCGGGTGGTCATGTGACCTGAGCCTATGTGGGCGCGGACAGGCGGCCCAGGGTCATGATCAGGGCGAAAGTTTCGGCACGGTACGAGCGGCCGGCGGTGCGAACGGTGCAGCGGTGGGTGCGGTACGAGCGGTGCGGCGGGCGCTCCTCATCCGCCGGCGTCCACGTTGTTGTCGGGCGCCCCGTCCCCCTCCGGTGGCAGATCGCCCCGCTCCACGGGCTCCCCTCCGGCCGGGGCGGGCGGCAGGAGGGTGTCGAGTTCGTCGGCGGAGGGCTGGTGGACCTTCTCGGCGGCCTCGCGCAGGACGTCGCGCGGCACGCCCTCACCGCCGATCCGGACGAGGAACCCCTTCTTCGGCACGACGTACTCCCCGCCGCCGCGGTACCAGAGGTCGCCCTCGCGGGTGCAGTCGGCGCGGGTGCCGGAGTCGTCGGCGGGCGGCTGGGTCGGGCAGGTCTCGGCGGTCATCGTGCCGCGGTCGACGGTGAGCCGGAGCTGACCGCCGTTCTTCCGGGAGACGTACGTGGCGGAGAAGCCGTCGCCGCCGTACACGCCGACGGACTGCTGGGCGAGGGTGTAGCCGCCGGGGGCCTCGGTGACGTACACCGCGTCCGGGTGGATGCCCGACGCCCGGGCCCGGGCGTTGAGTTCGGCCGGGTCGGCGGCGCCCGCGTCCTCGGTGCCGCAGGCGGTGAGGAGCACGGGGGCCAGCAGTAACGCCGGCACGGCGCGTACGGTACGGATCATGCGGTCATCCTGCCGCACAGGTGTTCCACAGACGCGTCCTTTTCGGCGGTGGGCCGCGTAGGCTCGGGCGGGATGAACACCATTCCCCCACGGCTCGACCACCTCGTCCTCGCAACCCCTGATCTGGCGGCGACGGTCGCCGAGTTCACCCGGCGCACGGGGGTGGCCCCCGCCCCCGGCGGTGTGCACATCGGGCTCGGCACCCGCAACCACCTGGTCGGTCTGGGCGGCTCCGCCTATCTGGAGATCATCGGGCCGGACCCCGAGCAGGCCGCGCCGACCGGTCCGCGCCCCTTCGGCGTGGACGGGCTCGACTCCCCGCGGACCCTCACCTGGGCCATCAGCCCGCCCGACCTGGACGAGGCGGTCGCGACGGCCCGCGCGCACGGCTACGACCCCGGCGACGTGCGGGGCATGAGCCGGCGCCGCCCGGACGGCACCCTGCTGGAGTGGCGGCTGACCGACGGCGGTGACCCGCACCCGTCCGGCCTGGTCCCCTTCCTGATCGACTGGGGTGCCACCGTCCACCCCTCCGCCTCCGGCCTGCCCGTCACCCCGCTGCTGGAGCTGTCGGCCACCGCCCCCGACCCCGAGGAGATCCGCTCCCTGCTGGCCGCGCTCGGCACCGAACTCCCGCTCAGCCGGGGCCCGGTGGGTTTCTCGTTCACGGTGGACACGCCGAACGGGCCGGTGACGTTCGGCTGACGGAACACCGTGCGGCGCCTGCCGCGGTGTCCGATTCCTTCAAGACCGACCGCCCGCACCCTGCCTACGGTGGCCGCATGAGTCCACGATTCGATGCCATCGGCCTGGTCGTCTCCGACATGGCCGCTTCCGTAGCCTTCTACCGCCGGCTCGGGTTCGCCTTCCCCGAGGGCGCCGAGCGGGAACCGCACGCCGAGGCCGGCCTGCCGGGCGGTCTGCGGCTGCTGCTGGACACCGAGGAGACCGTCCGGTCCTTCCATCCCGACTGGCAGGCTCCGCCCGGGGGCGGCCGGTCCTCCCTCGCCCTGCGCTGCGACGGGCCCGCCGAGGTCGACGCGGTGTACGAGGAGCTGGTGGGCGCCGGGTACGTCGGCGAGCTGAAGCCGTGGGACGCCTTCTGGGGCCAGCGGTACGCCGTCGTGCACGACCCCGACGGCAACGGCGTCGACCTGTTCGCGCCGCTAGCGCAGTAGCTCGGTCAGCGTCATCCCGCTCAACTCCCGTACGTCCCTGGCGAGATGCGCCTGGTCGGCGTAACCGGAGCGGGTCGCCGTGGCCGCGTGCGGAAGGCCCGTACGGGCCAGGGCGAGGGCCCGTTGGAGGCGCAGGATGCGGGCGAGCGTCTTGGGGCCGTAGCCGAAGGCGGTCAGGGAGCGGCGGTGCAACTGGCGTGCTCCGACGCCGAGTTCGTCGGCGGTCGCGGCGACCGGGCGGCCCGCGGCGAGGGCGGTGACCAGGTGGCGCAGCTGGGGGTCGGGCGGGGCCGCCCGTTCCAGCGCCAGGTCCTCCAGTGCCGTCGCCGGGTGTGCGGCGGCCTCGACACGGGCGCGCAGCCGCCGTACCTGCGTCGTCGGCCAGAGTTCGGCCAACTCCACGCGCCGGTCGCGCAGTTCGTGGGCGGGTACGCCGAGGAGGGCGGGGGCGGTGCCGGGGTAGAAGCGCAGGCCGGTCCAGGGCGCGGTCGGGTCGTCGGGGAGGTGGGCGTGGGTGTCGGGGCCGGCCACGAGCAGCCTGCCCTCGCTCCACAGCAGGTCCATGCAGCCGTCGGGGAGGACGGGGCGTATGCCCGCGCCTGCCGGGGTGTTGGTCCACACCACCGCGCCGGCCAGCCGGGAGGGGCGTTCCTCGTACACGGGTGCCAGGCTACGCCGCTCGCGTCCGGTGTTCCTGGGGGCTGACGCCGTAGACCCGTTTGAAGGCGCTGGACAGGGCGAACGCGCTGCCGTAGCCGACCTGGCGGGCGATCGCGCCGATCGTGTCGTCGGTGTCGCGCAGCAGGTCGGCGGCGAGGGCGAGGCGCCAGCCGGTCAGATACGTCATCGGGGGTTCGCCGACGAGGTCGGTGAAGCGGCGGGCCAGGCCGGCGCGGGAGACGCCGGCCTTCGCGGCGAGGGACGCGACCGTCCAGGGGTGTGCCGGGTCGTCCTGGAGGAGGCGCAGGACGCGGCCCACGACCGGGTCGGCCATCGCCCGGTACCAGGCCGGCGCCTCGGCGTCCGGCCGGGAGAACCAGGCCCGCAGGGCGGCGATCACCAGCAGGTCGAGCAGCCGGTCGAGGACGACCTCCTGGCCGGGCTCGTCGCGGCCGACCTCGTCCGTCAGCAGCGGGGTGAGCGGGCACGGCCACACGTCGGAGGTGAGGGACAGCAGCGGTGGCAGGGCGTCGAGCAGCCGGCCGCTAATCTCGCCCTCCATCATGTACGTCCCGATCAGCAGCACGGTGGAGCCGTCCAGCCGGTCGCCCCAGGCGCGGACGCCGAGGTCCATGGAGCCGTTCAGCGGCCGGCCGTCGGGGTAGGCGCACTGTCCCTCCGGAAGGATCAGCGCCTGCGGGGGTGTCGCGGGGTCGTCGGCGCAGGTGTAGGCGCCGGGGCCGCGGGCGATGGCGAGGTCGCCGGCCGCGAGCCGGAGCCGCTCGCCCTCGTCCGGGACGACCCATCCCTCGCCGCGCACCATGAGCATCACCGTCAGCGGCGCGCGGTCCTCCACCCGCACCGCCCACGGCGGGTCGAAGCACGCACGGATCATGAGGGCGCCACGCGCGCGTGGGCCCTCCAGCAGGCCGGTGAGTGCGTCCATGGCGCCAGCGTAGACGCGCGCTTATGGGAATGAGCCGTTCAGCGATGGGCGGGGGCGGCATGCGGCCGTTGACTGGACGCATGACGCAGAACACGGTGCGGGACATGACGGTGGTGGTGACCGGCGCGACCGGTCGTACGGGTGGACGTGTGGCGCGGGCGGCGGAGGCCGCCGGGCTCACGGTGCGGGCGGCCTCGCGGGCCACGGGCTTCGACTGGGGGGACCGGTCGACGTGGGCGCGGGCGCTGCGTGGCGCGGACGCGGCCTATCTGGCCTTTCCGACGGACGTCGGCTCCCCGGAGGCGGCCCGGGCGGTCGGGGAGATCGCCCGGGAGGCGGTGCGGCTCGGTGTGCGGCGGCTGGTGCTGCTGTCGGCGCGGGGCGAGGAGCGGGCGCTGCCGACGGAGGAGGCGCTGCGGGAGTCGGGTGCGCGGTGGACGATCGTCCGGGCGGCGTGGTTCGCGCAGAACTTCAGTGAGGGGCCGCTGGTGGAGGAGCTGCGGCTCGGCGGGAGCCTGGTGTTCCCGGCGGCCGAGGATCTGCGGGAGCCGTTCGTCGACGTGCGGGACATCGCGGACGTGGTGGTGGCCGCGCTGACGTCGGGCGACCGGTACGTGGGGAAGGAGATCGATGTGACGGGGCCGCGGCTGCTGACGTGGGGCGAGGCGGTCGCCGAGATCGCCGGGGCGACCGGGCGCGAGCTGAAGTACCTCCCCGTGCCCGTCCGGGAGTACCACGCGCGTCTGACCGCGTTCGGTGTGCCGCCGCAGGAGGCCGACTTCCTGGTCGGGCTGTTCGAGGAACTCCTCGACGGCCGCAACGCCCACCTCTCGGACGGTGTGCGGGAGGTGCTGGGCCGGGAGCCGCGTGACGTCGCGGACTTCGCGCGGGAGGCGGCGGGGGCGGGTACCTGGGGCTGACGGCGGGGTCACTTCTCGGGGGGCGGCTGTTCTTCGCCGCCGTTCTTCGGGGACGTCTTGGCGTGGGTCCGCAGGCGGCCGGTGACGTCCTCCGGGGGCAGGAAGCGGGACCAGCGTTCGGGGAACTCCGACGGCATGTCGGGGTCGTCGGGGTCCTCGTGGGCGCGGGCCGCGGCGATGCGGGCGACGTACTCGGCGGCCTCCTCCTCGCGCAGCCGTTCGTTGTTGGCGCGGGCCGCGGCGGTCGCGGCGGCCGGCCAGACCCGGTCGATCGCGGCGTTGACGGCGGCTCCCACCAGCACGGCGAAGGCGGACACGCCGATCCACAGCAGGACGGCGACGGCGGCGGCGAGGGAGCCGTAGATGGTGGCGCCCTCGATGGTGTTCTGCAGGTAGATCCGGAGCAGGAAGCTGCCGAGCACCCACATCGCGAGGGCCACCAGGGCGCCGGGCACGTCCTCGATCCACGGGGAGCGCACGGGCACGGACACATGGTAGAGGGTGGTCAGGAAGGCGATCGACAGGACGATCACCACGGGCCAGTACAGGACCTGGACGACCGTCGTGGACCAGGGCACGATCCGTACGACCGCGTCCGGCCCGGCGACCATCAGCGGCAGCGCGACCGAGCCGATCAGCAGGGCCGCGATGAACAGCAGGAACGCCACCAGCCGGGTCTTGACGATGCCGCGGACGCCGTCGAGGCCGTACATGACGGTGATGGTGTCGATGAAGACGTTCACCGCGCGCGAGCCGGACCACACGGCGAACAGGAAGCCGATGGAGATGACGTCGGGGCGGCCGCCCTTCAACACGTCGTCGAGGATCGGCTGGGCGATCTCCCTGACGCCCTTGTCGGACAGGACGGTGCGGGAGGCCTCCAGGAGGTTGGTCTCCAGGCTGGTGATGGTGTCGGTGCCGGTCCAGTCGTCGACGTAGCCGAGGAGGCCGATGAGGCTGAGCAGCAGCGGCGGCACGGACAGCAGGGTGAAGAAGGCGGCCTCGGCGGCGAGGCCGAGGATGCGGTACTCGATGCAGGAGTTGACGGTGTCCTTGAGCAGCAGCCAGGCGGTCCTGCGCTTGGAGACGTTCCGGTAGAGGGCACGCGCGCGGTGGAGACGCCCGTGAGGGCTCTCGGGTTGCCGGGGGGACTGACTTGCTTGCTGCACGTCTTAACGGTATCCGTCGCGCGAGGCTGCGCTCACCTCCGGTGGGGCGACGTCACCGTGTGCCATCGTCCCCGGCACGCGCGCGTGCGGCCCGTGCGGGGTGGCTGCTCGGGGACTGCCCGTGTCCTGGGGGTCATGAGCGGCGTACCCGGGGGTACGTTCGCGGTATGGCAGGCAGCACGCACACCGTGACCAACCAGCCCCCGCCCCTGCTGGGGTACGACGTCTACGGCGCCGACCAAGCCCTGGTGGCCGCGGTGGAACGCCATCTCGACCCGGAGCTGCTCGACGAGGCGCGCGGTGACCTGTCGGCGCTGGGCAGGGCGGCCGGGTCGGCGCAGTTGCAGGAGTGGGCGATCCAGGCCAACGAGAATCCGCCGGTCCTGCGCACGCACGACCGCTACGGCCACCGCCTCGACGAGGTGGAGTTCCACCCGGCCTGGCACCGGCTGCTCGGCAAGGGGGTCAGTGCCGGTCTGACGGCGGCCTGGGCGCAGCCGGGCGGGCATGTGCGGCGGGCGGCGGGGTTCGTGGTGTGGACGCAGGTCGAGGCGGGCAACGGCTGCCCGCTGTCGATGACCCACGCGGCGGTGCCGGCCCTGCGCGCCGATCCGGCGCTGGCCGCCGAGTGGGAGCCCCGGCTGACGTCGACGGTCTACGAGCGGGAGATGCGCCCGCCGAGCCGCAAGGCGGGGGTGCTGTTCGGGATGGGGATGACGGAGAAGCAGGGCGGCAGTGACGTCCGGGCGAACACGACGTCCGCGCGGCCGCTCGCGCAGGACGGGACGTACGAGCTGACCGGGCACAAGTGGTTCTGTTCGGCGCCGATGTCGGACGCGTTCCTGGTGCTGGCCCAGGCCGCCCCTTCGCCGGGGACTGCGCAAGGGGAAGGGGGCCTGACCTGCTTCCTGGTTCCCCGGGTGCTGGAGGACGGGTCCCGTAACGTCTTCCGCATCCAGCGGCTCAAGGACAAGCTGGGCAACCGGTCGAACGCCTCCGCGGAGGTCGAGTTCGACGGGACGTGGGCGCGCAGGGTCGGCGAGGAGGGGCGTGGGCTGCGCACCATCCTCGGGATGGTGGCGGCGACCCGGCTGGACTGTGTGCTGGGGTCGGCGGGGCTGATGCGGGCGGCCGTCGCCCAGGCCGTGCACCACTGCGCGTACCGCGAGGCGTTCGGCGGGAAGCTCCTCGACAAGCCGCTGATGCGCAATGTCCTGGCCGATCTCGCGCTGGAGTCGGAGGCGGCCACGACCCTCGGCATGCGGCTCGCCGCGGCCTACGACGACGGGAGCGAGCAGGAGCGGGCCCTGCTGCGGATCGCGGTGCCCGCCGCGAAGTACTGGGTGACCAAGCGCTGCACGCCGGTGACGGTGGAGGCGGCGGAGTGCCTGGGCGGCAACGGGTACGTGGAGGAGTCGGGGATGCCCCGGCTGGTGCGGGAGTCGCCGCTGAACTCCGTCTGGGAGGGCGCGGGCAATGTCCAGGCGCTGGATGTGCTGCGGGCGTTGCGGCGGGAGCCGCAGGCGTTGAACGCCTATCTGCAGGAGGTGGGCCGGGCCCGGGGCGCCGATCACCGGCTGGACGCGGCGATCAAGGACCTGCTGACCGAGCTGGCCGATCTGGACGGGGCGGAGGCGCGGGCGCGGCGGCTGACGGAGCGGTTCGCGCTGGTGCTCCAGGGGGCGCTGCTCGTTCGGTTCGCGCCGCCGGAGGTCGCCGACGCGTTCTGTGCCTCACGGCTGGGCGGCGACGGGGGTGCGGCCTTCGGGGCGCTGCCGCACAGCCTCGCCCTGGAGGCGATCGTGGAGCGGGCGCGGCCGCTGTCGTGAGCCGCGGGCCGACGAGTGCGGGGGTGGTGCTGCGCCGACACGGCACCACCCCCGCGGCAATGGCCCTGCGAGGCCAGTAACGCCGCTCGTGACGGCGTGGTACAAGTCTCGGGCAGCCTGTGGATGTTGACCAGGGTTGCAAGGGGTTGCAACGTGTTGGACTCAGTGACCGGAGTGTGTCCCTCCGTCACGGGTGGACGGCAAGATGGGACCTCCAGCAAGACCGGAAACAGTCGGCGCAGGAGCTTGACAGCCGGTCGCACGCCTGTGTGCTTCCCGGGAGGCCCCAGTGGCGAAGTCGCCGATGAACGTGCCGCAGTTGGCGGCCGTCGACGCCGCACGGGCGGCGCGGATGCTCAGCGAGGTGCGGGAGGCCAGGCTCGCCGGGCAGCGGGCGCGCGTGGCGCCGCGCCCGGTGATCGAGCAGTCCTGGGAGCGGGTGCTGCGCAGCGGCGTCGACCCGGAGCACGGGGCCAGAGCGGGTCTGCTCAGTTCGGAGGAGGTCCGGCGGCGGCGGGAGGAGTCGCCGCTGCGGGATGTGCTGCCGGTGCTGCGGGAGGGGCTGCTGTCGGTCGCGGACGTCGCCCACCACATCATGGTCGTCGCCGACGAGGAGGGCCGGGTGCTGTGGCGGGAGGGCTGTTCGCCCGTGCTGCGCAAGGCCGACGGGCTCGGGTTCGAGCTGGGTGCGGACTGGCGGGAGGACGTCGTCGGCACCAACGGGGTGGGCACCCCGGCGGTGGTGCGCCGGCCCGTGCAGGTGTTCGCCGCGGAGCACTTCGTGCGTTCGCACACCACGTGGACCTGCGCCGGCGCCCCGATCACCGACCCGCGCGACGGCCGGCTGCTGGGTGTGGTCGACGTCAGCGGTCCGCTGGAGACGATGCATCCGGCCACCCTGGCCTGGGTCGACTCGGTGGCGAAGCTCGCCGAGGCGAGGCTGCGGGAGCTGCATCTGAGCGCGCTGGAGCGGCTGCGCGCGGTGGCGGCGCCGGTGCTGGCCCGGCTGCGGGGCCGGGCGGCGGTGGTGGACGGGGACGGCTGGACCGCGGCCGTGACCGGGATGCCGTACACGAACCGGATCGCGTTGCCGAAGTCGCTGTCGCCGGGCCGCCGGTGGCTGCCGACGCTGGGGCTGTGCTCGGTGGAGCCGCTGTCCGGGGGCTGGCTGGTGCGCGCGCTCGACGCGGCGGAGGAGCCGTCGCCGGCGGGCGCCACCCGGATCGTGCTGGATGTGACGAGGCCGCGCCGCTG
This sequence comes from Streptomyces aurantiaciflavus, assembly GCF_049808595.1. Classification (NCBI taxonomy): domain Bacteria; kingdom Bacillati; phylum Actinomycetota; class Actinomycetes; order Kitasatosporales; family Streptomycetaceae; genus Streptomyces; species Streptomyces aurantiaciflavus. The sequence goes on along the minus strand of NZ_JBNCAQ010000002.1, from coordinate 74,651 downwards.
GTCGGTGACGGTCAGTGGCGGGGCGGGGTCGTGGTCCCATGAGCTCAGTCCCCGGCATGCCGAGTTGCTGTACCTGCTGGCGGTGCACCGGGGCGGGCGCGGCGCGGCGGCGCTGGCCGAGGACGTGTTCGGCGACCCGGCGCGGACGGTGACGGTGCGGGCGGAGATGTCGAGGGTGCGGCGGTACCTGGGGGGACTCCTGGAGCATCGACCGTATCGTTTCCGCGAGGACGCGGAGGTCGAGGTACTCCTCCCGGACGATCCGAAGGACCTCCTTCCGCACTCGGGCGCGCCGGCGGTGACCGGGGCGCGGACGACGGATTCCGTACCGGGACGTCCAGGGCGACGACCACGGAATCCGTAGTGTGACCGCCAGGCCGTGACGACGGATTCCGTGGCCGGGCGGGTGTCACACCCCCTCATTCGTACCGTAAATCGATGTACGTCACGGCATCTTCCGTATATGTGCGGGGTCTTCGCCCCGGGGGTGCGCGGACTGCCGTAGCATCCCCCTACGGGTCACCCCACCTGCTCCTTGGTCAACGTACGGATCATCAGGCGCAGTTGGCCCGCCTCGGGAGGACAGATGAGACATCGTGGCCGACATCGACGGCGCAGGCGGGGCAGGGCGCTGCGCGCGTTCCTGACCGGAACCGCGCTCGCGCTCACCGCCGCCGCCACCATGATCAGCGCCTCCCAGGCGACGGTCACGGACGATCCCGGGGCACTGAAGCCGCTCACCGCCTCCGCCGACACCGACGCGCTGCGGCTCACCGAGGACCTGGTGCCGCGGGCCTCCCTGGACCGGCTCGCCTCCGAGATGGGCCGGCCGGTGGGCGTCGGCACGGTGCTCGGCGGCGCCGACCGCACCCTGCGCGACGCCGTCGACTGCACGGACACCGAGCGGCGGGCGCTGCCCGTCTCCCCCACGGCCACGCGCGCGTACTGCTGGAACACCGACGAGACCGAGGGCTGGCAGCCGGGCGCGGTGACCACCTCCGGCGACGCGGACGACGACGGGCTGTGGGGCGCGCGCCGGGTGATCCTGTCCGGCTGGTCCCGCAGCGCCGGCCCGGCGGCCGACCGGGGGCTGGCCCGGGTCGCCTTCGTCGACGCCGCCAACCTGAACCGCCTCACCTACACCTGGGCGCTGCTCGCCGTCCCGGTCGACGGCGGACGCGACTACCGCGGGCTGGTCTCCCACGTCTCGGGGATGGTCTGGTACCAGGACACGCTGCTGGTCACCGCCGACGACGGGGGCCGCACCGCGCTGTACGTGTACGACATGAACCGCATCCACCGCGCCACCGTCACCGGCGAGGCGGTCGGGCGGGTGCCCGGCGGCTGGTCGGCGCACGGCTCCCGGTACGTCCTGCCGGCCATCGCCTCCTACCGGCTGAGCGGCGGCGCGGACGCCCCGCACCCGGCCACCCTCTCCCTGGACCGCAGCACCGCGCCGGACAGCCTGGTGGCCGGGGAGTGGACCCTCGACGACGGCGACCGGGGCGCCCGCCTGTGGCGGTACGCCTTCGGCTCCGGGTCCGGACGCACCGGCCTCCTCGCCACCGACACCGCCGGCCGGGTCCGGGTGACGGAGGCGTACCGGACGAAGCTCACCGGGGTGCGCGGGGTGCTGGCACACGAGTCCGCCTGGTACGTGACCCGCGCGGCGGGCGCGGGCGAGCAGCACGGGACGCTGTGGCGGCAGGACACGGACGGCTCACGAACCGCGGTGTGCGGCACCGCCGAGAGCCACGACTGCTGGAGCACCGGGACCGAGTCCCTCTCGTACTGGGCGGCGACCGGCGAGGTCTGGGCGCAGTCGGGCCGGGTCCTCTTCTCGCTGCCCCTGGCCTCGATCGACGGATCAGCGCGGTAATCGACAGATCAGCTCGGTAGATGATTCCCTGACCGGCATGACCAACATCCCCGTGACCACCTGGTCCCTGGAGCAGACCGCACCGAGTGACCTGCTGCCGGCCGCCGCACCCGAGGGCGACGTCCGGATCGTCCGCTCCGAGGTGCCCTCGCCGGAGTTCAGCCGTTTCCTGTACGCCTCCGTCGGCGGCGACATCCGCTGGATCGACCGGCTGGGCTGGACGTACGCGCGGTGGCAGGAGCACCTGGGCCGTCCGGGGGTCGAGACGTGGGTCGCCTACGACCGGGGCACGCCCGCCGGGTACGTGGAGCTGGCGCCGCAGGACGACGGGGTCGTGGAGATCGAGTACTTCGGCCTGATCCCCGCCTTCCGCGGCCGGCGGATCGGCGGCCATCTGCTGTCGTACGGCGCCGCCCGTGCCTGGGACCTCGCGGACCGCTGGCCCGGGCTGCCGCAGACCAAGCGGGTGTGGCTGCACACGTGCAGCCTGGACGGTGAGCACGCGATGGACAACTATCTGCGGCGCGGGTTCACCCTGTTCGACACCAAGGTCGAGGAGGAGGCCGAGGTGGCCGCTCCCGGCCCGTGGCCGGGTGCATACCCCGCCTGACCTGCGCGGACAAGACGCCGCACAGCGCATGTGACCGACAACACCCTTGTCTCGCATTCCGGGACAAGGGTGTCCACATTACGGACGAAGCTGGACTGTGTCCAGATCGCCATGACACGCTTCCGTCATGTCTGGAACTGGAATTGCCTTGGTGAGTCGGCGGCACGTCGACCTCGGCCGCATGTCCAGCGCCATCTGTCCGGCGAGCTGACGCACCCATCAGTGGCCTCCGGCCACACAGCGAAGCCCGACGTCTCCAGCCCTTTTCCTCATCCTGCGCAAAGACGCGCACGCAGTCCCATGCGCGCGCCCGTACGCGCAGGTCAGAGCCGCGTTCCCGCCTGTCCCGAAGGACGTAACAACCATGGCCGCCACCCCGCAGAACCCTGCCGCCGCAGCGCCCCGCCGCAAGGTGAGCCGTCACCGCGGTGAGGGTCAGTGGGCCGTGGGTCACTTCACCCCGCTCAACGGCAACGAACAGTTCAAGAAGGACGACGACGGTCTCAATGTGCGGACACGCATTGAGACGATCTACTCGAAGCGTGGATTCGACTCGATCGACCCGAACGACCTGCGCGGCCGTATGCGCTGGTGGGGCCTGTACACCCAGCGCAAGCCCGGGATCGACGGCGGCAAGACCGCGGTCCTGGAGCCGGAGGAGCTGGACGACAAGTACTTCATGCTGCGCGTGCGCATCGACGGCGGACGTCTCACCACGCGGCAGCTGCGGGTCATCGGCGAGATCTCGCAGGAGTTCGCGCGCGGCACCGCGGACATCACCGACCGGCAGAACATCCAGCTGCACTGGATCCGCATCGAGGACGTCCCGGAGATCTGGAACCGGCTGGAGGCCGTCGGCCTGTCCACCACCGAGGCCTGCGGCGACACCCCCCGCGTCATCATCGGCTCGCCGGTCGCCGGTATCGCCGAGGACGAGATCGTCGACGGCACCCCGGCCATCGACGAGATCCACAGCCGGTACATCGGCAGCAAGGAATTCTCCAACCTGCCCCGCAAGTTCAAGACGGCCGTCTCCGGCTCCCCGCTCCTCGACGTCGCCCACGAGATCAACGACGTCGCGTTCGTCGGCGTCGAGCACCCCGAGCACGGCCCCGGCTTCGACCTGTGGGTCGGCGGCGGCCTGTCCACCAACCCCAAGATCGGTGTCCGGCTCGGCGCCTGGGTCCCGCTGGACGAGGTCCCGGACGTCTGGGCCGGCGTGATCGGCATCTTCCGTGACTACGGCTACCGGCGGCTGCGCACCCGCGCCCGCCTGAAGTTCCTGGTCGCCGACTGGGGCGCGGAGAAGTTCCGGCAGGTGCTGCAGGACGAGTACCTCAAGCGCGAGCTGGTCGACGGTCCCGCGCCCGCCGAGCCCGTGGAGCGCTGGCGCGACCACGTCGGCGTGCACCGCCAGAAGGACGGCCGTTTCTACGTCGGCTTCGCACCGCGCGTCGGCCGGGTCGACGGCACCACCCTGGCGAAGATCGCCGACCTCGCCGAGGCGCACGGCTCCGGCCGGGTCCGCACCACCGTCGAGCAGAAGATGATCGTGCTCGACGTCGAGGAGGCGCAGGTCGCGTCGCTGGTCGAGGCCCTGGAGGCCCTGGACCTGACCGCCAAGCCCTCCCCCTTCCGGCGCGGCACCATGGCCTGCACCGGCATCGAGTACTGCAAGCTCGCCATCGTCGAGACCAAGCAGCGCGGCATCACCCTGATCGACGAGCTCGAGCGGCGCATCCCGGAGTTCGACGAGCCGATCACCATCAACATCAACGGCTGCCCCAACGCCTGCGCCCGTATCCAGGTCGCGGACATCGGTCTCAAGGGCCAGCTCGTCCTCAACGACCGGGGCGAGCAGGTCGAGGGCTACCAGGTGCACCTGGGCGGCGCGCTCGGCCTGGACGCCGGCTTCGGCCGCAAGGTCCGTGGCCTGAAGGTGACCTCCGAGGAGCTGCCGGAGTACGTCGAGCGCGTCCTGAAGCGGTTCCAGGCGGAGCGCGAGGACGGCGAGCGGTTCGCCACCTGGGCGGCCCGGGCCTCCGAGGAGGCCCTTTCGTGAGCGCAGCGAACGAAACAAAGGACGCAGTATGAGCGAGCGCGCCGCCCCCTTCTACTGCCCCTACTGCGGCGACGAGGACCTGCGTCCCAGCGAGCAGGGCCACGGCGCCTGGGAATGCGCGGCCTGCAACCGCGCATTCCAGTTGAAGTTCCTCGGGCTGCTGACCCGAGGACTTCAGCGAGCCGACAACGGAGGGGACCGGATATGACGACGGCTCAGGAAGGCCGTACGGCTGAGGAGTTGAAGGCGCTCGCCGAGCAGGCGGGCCGTGACCTGGAGGACGCCTCCGCCCTGGAGATCCTCCAGTGGGCGGTGGACACCTTCGGCAAGGACTTCTGCGTCACGTCCTCGATGGAGGACGCGGTGGTCGCGCATCTGGCGTCGCGCGTGCTGAAGGGCGTCGACGTGGTGTTCCTCGACACCGGCTACCACTTCCCGGAGACCATCGGCACCCGGGACGCGGTCGAGGCCGTGATGGACGTCAACGTCATCACGCTCACCCCGCGCCAGACGGTCGCCGAGCAGGACGCCGAGTACGGGCCCAAGCTGCACGACCGCGACCCCGACCTGTGCTGCAAGCTCCGCAAGGTGCAGCCGCTGGAGGAGGGCCTGAAGGGCTACCGGGCCTGGGCGACCGGGCTGCGCCGCGACGAGTCCCCGACCCGGGCGAACACCCCGGTCGTCGGCTGGGACGAGAAGCGGCAGAAGGTGAAGATCTCCCCGATCGCCCGCTGGACCCAGGACGACGTGGACGCGTACGTCGCCGAGCACGGCGTGCTGACCAACCCCCTGCTGATGGACGGCTACACCTCCGTCGGCTGCGCCCCCTGCACCCGCCGCGTCCTGGAGGGCGAGGACGCGCGCGCCGGCCGCTGGGCGGGCCGCGCGAAGACCGAGTGCGGACTGCACGGCTGACCATGACCGCGCCTACGACATTGGAGAACACCGTGACGACCGGAGCCACCGTCTGGCTCACGGGTCTGCCGAGTGCCGGCAAGACCACCATCGCGTACGAGCTGGCCGGCCGGCTGCGCGAGGAGGGCCACCTCGTCGAGGTGCTCGACGGCGACGAGATCCGCGAGTTCATCTCCGCGGGCCTCGGCTTCAGCCGCGAGGACCGGCACACCAACGTGCAGCGCATCGGCTTCCTCGCCGACCTGCTCGCCCGCAACGGCGTCAAGGCGCTCGTCCCGGTGATCGCGCCGTACGCCGACAGCCGTGACGCGGTGCGCAAGCGCCACGAGGCGAGCGGGACGGCGTACCTGGAGGTGCACGTGGCGACCCCGGTCGAGGTGTGCAGCGAACGGGACGTCAAGGGGCTGTACGCCAAGCAGGCGGCGGGCGAGCTGACCGGGCTCACCGGGGTCGACGACCCGTACGAGGTACCCGCGTCGCCGGATCTGCGGATCGAGTCCCAGAACCAGACCGTGCAGGAGTCCGCGGCGTCGGTGTACGCCCTGCTCAGCGAAAGGGGACTGGTGTGACGACCGTCGCCAAGACCGAGGAGGGTACGGCGAGCCCGTACGCCCTCAGCCACCTGGACGCGCTCGAGTCCGAGGCCGTGCACATCTTCCGCGAGGTGGCGGGCGAGTTCGAGAACCCGGTGATCCTGTTCTCCGGCGGCAAGGACTCCATCGTCATGCTGCACCTGGCGCTGAAGGCGTTCACGCCGGCGCCGGTGCCGTTCTCGCTGCTGCACGTGGACACCGGGCACAACTTCCCCGAGGTCCTCGAGTACCGCGACCGCACGGTGGCCAGGCACAACCTGCGGCTGCACGTGGCCTCGGTGCAGGACTACATCGACCGGGGTGTGCTGAAGGAGCGCCCGGACGGCACCCGCAACCCGCTGCAGACGCTGCCGCTGACGGAGAAGATCCAGTCGGAGAAGTTCGACGCGGTCTTCGGCGGTGGCCGCCGGGACGAGGAGAAGGCCCGCGCGAAGGAGCGGGTGTTCTCGCTGCGTGACGAGTTCTCCCAGTGGGACCCGCGCCGTCAGCGCCCCGAGCTGTGGAACCTCTACAACGGGCGGCACGCGCCCGGTGAGCACGTCCGGGTGTTCCCCCTGTCCAACTGGACCGAGCTGGACGTCTGGCAGTACATCGCCCGTGAGGGCATCGAGCTGCCGGAGATCTACTTCGCGCACGAGCGGGAGGTGTTCCAGCGGGCCGGGATGTGGCTGACGGCCGGCGAGTGGGGCGGCCCGAAGGACGACGAGACCGTCGAGAAGCGGCTCGTGCGCTACCGGACCGTGGGTGACATGTCCTGCACCGGCGCCGTCGACTCCGACGCGACCACGCTGGACGCCGTCATCGCCGAGATCGCCGCGTCCCGGCTGACCGAGCGCGGCGCCACCCGCGCCGACGACAAGCTCTCCGAGGCCGCGATGGAAGACCGCAAGCGCGAGGGGTACTTCTAAGCATGAGCACGACCACGACCGAGGAACTCTCGGCCACGACCCTGCTGCGGTTCGCCACCGCCGGCTCCGTCGACGACGGCAAGTCCACCCTCGTCGGACGGCTGCTGCACGACTCCAAGTCGATCCTCACGGACCAGCTGGAGGCCGTGGAGCGCGCCTCGGCGAGCCGTGGCGCGGAGGGCCCGGACCTCGCGCTGCTGACGGACGGTCTGCGGGCCGAGCGGGAGCAGGGCATCACCATCGACGTGGCGTACCGCTACTTCGCCACGCCCCGGCGCCGGTTCATCCTCGCCGACACCCCCGGCCATGTGCAGTACACCCGCAACATGGTCACGGGTGCCTCCACGGCGGAACTGACGGTGATCCTCGTCGACGCCCGCAACGGTGTCGTCGAGCAGACCCGTCGGCACGCGGCGATCGCCGCGCTGCTGCGCGTCCCGCACGTCGTGCTCGCGGTCAACAAGATGGACCTGGTCGACTACCAGGAGTCCGTGTTCGCCGCGATCGCCGAGGAGTTCACGGCGTACGCCACCGAGCTGGGCGTCCCGGAGGTCACCGCGATCCCGATCTCGGCGCTCGCCGGCGACAACGTGGTGGACCCCTCCGCCAACATGGACTGGTACGGCGGCCCGACCGTGCTGGAGCACCTGGAGACCGTGCCGGTCAGCCACGACCTGGCGCACTGCCACGCCCGGCTGCCCGTGCAGTACGTGATCCGGCCGCAGACCGCCGAGCACCCCGACTACCGCGGCTACGCGGGCCAGATCGCCGCCGGCACCTTCCGCGTCGGCGAGGCGGTCACCGTCCTGCCCTCGGGGCGGGCGACGACCATCGCCGGGATCGACCTGCTGGGCGAGGCGGTCGACGTGGCGTGGACGACCCAGTCGGTGACCGTGCTGCTCACGGACGACATCGACGTCTCGCGCGGCGACCTGATCGTGCCGAGCAAGGACGCGCCGGCCACCACGCAGGACGTGGAGGCCACCGTGTGCCATGTCGCCGACCAGCCGCTGACCGTCGGCCACCGGGTGCTGCTCAAGCACGGCACCCGCACCGTCAAGGCGATCGTGAAGGACATCCCGTCCCGGCTCACCCTCGACGACCTGTCCCTGCACCCGCACCCGGGGCAGCTCGTCGCCAACGACATCGGCCGGGTGAAGATCCGCACCGCGGAGCCGCTCCCCGTCGACTCCTACGCCGACTCGCGCCGCACGGGCTCGTTCATCCTGATCGACCCCAACGACGGCACCACGCTCACCGCGGGCATGGTCGGCGAGTCCTTCGCCTCCCCGGAGCCGGTCAAGGACCAGGGCGAGGACGACGGGTGGGACTTCTGATGAACTCCACCGACTACTACTCCACGTTCGCGAAGGAGGGCGGCCGCGTCGGCAGCGGCGCCCTCGGCAGCGGGCAGGGCGGAGTGGCGCGATGTGCGGCATGACGTACGCGCACTGCCTGCGCGCCCTCACCCCCCACCGCCGTAAGCGAAGACCTGCCGACCTCCCGGCCACGACCTGAGAGACCGTGACCGCCGGGCCAACGAGAGGAACCCCTCCCGTGCCTGCCACATCCAGCTTCCGCCGCGCCTTCGCGGTGATCACCGCGCTCCCTCTGCTCACCCTGGCCGCCTGCGGCTACGGCTCCCAGGCCGACGACAACTCGTCGACCCAGAAGGTCGCCGCCGGCGCGGAGAAGATCGACGGTCTCGACTCCGTCAAGATCGGCTACTTCGGCAACCTGACCCACGGGACCGCCCTCGTCGGCGTGAACAAGGGCTACTTCCAGAAGGCGCTCGGCGCCACGAAGGCCGAGTACCAGGTCTTCAACGCCGGCCCCTCCGAGATCGAGGCCCTGAACTCGGGCTCCATCGACATCGGCTGGATCGGCCCGTCCCCGGCGATCAACGGCTACACCAAGTCCAAGGGCACGAACCTGCGGATCATCGGCGGCTCGGCGTCCGGCGGAGTGAAGCTCGTGGTCAACCCGGACAAGATCAAGAGCCTGAAGGACGTCAAGGGCAAGCGGATCGCCACCCCGCAGCTCGGCAACACCCAGGACGTGGCCCTCCTCAACTGGATCGCCGAGCAGGGCTGGAAGGTCGACGCGGAGAGCGGCAAGGGCGACGTCTCGGTCATCCGCACCGACAACAAGGTCACCCCGGACGCCTACAAGTCCGGCTCCATCGACGGCGCATGGGTGCCGGAGCCGACCGCGTCCAAGCTGGTCGCCGAGGGCGCGAAGGTGCTGCTGGACGAGGCGTCGCTGTGGCCCGACAAGAAGTTCGTGATCACGAACATCATCGTGTCGCAGAAGTTCCTCAAGGAGCACCCGAAGGCCGTCGAGGCCGTGCTGAAGGCGTCGGTCGAGGCCAACAAGTACATCAACGCCAACCCCGACGAGGCGAAGGCCGCGGCGAACGCGCAGCTGAAGGCGGACTCCGGCAAGGAGCTGCCCGCACAGGTCCTGGACCCGGCGTGGAAGTCGATCCAGTTCACCAACGACCCGCTGGCCTCCACGCTCAACGCCGAGGCCCAGCACGCGGTGAAGGCCGGTCTGCTGGAGGACCCGCTGCTGAAGGGCATCTACGACCTCGCGCCGCTGAACAAGGTGCTCGGGGCCGAGGGTGAGAGCACGGTCGACGACGCCGGTCTCGGCGTCAAGTAAGCCCGAAGTCGGATGAGTTCCCAGGAGGTGACGACCATGGCCACCACCCTCGCCAAGGCCGACAGCGCCGAGTCGGTGGAGTACGCCGCCCGCATCGAGCACGTGTCGAAGTCCTTCGCCGGGCCAGCCGGGCAGCAGCTCGTCCTGGACGACATCACCCTCGATGTCGCTCCGGGCGAGTTCGTCACCCTCCTGGGGGCCTCCGGCTGTGGCAAGTCCACGCTGCTGAACCTGGTGGCGGGGCTCGACCAGCCCAGCGCCGGCAGCATCAGCACCGACGGGCGCCCCGCTCTGATGTTCCAGGAGCACGCCCTGTTCCCGTGGCTGACCGCGGGCAAGAACATCGAACTCGCCCTGAAGCTCGGGGGAGTTCCGAAGAACGAGCGGCGCGGCCGGGCCGAGGAGCTGCTCGAACTGGTGCGGCTGAAGGGCTCGTACGGCAAGCGGGTGCACGAGCTGTCCGGCGGTATGCGCCAGCGGGTGGCGCTGGCGCGCGCGCTCGCGCAGGACGCCCGGCTGCTGCTGATGGACGAGCCGTTCGCGGCGCTCGACGCCATCACCCGGGACGTGCTGCACGACGAGCTGACCCGGATCTGGGAGGAGACCGGGCTGTCGGTGCTGTTCGTCACGCACAACGTGCGGGAGGCGGTGCGGCTCGCACAGCGCGTCATCCTGCTGTCCTCCCGGCCGGGCCGGGTGGCCCGCGAGTGGACCGTCGGCATTCCGCAGCCGCGCCGTATCGAGGACGCGCCCGTGGCCGAACTGTCCCTGGAGATCACCGAAGTCCTGCGTGGGGAGATCCGCCGTCATGGCCAGCACTGAGACGAAGACGACGGACGGCTCCGCCGGGGGCGGCCGGCAGCTCGCCTCGGTGGAGGCGGGCCTGGACGCCCTGGAGACCGGCGTCGTCAGCCGTACGTCGTTCCGGCAGACCTTCGTCAACAAGATCCTGCCGCCGATCATCGCGATCGCGGTGGTCCTGGTGCTCTGGCAGGCGCTGGTCTCGTTCAAGGTCGTCGACGATCCCAGCAAGCTGCCCACGCCCGCCGACGTGGGGGGCGAGTTCAAGGAAGCGTGGCTGGAGGGCAAGCTTCTCGACTACATCTGGACCAGCGTCTCGCGCGGTCTGCTGGGCTTCCTGATGGCGCTCGCCATCGGCACCCCGCTGGGTCTGATCGTGGCCCGGGTGAAGTTCGTGCGGGCGGCCATCGGCCCGATCCTGTCCGGACTGCAGTCGTTGCCGTCGGTGGCGTGGGTACCGCCGGCCGTGATCTGGCTGGGTCTGAACAACTCGATGATGTACGCGGTGATCCTGCTCGGCGCGGTCCCGTCCATCGCCAACGGCCTGGTCTCCGGCATCGACCAGGTGCCGCCGCTGTTCCTGCGGGCGGGCCGCACGATGGGCGCGACCGGGCTGAAGGGCGCCTGGCACATCGTGCTGCCGGCCGCGCTCCCCGGCTACCTGGGCGGTCTGAAGCAGGGCTGGGCCTTCTCCTGGCGCTCGCTGATGGCGGCGGAGATCATCGCCTCCTCACCCGACCTGGGCATCGGCCTGGGCGCGCTGCTGGAGAACGGCCGCAACGCCAGCTCCATGTCGATGGTCTTCGAGGCGATCATCCTGATCCTGTTCGTCGGCATCGCCATCGACCTGCTGATCTTCAGCCCGCTGGAGCGGCGGGTGCTGCGCAGCCGGGGCCTGCTGGTGAAGGGCTGACCCGCGTGCACCACCAGCCGGTTCTCCTCGTCATCGCCCACGGCAGCCGCGACCCGCGGCACGCGGCGACCGTCCACGCCCTGGTGCGCCGGGTGCGGTCGCTGCGGCCGGGGCTGCGCGTGGAGACCGGCTTCCTGGACTTCAACGTCCCGTCGGTGCACGGAGTGCTGGAGTCCCTGGCGGCGGAGGGCGTACGGGACGTCGTCGCCCTCCCCCTGCTGCTGACGCGCGCCTTCCACGCGAAGGCGGACATCCCGGCGGTCCTGCGGGACGCGCCGCGGCGGCTGCGGATCCGCCAGGCGGAGGTGCTGGGCCCGTCCCCGCTGCTGCTGTCCGCCCTCGAACGGCGGCTGTACGAGGCGGGGCTGACGCCCGCCGACAAGTCCTCGACCGGGGTCGTGCTGGCCTCGGCGGGGTCCACCGACCCGGAGGCGATCGCGGTGATCGCCGACATCGCGCGGGAGTGGTGGCACACCGGTTGGTGCGCCGTGCGACCCGCGTTCGCCTCCGCTGGTTCTCCCGCGGGGTTCCCGCGCACCGAGGACGCGGTGCGCGAACTGCGGGAGCTGGGCTGCTCCACGGTCGCGGTCGCCCCGTACGTCCTGGCCCCCGGTTTCCTTCCGGACCGCATCGCCCGGGGCGCGGCCGGGGCGGACGTGCTGGCGGGGGTGCTCGGCCCGGCACCGGAGGTGGCGCGGGTGCTGCTGGAGCGGTACGACGCGGCGCGGGCGCCGATGCCGACGGCGCTGGGCGCCTGAGGCCCGCCCCGGCCGCGACGCCGTCGGGGAGGCGCCCACGCCGGTCACCGCCCCGTCACTCGAACGACAGCCCTCCCACCCGGGTCCGCTTGAGCTCGAAGAAGTCGGGTCCACCGCGAGTACCCGGAAGGCGTCGAAGAGTGCGGCCGCCCGGTCGCCGCGTGGGATCGCCCGGAGCACGGGGCCGAACCACACCGTCCCGTCCACGTGGATCGTCGGCGTGCCGACGTACCCGCCCGAGTCCGGCTCCGCTCCCGCCTCGTGGCTGCGGCGCACGGCGTCGTCGTACGACGGATCGTGGGCGGCGGCGCTCAGTTCGGCGGGCAGGTCGAGTTCGGCGAGGGACTCGGCGATCACGGTGTCGAAGTCGTCGAGGCGGCGTTCGTGGATGCGGCTGCCGTACGCGGTGTACAGGTCGCGCAGGACCTTGTCGCCGTGCTGCGCCGCCGCCGCGACGGCGACCCGCACCGGGCCGACCGACTTGTCGACCAGCGTGCGGTACTGGGCGGGGAGTTCGTTGCCCGTGTTGTGGAGGTGGAGGCTCATCACCCGGAAGCGGAGGTCGAGCGGGCGGTGCCGCTCGACCTCCAGCAGCCAGCGGGAGGTGATCCAGGCGAACGGGCAGGCGGGGTCGAACCAGAGGTCGACACGGGTGGGTGAGACGGTTGTGCGGGTCATGGCGTCGACGCTAGTCCCCGAATGGATCCTGTTCACGGCCCAATACCGGCATGTGTCAGTGGTCCACTTGGGTGCCCAGCCGTGGATCCCGCCCGCTCGCCCCCAGCGCCCGCTCGAACGCCGGCGCGTCGGCCGGTACCGGCACCGGGTCGGCGAAGCCGTCGTACTGGCGGTAGAGGCCGGCGTGGCGTTCGACGACGTCGAGCGTCATGCGGGCGGCGCCGTCGGAGACGTGGAACGTCTGGCCGGTGGACACGGCCACGTCCCACCCGTGGACCGCCGTCTCCTTGACGATCATCCCGGCCAGCTCGGCGGCGGGCAGGGCCGCGAGCCCGAGGTCGACCTCGCCCTCCCAGACGGCCGGGTCGGACCAGGCGGCGACCGCGCGGTCGAGCTGGGCGGCGTAGGCCTCGGCCCAGTCGGGGTCGGCGGTGAAGTCGCGGGCGACGAGGTTCTCGGGGAGCTCCTTGCGCAGGGCGCGGTGCTCCAGACCGTGGGAGGTGTAGAGGACCCAGTGGTTGACCAGGGCGCGGAGGTCCCAGTCGGTGCAGTGGGTGGGGTCGTTCAGCCGGGCCGCCGGGACGCCGCGCGCGACGCGCGCCGCCTCGGCGGCACATTCGGACATGTACCGGTGCGTCTCGTCGTACTTCATGCCCCTCACGCTAGGGACGGGCGCCCGCGGTCCTCTTGAACAAACGCGACAGCGCCGTCGGCCAGCCGGGTCAGCTCCCGCAGCGGCAGCGAGCCGGGGGCCCTGCGCTCGGTCGTGAACGCGTTCGCGAGCCGCTGCAGGAGTTCGTTCAGCGGGGTCGGTACGCCGTGCAGGCGGCCGAGGAGGGCGATCTCGCCGTTGAGATGGTCGGCCTCGATGCTGCCGGCGCCCCGGCTGAGGGACTGCCAGGAGGAGCCGCCGCCGCGCGGGACGCCGTCGAGGGGAACCAGGGTGACCTTGTCGCCCCGGGCGGCCGCCTGCTCCTCGGCGCTGACGTACGCGATGCCGGCGGCGGCGAGGACCGCCTCGCCCTCGGCCCGCACCCTGCGGTACAGCGCCACGGCCTCCTCGCTGTCGACCGGGCCGCTCACCGCCTCCAGGGCGTTGCCCAGGTTGGACAGCAGCTTGGCGTACTGCCAGCGCGTCACGTCCGGCACGACCGGCGCCTCGAAGTGGGCTTTCTCCAGGTCGGCGGCGATCCGGCGGGCGGTGTCGTCGGTGCCGTGCGGGTACCGGCCGAGGTGGAGGACGCCGGTGAGGGGGGTGCCGGCGGCGGAGACGACGCCGGGTTCGACATGGGTGGCGGGCAGCCACACGCAGACGCCGTAGACGTGCCGGAAGCGGCGCAGGGCCAGGCGCTGGCTCTCGACGCCGTTCTGCGCGCAGACCAGCGGCAACTCCTCGGCGGCCGTGCCCCCGCCCTCGACCGGGGCCGGCGCCCAGGCCCGGAGGGCGGCCTCGCTGTCCTGTGTCTTCACGGCGAGGACGAGGACGTCGTCGGCGCGCAGTGCGCCGAGCGCGTCCGGTCCGTCGACGACGGGCGGCCGGAACCTCAGCTCGCCCTCCGGCACCCTGAGCCGCAGGCCGCCCTCCCGCAGCGCCGTGCGGTGCGCGCCGCGTGCGACCAGCACGACCTCCTGCCCGGTCTGCGCGAGCCGCCCGCCGACGGTCCCGCCGATCGCTCCTGCCCCGATGATGATGTAGCGCATGGGTCGAGCCTCGCACAGCGGTGTGTACGCTCCGTCGAATGATCGGGAAAACGTTCGTCGTGGGCGGTGAGTTGACGGTCCGTCGGCTCGGTTACGGCACCGCTCAGCTCACCGGGCCCGGCTACTGGGGGCCGCGCGGCGACCCCCGGGACGCCGTCGCCGTCCTGCGGCGGGCGGTGGAGCGCGGGGTCACGCTGATCGACACGGCCGACAACTACGGCCCGTCGCTAGCGGAGGAACTGGTCGCCGAGGCGCTCCACCCCTACCCCCCGGATCTGTTGGTCGCCACGAAGGGCGGGGTCGTCCGGACGAGCGACCGTGCCTGGCATGTCGACGGGCGGCCCGACCGGCTGCGCGCGATGTGCGAGGCGAGTCTGCGCCGGCTGCGCCTCGACACCATCGGCCTGTACCAGCTGCACCGGCTCGATCCGGCCGTGCCGATGGCCGACCAGCTGGGCACGCTCGACGAGTTGCGGGCCGAGGGCAAGATCCGGCACGTCGGCCTCGACACGGTCACCGCCGAACAGCTGGTGGCCGCGACGGAGTTGACACGGATCGCCTCGGTCCAGAACCGCTGCAACGTCCTCGACCGCGCGAGCGAACCGCTCCTGCGGCTGTGCGAGGCACGCGGCATCGCCTTCCTGCCGTGGTTCCCGCTCGGCAACGGGACGCTCACGGCCGACCCGGTGTGCGCGTCGATCGCCGCGGCGCACGGCGCCACTCCGGGCCAGATCGCCCTGTCCTGGCTGCTGCACCACTCCCCCGTGCTGTGCCCGACGCCCGGCACCGGCACCCTGGCCCATCTGGAGGAGAACCTGGACGCGGTCGCCGTGCACCTCACGCGCGAGGACAGGGCCCGGCTGGACGCGCTGGGTTGACCTTGCCCCTGGGGCAAGGCCGAGGGTCCGCGGCATGGACGACTTCTCTCTGCGGCAGACGCCGTACAGCGATCCCGGTGACCTGGACGTCGCCGGCCTGCCCCGCGATCCGCGCCGGCTGACCGCGCTGGTACGCGGTCTGGTCCTCCATCGCCTCGAGGGGGAGCGCGTCGGGTACGTGATCCCCGAGGAGCGGCTGCGCGAGGACGCCGAGTCGCGGTACGTGACGGAGATCCTGCGGATCCTGCGGGAGCGCAAGGACGCCCCGCTGACCGAACCCCGTGCGTACGACCAGCAGTTCGTCGGCACGTGCCGGGACTACTCGCTGCTGCTGTGCTCGCTGCTGCGGGCGACGGGGACGCCGGCCCGGATCCGGGGCGGTTACGGGACGTACTTCGTCGACGGCTTCCACGACGACCACTGGGTCACCGAGTACCAACTGCCCGACGGCAGTTGGCGGTTGGCGGACGCGCAGGTCCACGCCGACTTCTACGACGTGCCCTTCGACCCGCTGGACGTGCCCCGGGACCGGTTCGTCGTGGCGGGGCAGGCATGGCGGGCGTGCCGGGACGGGTCGGCGGACCCGGCGACGTTCGGGGTGTGGGCGGCGCCTCGTCTGCGGGGCCGGTGGCTCGTCCTCAACAGCGTCCTGCTGGACCTCGCCGCCCGCAACGGGACGGAGCCGCTGCCCTGGGACGGGTGGGGGCTCTCCCCCGTCGACCGCCACGACTCGCTCACCGAGGACGACGTCGACGCGCTCGGCGAGGACGACCTCGCGCTCGTCGACGCGGCCGCGGCGGCCGGGACGCGCGAGGAGATCCGCCGGCTCTGCGCCGATCCACGGCTCGCCGTGCCCCGCGAGATCCTCTCGCTGTCCCCCTTCCACGGCCTGCGGAAGGTCACCCTTCGGTCATCTCCACCAGCTTGACCACGGTGTTCCAGTTGCGGGTGGTGGCGATCAGCCCCTTGTTCACCCGCGGCCTGGACAGCTGTTCGGCGAGCTTGGAGCGGCCCAGGCCGTCGGGGGCGTACAGGTACAGGGCGCGGTCGCCGAGACGGAACTCCTCGGGGAGGTGCGCGGCCCGGTCGATCCCGGCGAAGCGGTCGGGGTCGACGGCGGTGGAGAAGTAGGTGACGTGGAGCTGCTTGGCCTCCAGGTCGGCGGCCGGGAACGGGCAGGCGTCGGCGACCGCCTTCAGATAGGCGTGGTCTCGGACGATCGCGTCGACCGGGAAGCCGAACTGTTTCTCGATCGCCCGCGTGATCTCCCCGGCGAGGCTGTCCTCGTCGCCGTGGTCGCGGGAGAAGACGGCCTGGCCGCTCTGCAGGTAGGTGCGCACGTCGCCGTGTCCGAGGCCCTCCAGGAGGGCGCGCAGGGCGGCCATGGGGACCTTCCTCGCGCCGCCCACGTTGATACCGCGCAGCAGCGCCGCGTACATCGTCGTCATGCGCACACCATAGGCGGCCGGGGGACCCGGCGGGTGGGGGCGGCGGCCGCGGTCGTCCGGTCCGGAGAGGGGGGCCGCGGAGGGAGTTGTGGACCGGCAACCTCCGCTTTTCCCTGATCAACGGCCCCGAGATCCTCGAAATAGATGTAAGGGCCCTCATCCTCCCCAGCGGTGAGACGGCGGGGTCCGAGGGGAGGACCCGGGCGCCCCACGGTTCACCGGGCAGCACGACGAGATGGCTTTATGCGGCCCATACCTTCGAAGCGAAAGGTGGCGGCAGGGGGCCGCCACCGCACCTCAAGGGGGAAAGCCCGTCATGGCGAAGTTGGATACACGGGTGCGGGGCATCGCCGCGCGGGCCGGCGGGTGGAGCGCCCGGCACCGCTGGGCGGCCGTCGGCATCTGGGTGCTGTTCGTCGTCCTGGCGATGGGGCTCGGGTCGGCGGCGGGCCGGGTCGACGTCAAGGACAGCGACCAGCTCAAGGGCGAGACGCACACCGCCGCCAAGATCATCGAGGACGCCGGGATCGAGGAGCCCGCGAGCGAGACCGTCCTCGTCCAGGCCAAGGACAAGGGCCTGAAGGCCACGGACGCCGAGTTCCGGCAGGCCGTCGAGGCGGTCGTCAAGGCCGTCGAGGGCACCGGCAAGGTCACCGACGTCACCTCGCCGTACGACACGCAGACCATCTCCAAGGACGGCCGCAGCGCGCTGGTGCAGTTCGACATGCGGGGGGACTCCGACACCGCGGGTGATCGGGTGGAGCCGGTCCTGAAGGCCGTCGAGGGGGTGCAGAAGGACCACGCGTCGGTGCGGATCGAGGAGATCGGCGGCGCCAGCATGATGAAGACGTTCAGCGACGCGTTCGGGGACGACTTCCAGAAGGCCGAGTACTCCGCGGTGCCGGTGGCCCTCGGCATTCTGCTCATCGCCTTCGGCGCGCTGGTGGCGGCCCTGCTGCCCGTGCTGCTGGCGATCACCGCGATCATGGCGACGATGGGCCTGATGGGCGTCGTCAGCCACGTCATGCCGATGAGCGACACCGCCAACTCCGTGATGCTGCTGGTCGGTCTGGCCGTCGGTGTGGACTACTGCCTGTTCTACCTGCGCCGGGAGCGTGAGGAGCGCGCCGCGGGCCGCGACGGGCAGACCGCCCTGCGGATCGCCGCCGCCACCAGTGGCCGCGCGATCGTCGTCTCCGGTGTCACGGTGTGCGTGGCCATGGCGGGCATGCTGTTCACCGGGCTCGCCGAGTTCGAGGCGATGGGCCTGGCCTCGCTGGTGGTCGTGGCCGTGGCCATGGTGGGCTCCGTGACCGTGCTGCCCGCGCTGCTGTCGCTGCTCGGCGAGCGGGTCGAGAAGGGCAAGATCCCCTTCCTGCACCCCGACAGCCGGCTCCGCCGCAACCGTAAGCGCGGCGACAGCGGGAGCCGCTTCTGGTCGGCCGTCCTGAAGGGCGTGCTCGCCAAGCCCGTCGTCTCCGTGGTCGTCGCGGCCGGCGCGCTGCTCGCCATCGCGGCGCCCGCGCTCGGCATGAAGACCCAGCAGCTCACCCTGGACCAGGAGTTCGGTGACTCGCTGCCCATCGTGCAGACCTACAACCGTCTCAACGAGGCCTTCCCGGGCGGCTCCGACCCGGCCGAGGTGGTCGTCAAGGCCAAGGACATCAACGCGCCCGAGGTGAAGTCCGCGCTCGCCGACTTCCGTGAGCGGGCGATCAGTTCGGGTGCCTCACGCGGCCCGGTCGAGATCAAGCTGCACGACGCGCAGAACCTCGCCTACGTCTACGTCCCGCTGGTCGGCGGCTCCGACCTGGACAAGGCCGGTGAGAGCCTGGACAAGCTGCGCGACGAGGTGCGGCCCGCCACCCTCGGCAAGATCGACGGCGTCGAGGCGCCGATCACCGGGCAGGTCGCCGGGTCGAAGGACTTCAACGACCAGCTGGCCGGAGCCGTCGTCCCGGTCTTCGCCTTCGTCGTGGTCTTCGCCTTCGCGCTGATGCTGCTGTCGTTCCGCTCGCTGACGATCGCGCTCACCTCGATCGTGCTGAACCTGCTCTCGGTGGGCGCCGCGTACGGCATCCTCGTGGGGGTCTTCCAGCACGGCTGGGGCGCGTCCCTGGTGGGCGCGGAGGGTGTCGGCGCCATCATCACCTGGCTGCCGCTGTTCCTCTTCGTGATCCTGTTCGGCCTGTCCATGGACTACCACGTGTTCGTGGTCTCCCGGATCCGCGAGGCGCGGCTGCGGGGCCGCACCACGAAGGACGCGATCACCCACGGCGTGGTCACCACGGCGGGTGTCGTCACCAGCGCCGCGGTCATCATGGTCGCCGTCTTCGCGATCTTCGGCACGCTGTCCATGCAGTCCATGAAGCAGATGGGCGTGGGTCTGGCCGCCGCGGTCCTGATCGACGCGACGATCATCCGGGGCGTGCTGCTCCCGGCGGTGATGGCCCTGCTGGGCGAGCGCAACTGGTACCTGCCGAAGTGGCTGAACCGGCTGCCGGACCTCACCCACGACGAGTCGCCGGAGGCTCTCGCGCCGACGACACGGGACGACGAGGGCGAGCCGGTGAAGGTCTGAACCCCCCTACGCCGAGAGGCTGAACCTCCTGAGCCGAGGGCCCGTCGACCACCGGGGAGTCGACGGGCCCTCACTCATGCGCTCCGAACGGGCAGTTCGGCCTCGATGAGGTCGGCCGCCCTTCGTGTGCCGCCCTCCTGGGCCATCCCGGCCTGGATCTCCTTCAGCCGCCGGGCGACCTCCGGATCGTCGACCAGCGCCAGGGCGGTGGCCCGCAGGGTCTCGGCGGTCGCCTCCTCCGTCGGCACATGCCGGGCGACACCGAGCCCCTGGAGCACGTCCGCGTTCCCGAACTGGTCCACGGCCTGCGGTACGGCGATCATCGGGGTCGCCGTGGCCAGCCCCTCCTGGCTGCCGCCGGCGCCGGCGTGGGTGACGAACAGGTCGGCCTGCTTCAGGATCGCCAACTGCGGCACCCAGGAACGCACTTCCACGTTCGCCGGCACGTCCCCCAGCTCGGCCGGGTCGACATGCTTGCCGATCTGGAGCACGAGGTGCCAGCCGGGCAGCCCGGAGAAGGCCTCGACGCAGGCGCGGTAGAAGTCCGGCTGCTTGGTGAAGGCCGAGCCCAGCGACACGAGGACGACCTTCCCGGCGTCGGCGGGCCGGGTCCAGGTGCCCTCGGCGGCGCGGTCGCCCTGGCAGGCGCCGACGAAGGTGTACACGCTCTCGTCGACCCGGTCGGCGTGCGGCTGGAGCGCCTTCGGGATGAGGACCAGGGAGCGGGCGGGCCGGCCGGCGAAGTCGTCGGGATGGAGGGTGATGCCGTTCTCCTCCAGCCAGGCGTGGAAGCGGGCGTAGTAGGCCCGGCCCCGCTCGGTCTTCTTCGGCTCCGCCCACATCGGCTCGGCGACCTCCTCCTCGTATCCCTCCCAGGCCACCAGGTTGGGCGAGAGGGAGACCGCGGGCACGCCCCAGCGGTGGGCGAGGACACGGGCCGGGTAGGAGGCGATGTCGTGCAGGACGAGATCGGGCTCGTCTCCGGCGTAGGCCTCGATGAGCTGTGGCAGCGCCTGGATCGCGTCGGCGAGGAAGGGCTCCACGTTGTCGAGGAGGGTCGCGCCCCAGGCCGACGGGTCGGCGTCGGGCGAAGGCAGGGTGGAGTGCCACGACTTCACCTCGGCGCCGGTCGCGGCGACCTTGTCGGCGAAGACGGGCGGAATGGCGTAGGTGACCCGGTGGCCGCGCGCGACGAGCTCCCGGATCACCTCCAGGCTGGGGTTCACATGGCCGTGGGCGGCGATGGAGAACATGGCGATGTGCGCGGGGGTGGTCGGGTCCGCGGAGTTGGTCATGTCATCGACCGTAGGCGAGACGAGACGTCTCGTGCAAATCAAATACGACGCGGGGGCGGGCGCGTTCGGTACGGTCATTGCAGGCCGCCGTCACCGTCGGCGCCGGGAGTGCTGGTCGCTGTCACCGCCGTTCGCTCTCACCGCCGTTCGCTGCCGCCGCGCGTCAGGCCGTCAGCGCGGGTCAGCGCGGTCACGACGCTCAGCGCTGTTGACTTGCTCGTCGGGCTGAAGCCCGAGAATTCTGGCCTTCTCGTCCGTTGCTGTGCCGCTACGCGGCACGGGGTTCGGTCGGGAATCCGTGGCTTCCTGTTTCTTCGCGCTGTGCCGGGATTGCTCCTGGTCTTACCGGCGCTCCGCAGGCCGATGCCGCCAGTCCGGCGGTCGTCTTGACGTTGATCGCGGCGTTGGCGTCCCGGTCGTGGACGGTGCCGCAGGCGGTACAGGTCCGTCCCCGGACCCCGCGGCGGTGACGGGCCCCGCCATGGTCGTGAAGCCGCTGTGCGCCGTCAAGGCACCGCGCACACGGCCCCACCTGTGCGAATGCGAGACTGGCCGTCGGATGGCCGGATCCCGACGCCGTCCCCGAGGCACAGACCCACGACGAGACGGAGGCGGACGATGGACGAGGCACGCGCGCGGGACGTACTGGCCGCGGCGAAGGTGCTGCCCGGCCCGGCTTCGGACGCGCGGCTCCTCGCCCTGGGCGAGAACGCGGTGTTCGCCGTCGGCGACCTGGTGGTGAAGGTCGGCCGTGACGCCGAACTCCTCGACCGGGCCCGGCGCGAGCTGGACATCGCGGCGTGGCTGGACGAGGCGGGCGTCCCGGCGGTGCGAGCGGCCGAGCCGAAGGCGCTGCTGGTCGAGGGGCACCCGGTGACGGTGTGGCACCGGCTGCCCGACCCGGTACGTCCCGCCGAGCCGCGGGATCTGGCCGAACTCCTGCGTGTCGTGCACGCTCTGCCCTCCCCCTCCTTCACCCTGCCCCCGCGTGATCTGCTGTCCGGTGTAGAGCGCTGGCTGCGGCTCGCGGGCGACGCGATCGACCCGGCGGACGCCGCTTATCTGCGCGAGCGCCGCGACGGCTTCGCCACGGCCGCCGCCGCGCTCGGCCCGCATCTGCCGCCCGGCCCGATCCACGGCGACGCGCTGCCCCGGAATGTGCACGTCGGCCCGGACGGCCCGGTCCTGGTCGACCTGGAGACCTTCTCCGCCGACCTGCGCGAGCACGACCTGGTCGTGATGGCCCTCTCCCGCGACCGCTACGGCCTGCCCGCCGAGGCCTACGACACCTTCACCGAGGCGTACGGCTGGGACGTGCGCGAGTGGGAGGGCTGCCCGGTCCTGCGGGGCGCCCGCGAGACCGCGAGCTGCGCCTGGGTCGCCCAGCACGCACCGGCCGACCCCAAGGCCCTCGTCGAGTTCGAACGCCGGGTGGCGTCCCTGCGGGACGGGGACGAGACGGTGCGGTGGTATCCGTTCTGAGCGGGGCTCCAGGGCCCGGCGCTGACGGCCTGCCGCCCGCGCCTCGGCTCCGGGAGGGCTGACGGCGCTGCTGCGGCCGGCGTGACCGCACCTCGCTCACGGGGGCGGGGCCGTGTCGATGTGCGGCTCCGCCGCGTGGGCGTGACCGGCCGCGGGCGGCCCGCAGACGGGCGGCGCCTTGCCCGCCCGGTCGCTCACACCGTCTCGTCCGCCAACTCCCGTACCGGCCAGGTCCCGTCCACCACCGCGTCCGGCTCGCCCTTGCGGCGCAGGAAGTCCTGGAAGTCCGCCGCCCACTCGGCGTACCACTCGATCTGGCGGCGGTGCAGCTCGGCCGGGCCGAGGGCCGCGACCTTGGCGTGGCGCTCGGCTATCGCGCAGGCCAGCCGGGCCGCGGCGAGGGCGTCGGCGGAGGCGTCGTGGGCCGCGTCGAGAGGGACGCCGTACTCGGCGCAGACCGCTTCGAGGTTGCGCTTGCCGCGGCGGTAGCGGTCGGCCCAGCGGTCGATGGTGTACGGGTCGACGACCGGGGCCGGGTCGACGCCGCCCAGGCGGTCGCGCAGGGACGGCAGTCCGTGCCGCCGCAGTTCGGCGGAGAGGAGGGTGAGGTCGAACGCGGCGTTGTAGGCGACGACCGGGACGCCCGTCTTCCAGTACGTCACGAGGACGCCGGCGATCGCTTCCGCGACCTGGTCGGCGGGGCGGCCCTCGGCGGCCGCCCGCTCGTTGCTTATCCCGTGGACGGCCACGGCGTCCGCCGGGATCTCCACGCCGGGGTCGGCCAGCCATTCCCGGCGCCCCAGCACCTGTCCGCCCCTGACCTCGATCACGGCCCCCGTGACGATGCGCGCCTCGCGCGGATCCGTCCCGGTCGTCTCCAGGTCGAAGCCGATGAGCAGCTCGCGGTGCCAGGCCATGGTGGCCCCCCTTCTTGGTGGTGCTTCCCCCAGTGGTCTCCACCTTCCCATGCGCCACTGACAATCAGAGGATCGCGTTCCGCTTACCTCGACAAGCGAGAAGGAAGAACAGGACAGTTCAGGACACTGGTCGCGAATCAGCCCAGGCCAGCTCGAACTCCTCGCGATAGGCGGCGAAAAGTCCCCCTTCGTCGACCTCGCCCGACTTGACCACCCGGTTGCCGTTCCGCAGGACCAGCACCGGCGCCTCCATGCCGCGCATGCGCCGCAGGTAGGACTGCACGACCGCGATGCCGTCGGAGCCGTCGCCGTCGACGAGGTAGGCGGTGAAGCGGGGCGTCTCGTCGTAGACCTGGATCTGGAAGGCGCCCGGGTCGCGCAGGCGGGAGCGGACGCGGCGCATGTGCAGGATGTTCATCTCCACGGCACGGCTCAACTCGCCGCGCTTCATGCCGAGTTCCCGTTCGCGCCGCTTGACCGCGCTGGAGGCCGGGTTGAGGAAGAGCAGCCGGACGCGGGCGCCGGCCTCGGCGAGACGGACCAGCCGCCGGCCGGAGAAGTTCTGGACGAGCAGATTGAGGCCGATGCCGATGGCGTCCAGGCGGCGGGCGCCGTCGAAGATGTCCTCGGCGGGGAACTGACGCAGCAGCCTCACCCGGTCGGAGTGGACGGCGACCACGTCCGCGTACCGGTCGCCGACGAGGTCCTCGACCGCGTCCACGGGCAGCCGGCGCGCGGACGGCACGTCGCCGCCGGTGCCGAGCATCTCCAGCAGGCGCGCGGAGGCCCGTTCGGCCTGGCCCAGGACGGCCTCGGAGAGGGCCCGGTTGCGGGAGACCACGTTGCGGGTGACCTCCAGCTCGTCCAGGGCGAGCTCGACGTCCCGGCGGTCGTCGAAGTACGGCTCGAAGCACGGCCAGTGCTGCACCATCAGCTCGCGCAGCTGGGGCAGGGTGAGGAAGGAGATCACGTTGTCGTCGGCCGGGTCGAGCAGATAGCCCTTGCGGCGGCTGACCTCGCGTACGGCGACCGCGCGCTGCACCCACTCCTGCCCGGCGGGACCGGCCGCGGCGACCACCCACTCGTCGCCGTTGACGGGTTCGTAGATGGGCCGCAGCACGGCGGCCACGACGGCGCGCAGCCGCTGTTCGACGAGGTTGAGCCAGATGTAGGCCCGGCCGGCCCGCTGGGCGCGGGTGCGCACCTCCCGCCAGGCGTCGGCGTCCCAGTCCAGCTCCGGCCCGATGGCGCCCTCCATCGGCCGGGCCAGGGACACCGTGCCGGGCGGGACGTCTGTGGAGGAGCCCCCCTCGTGACCCTCGTCACCAGGGGGCAGCTCCAGCCCTCCCGAGCCCACCCAAGCACCGCCTTCCGCTCCCCCGAGCACTCCCCGTCCCAACGATCAAGGAAGGGTACTCCGGGAGCGGTCGGCGGTGCAGCCGGATGGACAGGTCGTTTCTCAACTGCCGATGTTCGGCTGCCCGTTCTCGCCCGCGAGGGCGGACGGAGTGAGCGGACTCATGGCGGTGACATCCCTCGGGGCGATCGAGAAGCCCTGCCAGTGGACCGGCATGGGCTGCTGGTCCTCATCGCGCGCGACATGGTGGAAACCGACGTTGACCCAGGTCACGGGGTGCGTGAGCGTCTGGCCGTTCACCCACTTGTCGAGGGAGTAGCCGTGCTGGGGGTTGCCGCAGAGGCGGACGTTGTTGTTGGCGTACTGCTCGCACCTGTTGTACTCGGTGAAGTACACGTCGTGCTTCGTGAAGGCGCGTCCCGGGTACTTGCTGGTGGCGCCGGGGACGATCTCGTAGGAGCGCGCGTGGCCGTCCTTGTTCTTGCCGGTCGCGCTGACCACACGCCACCAGCGCATGTTCGCGGCGTCGCCCGCGAGTTCCTTGGTGACGGTGGTGCGGGTGGTCTTGTTGGTCGGGCCCTGGCCGCCGGGGGCGGGCGGGCTGACCACCGAGTCGTACTGCTCGACCTTGGTGTTGGAGGAGCCGTCGAGGCCGAAGTCGAGCCGCCAGAACACGTTGTGGTTGTGGCTGGTGGCGTAGGCCTTGGCGCCCTTGCCGATGGGCCAGCCGCGGCCGTCGCCGGCGTCGTAGTCGAAGGGCGAGAGGCTGCCGGTGGCGCCGACGTTCATGTTGATGGTGCCGTCGTCGGAGAAGCGCCACTCGGTGATGTACTCGTACCAGCTGACCTTGTTGACGGTGTAGACGAGCAGGTCCTTGCCCTGGGCCTGGTAGACCTTGCCCGAGTCCGTCTGCATGCGGTAGGCGTGGCCGCGCGCGCGGGTCGTGGTGCACAGGCCTTTGACGTTCGGGTTCTCGCTGTTGTACGCCTCGGGGACCTTCACCGTCTTGATGGTGCCGCCGGGGCACTCGCCGGGCGCCATGTTCACCAGGCCCGAGCCGAAGTTGTAGTCGGTGATGTCGTTGTACTCGTTCTTGCCGTCGTCGTACGGCACATGGATCTGGGCGAGCTTGGCGCTGTTGAGGACCTGGATCGGACGGGCCTCGCCCGGCGGCTGGTAGGAGATCTTCTCCAGGATGAGGCCGGACTTGGCCTCGAAGCGCCAGCACATGCTCCAGGTGGTGCCGTTGGAGAGCTTCTGCTGGATGCGGTAGGCGGCGCTGCAGTCGGCGGCCGCCGCCGGAGCCGCCTTCGGCTGGGCGGCGGCGGGGCCGGTGCCGGTGGTCGTCGCGGCGGCGGCCAGCGCGGCCACGGACAGACCGAGGGCCGCTCCCTTGCGGGCACGGCTATTTCTGTTCACGCGCATGAGGACAGGACTCCCTTTGCATCCCTACGACGGGAGGTGAAGGTTGGACAACTGGACGGAGGGGTCAGCCGGCGAGCCTGGCCACCTTGCGGGCGCTGAGGTCGATCACGAAGGACCGGGTGTCGATCCACGGCCCGTTCCTGACCTTCGGCAGCAGCCGGACGCAGCGGTGGATGCCGCACTGGTCGAGGACGGCGGGCTGGGCGCCCGGCGAGGCGCGGTACACCATGCCGGCGAGCACCAACTGGTCCGGCGAGGTGAGTTCCTTGCCGGTGGCGTCCTTGTAGTCCGCCTTCATGCCCGCGCCCAGCGGGTCGGCGATCAGCAGCCGTGCCGCCTCGGCCTGCTCGGCGGCGCTCAGCGGCGGCTGGACGCCCTGCTGACTGGCGGTGTTCTCGACCTTGCCGGTGTCGAGGTTGACGGTCTTGGTGACGAGTGTGTCGTTCTTGTAGTCGTAGAAGGTCACCTCGGCGCGCCGGGGCGCGTCCGGGTCGTCGACCTCGTCCGCCTCGGGCTCGGCGAGGTCCACGCTCAGGCGCTGCGGGCCGCGGTCGCCGTCGACGTCCTCGCTGGAGTTCAGGAGCTGCCGGTTGACCGCGATGCCCTGGACCCGTGCGATCTCGTCGTCGGTGAGCGGGTCGCGGCCCTGGCCCTTCGCCCCCTCGGCCGGCGCGTCCTCGACCACTCCGGGCCCGACCGCGGCCGAGCCGCCCTGCTGCCCGGCGCCCTGCCCGGCGCTCTGTCCGGCGCCCTGGGCTCCGGCCGCCTGCCGCGCGCCCTGTCCGCTCGTGCTCCCTCCGGTTCCTTCCGCCCCTGCCGTGCCCGGCAGGGTGATCGCGATCATCGCGGCCGTAGCGGCCACCGCTATGGCCGCGCCTGCCACCACCTTGCCCAGGTGGCGGCGCACTGTCGTGCGCACATCTTCCCCCTACTCCCCCATGTGCCCCGGGAGTACGTGATTGCCCCACTGGTTAGGCACCCGCCGTCGGCCGGCGTGTGCGCTGGTCGATGGGTAAGAGGTGCGTAAGTCACAGGTGGTTCCATCACTTTCCGGGAGACTCGATGCCAAGGCACCCCCAGCGGGGCGGCACACCTGAAAGAGTCGTATCCATGCAGGTCTGGCCTGGAGAGGCATATCCCCTCGGCGCCACGTACGACGGCGCCGGTACGAACTTCGCGGTCTTCACGGAGGCCGCGGACCGAGTAGAGCTGTGTCTGCTGCACGACGACGGCTCCGAGACGGCGGTGGAACTGCGGGAGAGCGACGCGTTCGTGCGGCACGCGTACGTGCCGGGCATCATGCCGGGGCAGCGCTACGGCTTCCGCGTGCACGGCCCGTACGACCCCGGGCGGGGGCTGCGTTGCAACTCGGCGAAGCTGCTGCTCGACCCGTACGCGAAGGCGGTCAGCGGTTCGGTCCGCTGGGGCGAGGAGGTGTACGGCTACCACTTCGGCGCACCCGACCGGCGCAACGACCTGGACTCGGCGCCGCACACGATGACGTCGGTCGTGGTCAACCCGTACTTCGACTGGGGCGACGACCGGCGCCCGCGCACCGAGTACCACCACACGGTGATCTACGAGGCCCATGTGAAGGGCCTGACGATGCGCCACCCGGGGCTGCCGGAGGAGCTGCGCGGCACCTACGCGGCGCTCGCGCACCCGGCGATCATCGAACACCTCACCGAGCTGGGCGTCACCGCTCTGGAGCTGATGCCCGTACACCAGTTCGTCAACGACCATCGTCTGGTCGACATGGGCCTGAACAACTACTGGGGCTACAACACCATCGGCTTCTTCGCCCCCCACAACGCCTACGCCTCCTGGGGCGACCGCGGGCAGCAGGTGCTGGAGTTCAAGTCGGCGGTGCGGGCACTGCACGAGGCCGGGATCGAGGTCATCCTCGACGTGGTCTACAACCACACCGCCGAGGGCAACCACCTGGGCCCGACACTGTCCTTCCGGGGCCTGGACAACCCGTCGTACTACCGCCTGACCGACGACCCCCGCTACTACATGGACACCACGGGCACCGGGAACTCGCTGCTCATGCGGTCCCCGCACGTGCTCCAGCTGATCATGGACTCGCTGCGCTACTGGGTCACCGAGATGCACGTCGACGGGTTCCGCTTCGACCTCGCGGCGACGCTGGCCCGCCAGTTCCACGAGGTGGACCGGCTGTCGTCGTTCTTCGACCTGGTGCAGCAGGACCCGGTCGTCTCCCAGGTGAAGCTGATCGCCGAGCCGTGGGACGTGGGCGAGGGCGGCTACCAGGTGGGCAACTTCCCGCCGCTGTGGACCGAGTGGAACGGCAAGTACCGCGACACCGTGCGGGACCTGTGGCGGGGCGAGCCGCGCACGCTCGCGGAGTTCGCCTCCCGGCTGACCGGCTCGTCCGACCTCTACCAGGACGACGGCCGCCGCCCGCTGGCCTCGATCAACTTCGTGACCTGCCACGACGGGTTCACCCTGCACGACCTGGTGGCGTACGACCACAAGCACAACGACGCCAACGGCGAGGACAACCGGGACGGCGAGAGCCACAACCGGTCCTGGAACTGCGGGGTGGAGGGCGAGACCGACGACCCGGCGGTGCTGGAGCTGCGCGCCCGGCAGATGCGGAACTTCGTCGCCACGCTGATGCTGTCCCAGGGCGTGCCGATGATCAGCCACGGCGACGAGATGGCGCGCACCCAGCGCGGCAACAACAACGCCTACTGCCAGGACAACGAGCTGTCGTGGGTGGAGTGGCCCGACGCGGAGGAGGACGGCGGCGAGCTGCTCGCCTTCACCCGCGCGATCGTGCGGCTGCGCAAGGAGCACCCGGTCTTCCGCCGCCGCCGCTTCTTCCACGGGCGGCCCGTGGAGGGCACCCACGACGACCTGTCGGACATCGCCTGGTTCACCCCCGAGGGCAAGGAGATGGCCCAGCGGGACTGGAACTCGGCGCAGGCGTCCGCGCTGACGGTGTTCCTCAACGGCAACGCGATCTCCGAACCCGGCGCGCGCGGCGAGCGGATCACCGACGACTCCTTCCTGCTGATGTTCAACGCCTCTCCGCGGCCCCTGGAGTTCGTGGTGCCGGTCGACCACGGGCGGCAGTGGCAGGTGGTCGTGGACACGGCGAACCCGGAGCCGGTCGGGCGGGGAGACGGCGCGAAGGTCGCGGCCGGGGACCGGCTGACGCTGGTGGACCGGAGCATGACGGTGCTGCAGCGGCCGGCCTGAGCCGGACCCCGGTTCCGCCCACCTGGCGGGCCCGATGACACGAAAGGGGGCAGGGCGGGTACGTAGGTCTCCATGACCCCTGAGCGCCCTGCCCCTGTCGTGCCCACGGCCACCTACCGGCTCCAGCTGCAGCCCGGGTTCCCGTTCGCGGCCGCCTCGGCGGCCGTGCCGTACCTGGCCTCGCTCGGTGTGTCGCACCTGCATCTGTCGCCCGTCCTGGAGGCCGTGCCGGGCTCCCTGCACGGGTACGACGTGGTGGACCACGCGCGCGTGCGCGAGGAACTGGGCGGCGAGGAGGGGCTGCGGGCGCTGGCGCGCACCGCGCGGGAGCACGGGCTCGGGCTGGTCGTGGACATCGTGCCGAACCACATGGCCATGGTCCCCCGCCACAACCGCGCCCTGTGGGAGGTCCTGCGGGAGGGCCCGAAGTCGCCGTACGCGCGCTGGTTCGACATCGACTGGGAGGCGCAGGGCGGGCAGGTGCTGCTGCCGGTGCTCGGCGGGCCGCTGGGCGAGGTGACGGACGAGCTGCGCGTCGACGGAGACGTCCTGCGCTACTTCGACCACGCCTTCCCGCTGCGCGAGGGCACCGAGGACCTGCCGTTGCCGCAGCTGCTGGACGCGCAGTGGTACCGGCCCGTGTGGTGGCGGCTGGCCCGGACCGAGCTGAACTACCGGCGGTTCTTCAGCATCTCGGAGCTGATCGGGGTGCGGGTGGAGGACCCGGAGGTCTTCGAGGCCACGCACGCGAAGATCTTCCAGCTGCTGCACGAGGGGGTCGTCGACGGGCTGCGCGTCGACCACCCCGACGGGCTCGCCGACCCCGACGCGTACCTGGCGCGGCTGCACGAGGCGAGCGGGGGCCGCTGGACGGTCGTCGAGAAGATCCTCGCCGACGGGGAGCGCCTGCCGGACGCCTGGCCGGTCGCCGGCACCACCGGCTACGACGCCCTCCGGCACGTCGACGGCCTCTTCACGGACCCCGCGGGTGCCGGGGAACTCCTGGAGCTCTACCGGCGCTTCGCGGCCCCGCAGACGGACCGGGGCGGGGACTGGGCGGCGACCGTGCGGCGGGCGGCGTACGCGGTGCTCTCGCACGAGCTGGCCACCGAGGTGGACCGGCTGACCCGGACGGCCGTCCGCGTGTGCGCCACCTCCCCGGATCCCGCGCTGCGCGACCGGGCCCCCTGGGCGCTGCGCACGGCCCTGGAGGAACTGCTCGTGCGCATGGAGGTCTACCGGCCGTACGCCTCGGGCGACCCGGCCGCCGTCGTCACCGCGGAGGCGGCCGAGGAGGCGCGGCACGCCTTCGTCGTCCCCGAGGAGGCGGGCGCGGTCGACGTGGTGCGCGCTCTGGTGCTGGGGCGGGGCGCGGGGCCGGCCGCGGTGGAGTTCCGGACGCGGTTCGCTCAGACGGCGTCCGCGCTGCGGGCCAAGTCGGTGGAGGACACGGCGTTCTACCGGTATGCGCCGCTGCTGTCGGCGAACGAGGTGGGCGGCGATCCGGGCCGCCAGGGCGTGTCCCCCGAGGAGTTCCACGCCTACTGCGCGCGCGTGCAGCGCGACTGGCCGGTCGCCGGGACGGTCGTGTCGACGCACGACACCAAGCGCAGCGCCGACGTGCGGGCCGCGCTGGCGGTGCTCACCGAGTGCCCGGGGCGCTGGGCGGAGCTTCTGGAGCAGGTGACGCGGGCCGAGGAGGCCGTACCGGACGGGCAGACGGCGTGGGCGGCCTGGCAGACGGTGTTCGGGCTCGGCCCGGCGGAACCGGAGCGCGTCCAGGAGGCGCTGCTCAAGCATGTGCGCGAGGCGGGCCTCTACACGAGCTGGACGGAGCAGGAACCGCCGTACGAGGAGGCGGTGGCGGCGTTCGTCGCGGCGGGGCCGTGCGGGCCGCCGGGCGAGCGGGTGGCCGCGCTGCGGGACGCGCTGGGGCCGCACATCCGGGCGAACGTGCTGGGCACGGCGCTGGTGCACCTGACGATGCCGGGGGTGCCGGACGTCTACCAGGGCACGGAGAGCGAGTACTGGGCGCTGGTGGACCCGGACAACCGCCGTCCCGTGCCCTTCCCGCCGGAGGATTCCGGCGACAAGGGGGAGGTGACGGCGGCGGCGCTGCGGCTGCGCCGGCGGCGCCCGGAGGTCTTCGGGGAGGCGGCGACGTACGAGCCGCTGACCGCCGAGGGGCCGGCCGCCGGCCACTGCCTGGCCTTCGCGCGCTCCGGTGAGGTCGTCACGGCCGTGACACGGCTGTCGCTGCGGCTGGCGGAGGGGGGTGGCTGGCGGGAGACCCGGCTGGCGTTGCCACCGGGGAGGTGGGCCGACGTCCTTGTGCGCGGGCGGGAGTTCACGGGACACACGCGTGTGGCCGAGTTGTTCGCGCGGCGGCCGGTGGTTCTGCTGGAGCGGGTGGGCTGAGGCCGGCGGGAGGCAGGCATGGCGGACTACACGGTGAGACGGCTGTCCGGGGACACCTGGGCGGACTTCGCGCGGCTGGTCGAGCGGCACGGCGGTGTGTTCGGTGGCTGCTGGTGCATGGCCTTCCACGCGGAGGGCGTCGGGCGCACGAGGACGCCGGCGCAGAACCGCGCCGAGAAGGAGACCCGCGTCCGGGAGGGCCGGGCGCACGCCGCGCTCGTGTACGACGGTGCGCAGTGCGTGGGCTGGTGTCAGTTCGGGCCGCCCGCCGAGCTGCCGCGCATCAAGCGCCGGCGGGCCTACGAGGCCGGGCTCGGCGAGGAGGGCGAAGGGCGCGGCGCGGCCGGACTGCCGGACTGGCGGATCACCTGCTTCTTCGTCGACCGCGCACGGCGGCGTCACGGTGTCGCGTCCGCCGCGCTCGACGGCGCGCTGCGCGAGATCGCGCGGCTCGGCGGTGGGACGGTGGAGAGCTACCCGGAGGACGCGGCCGGCCGGTCGGTGTCCGCGTCGTTCCTGCACAACGGCACCGTGGCGCTGTTCGAGAGCCGCGGGTTCGCCCGGAGCCGGCGCCTGGGCAAGAACCACTGGGTGGTCGCCCGGACGGTGTCCGCCGTCGATGCGTCCGGGCGCTCCCCGGAAGCTCCCCCACCGCGTCCTTGACACCGCGTCAAGTACGTGGGGTACTGCGGATGCGAAGGCCGGGCGGACGTGACGGGGGTGAGTCTCCTTGCCGGAGCCGCGCTACCCCACGGTGACCGAACTGACCTCGTCCGCGAGGGCGTTGGCCGCGCTCCAACCCGGTCTGTGCGTGCTGCGGCAGGTGGGACTCTCCCGCGCGGGGCGGCCCCTGCACCTGCTGTCCGTGGGGCACGCCCGGCGGGCCGTGCTGGTGGTCGCCGGGGCCCACGCGAACGAGCCGACCGGCGGGCCGACGCTGCTGGCCCTGGCCGAACGGGTGCTGCGGGAACGGGAGTTGCGGGACGGCATGTCGTGGCACTTCCTGCTGTGCGCGGACCCCGACGGGGCGAGCCTGCACGTGACACCGGCGCCGCGCAGCCTGCTCGAGTACCACCTGGGCTTCTTCCGGCCCGCGGGCCCGGAGCAGCCGGAGTGGTCGCCCGCCGTCCTCCCGCCCGACCGGCTGCCGCCCGAGACCCGCGCGCTGACCCGGGTCATCGACGAGCTGCGGCCCTACCTCCAGGTGACGCTGCACGGCACCGATCTGGGCGGCAGCTGGGTGCAGTTGACGAAGGACATCCCGGGTCTCGCCGAACCGTTCGCGAAGTCCGCGGCGCAGTTGCACATCCCGGTGGAGACGGGCGCGTCCGACGCGGCGGGCTGGCCGGCGTCCGGGCCCGGCGTGCACGTGATGCCGGAGCCGGGCGCGGGCGTGGCGTACCCGAGCATGCCGGACGACGCACGGCACAGCACCTGGTACCACGCCCATCGCTACGGCGGTCTGACGGCGGTCGTCGAGGTGCCGATGTGGGCGAGCGACCTGGTGGACGACCCCGCCCCGCACCCCGCCCCGGCCGCGGCGATCCGGCGCCTGGCGGTCCGGCTGCTGCGCGACACCCGGGAGGTGGAGCGGGTGCTCACGGAGGCGCTGCCGCGCCTCGACGGCGTCGACGGCCCGTTGCTGAGGGCGGCTCGCTGGGCACTGGAGCTGGTGCCGGGCCTGGCGGCGGACTGGACCCACACCCCGCCGGCCGACACGACGATGGCGTACGTCGGCAGCGTGGACGCCTTCGCCCGCCGGCTGCCGCTGCGGGCGGCGGCGATGCTGCGGCGGGTCCTGCAGGAGCGGGAGGACGACGCGGCCCCCCAACTGGGGCGCCTGGTGGAAACCTGGAGCGAGGCCTTCGCCGAACGCTTCCGCGCCCGCTGGGTGCCCTTGGAGCACCAGGTGGAGCACCAGTCCCGCACGGTCGTCGCCGCGGCGCTGCACGCGCGCGAGGGGGCCACGTAGGGCCCGCAGTCCACGGAGGGGGTGCGGGACGAGGCGGTTTCGGGCACGCGCGCGTGCCCGAAACCGTGTCGCGGGTCCCAGGCCCGGGTCTCAGTCCTCCGGCCTCAGTCCTCCGGCAGCGAGGGCAGGCCGGGCAGATCGGGCAGCTCCGGCTGCTGCGTGTCGTCCAGGGCGAACACCGCGCCCGTCTCCGCGTCCATCGCGCAGCGGTTGGCGAAGGTCTTCTCGTACTCGACCGGGCGGCCGTTCCACTGGCCGCTCGCGTGCGCGGTCACCGGGGCGTACACGAGCATGCAGACGGCGTCCTTCCGCGTGGGGACGGCACGGAGGTCGCCGTCCGCCGCCGCCAGCTGCGCGCAGGCCTCGGCGGCGCGGGGGTGGCCCTGCGGCGGGTCGCACAGGAGCAGGGTGGCGCGGGTCTCGTCGGTGTGGGAGCCGCCCTCGGTGACCGTGAGCCGGAGCCAGTTGCCGGTGTCGCCGGCAGCGGAGGCCTGGGCGGGGGTGACCGCGGTGAGGACCAGGGCGGCCGTGGCCGGCAGGGCGGCCAGGAGGCTGTGTGTGGGGAAGTGTTTCATTCCCGGTGCATCGGCACGGCGGTCTGCGTTCCCCAGTCCGGCTCACCCGATCGTGCGGGGGCGGAGGTCCGCCGTTCGGCGAGTTCGAAAGCGGCGAGCACGATCTGCGCCTGGTACTCCACCTGGCGGGCGACGGGGATCCAGCGCGCCCCGCGGTCCTCGTAGTCGGCGCACCACGCGTCGATGAGCCCGTCCAGCTCCGCCAGCGCGCCGGCCGGCTCGGGTCCGGCGCCGGTGACGAGCTGGTGCAGCAGGCCCGCCGTCCGTACGGCGAGACGGCGGCCGGCGATGCGCAGGGCGGCCAGATGGGCGGTGCTGAGCGGCGGGAGGGGGTGGGCGGGGTCGGCGGTGTCGGGGTCCCAGGCGTCGGCGAGGCCGGGGCAGACCAGCACGTAGTCGTCGACCGGTGCGAGCAGGCGTGCCGTGTCGGGGGTGTCGGCGAGACGGGGCCGCACGCGCGCGAGGACGCGTTCCAGGACCCGGGTGTCGTGGCGCAGGGTCCGGCTCAGGCTGCGCAGCTCGGCGTCCCGGTCGGCGGGCGGGGAGTCGTCCTCGACGGCGGCGACGCCCCACATGGGCGCCTCGACGACCGCGGTGACCGTGCCGTGCCGGTGCGGGTGGTACCAGGTCGACTCGACGGCGGCCTCGGTGATGGCGGCGGCCAGATCGCTCGGACGAGGCGGCGGGATCCGATAGACGGCCGGGCCCAGGCTGGGCCAGTACAGGGTGTCGTAGGGACCGAGTTCGCGGGGGATGCCGAGGTGGGCGGCGGTGTGCGCCACGCGCTCGGGGAGTCCGGGCAGGTCACGGGTGAGTTCCACGAACGCGCCGCCGACGTCGACGCCGTGCAGCGAGCACTGGAAGAAAGGTTTCAGTTCGTCCTGGAGGCCGAGCAGCGCCCGGGTCTCCGGCAGCGTGGCGGCCGCCGCCCCCTCGGGCAGCCACTCGGGCTGTTCGAGGAAGCCGGGGCGGAAGAACCGCCGGAAGTAGCGGCCGAGGGTGTACGGGCCGGACAGCCAGCCCTCGTTGCGGCGCAGCCCGTCGGGGTCGAGGCACAGCAGCAGGTTCCACGTGGTGTCGGCGCCCTCGGTGAGCCGGGGGTCGGCGAGGACGCGTTCGGCCAGCCACAGGACGGTGGCGCCGCCCACGGGCTCGTTGGCGTGCGGTCCGGCGACGACGAGGGCCTGACGGGCGCCGTGGCCGACGGAGAGCAGCCACAGGGGCGTGCCCGCACGGGAGACCCCGACGCGGCGCAGCCGGGCGTCCCCGGGCCGGCGGGCGACGAGCGCGGCCGCGTGGGCCGCGAGTTCGTCCACGGTCGGGTAGCGCAGGAGTGGCGGCAGGACACACCTCCGCGTCGGAGCGCCGTCGGTTCACCAGCTGTACGCGGTGTACGCACAGTGAGTCATGGCACGGGAGGTACGTCAACACCGCCTTGGGCGGCTCGATTTGGCGGCGGGGTTCAGTTCACCGAGAGGCGGAAGGCCATCCGTCCGAAGGCGACCTGGTCGCCCTCGCGGACCACGGCCGCGCCGATCACACGGCGCCCGTTGACGGTGGTGCCGTTGGTCGAGCCGAGGTCGCGCAGGACCCACATGCCGCCCTGGCGGCTGAGCTCGGCATGCACGCGCGAGACGCTCTCGTGGGTCAGCCTCAGACCGCTCGCGGGGTCGCGGCCGATCCGCAGGGCGTGTTCGGTGCCGGGGTGCGGCAGCAGCAGCTTGGGCAGCCGCTCGGCCTGCCAGGCCCGGCGCAGCCGGACGGTGAAGCCGGAGACCGCCTCGACGGTGCCGAAGACGAGGCGCGAGAGGCGGCTCTCCTTGGGCAGGTCGGCGGTGAGGGCGACGAGCTCGTCGGAACGGCGGGCGGCGAGCGCCAGCTCCATGCGCCGGATGAAGGTGTCGTGCGACAGACGGCCCATGGCGACGCCGTCACGGAGCACCTTCAGCGCCTTGTCGCGCTCCGCGTCGGACAGTCGCGCGGGGTACGTGTTGAACTCGAAGGACGACGTCACGCAGGTGATTGTCGGTCAGTGAACCCCGGGTGTCCAGAAAACGGGAAAACGGCGACCCCACGCACGTGCCCGAGGACATCCGTCGCGACACTCGCCGCGAAGGGGGTGTTCCCGCAGCGGATCGATCTCGTTTGGAGCACGATGGGACGGGCTACATCCCGGTGAGCAGACGAAGGGGAACCGTCCGTGCAGTTCGAGGTGTGGGCACCGCAGGCCGATCGTGTGACGCTCCAGTGCGACGGCGCCACGCGCGCGTTGGAGCGTGATCCCGGGCGGGCGGGCTGGTGGACCGGCGAGGCGGAGGCCGCGGACGGCTCGCGGTACGGCTTCGCGGTGGACGACGGCCCGGTCCTGCCCGACCCGCGCTCGCGCCGCCAGCCGGACGGGCCGGACGGCCTGAGCGCGGTCGTCGACCAGGACCGGTACGCGTGGCGTGCGCAGTGGTCCGGGCGCCCGCTGCCGGGCGCGGTCCTGTACGAGCTGCACGTCGGCACGTACACGCCCGAGGGCACGCTGGACTCGGCCGCCGAGCGGCTCGGTCACCTCGCCGAACTCGGCGTCACCCACGTCGAGTTGATGCCCCTGTGCCCCTTCCCCGGCCGGCACGGCTGGGGCTACGAGGGCGTCTCCCTGTGGGCCGTGCACGAGCCGTACGGCGGGCCCGAGGCGCTGAAGCGGTTCGTCGACCGGGCCCACGAGCTCGGGCTCGGCGTCGTCCTGGACGTGGTGCACAACCATCTGGGCCCGTCCGGCAATTACCTGCCCGCCTTCGGGCCGTACTTCACGGACACGCACCACACGCCGTGGGGTTCCGCCGTCAACCTGGACGCGCCCGGCTCGGACGAGGTGCGGGCGTATCTGGTGGGCAGCGCGCTGGCCTGGCTGCGGGACTACCGGCTGGACGGGCTGCGCCTGGACGCGGTGCACGCGCTGGCCGACACGCGCGCGTACCCGTTCCTGGAGGAGCTGTCGGCGGCCGTGGACGACCTCGCCGCCGAGACGGGCCGACCACTGTTCCTCATCGCCGAGTCCGACCTCAACGACCCGCGGCTGATCACGCCCCGCCGGGCGGGCGGCCTGGGCCTGCACGCGCAGTGGAACGACGACTTCCACCACGCCCTGCACACCGCCCTCACCGGCGAGTCCCAGGGCTACTACGCCGACTTCGCGCGCGACCCGTTCGCCGCGCTCACCAAGACCCTCACCGGCGGCTACTTCCACGACGGCACGTACTCCAGCTTCCGGGGCCGCCACCACGGGCGCCCGCTGGACCGCGCCCGGCTGCCCGCGCACCGGCTCCTCGGCTACAACCAGACCCACGACCAGATCGGCAACCGCGCCCAGGGCGACCGTCTCTCGGCCACCCTCTCCCCCGGCCTGCTGGCCTGCGCGGCCACCCTGACGCTGACCGCCCCGTTCACGCCGATGCTGTTCATGGGCGAGGAGTGGGCCGCCGGCACCCCCTGGCAGTTCTTCACCGACCACACCGACCCCGAGCTCGCGGAGGCGGTACGACGGGGCAGGCGGCGGGAGTTCGCCGCGCACGGCTGGGCCGAGGAGGACGTGCCCGACCCGCAGGACCCGGCGACCCGCGAACGCTCCTGCCTGGACTGGTCCGAGCCGGATCGCGAGCCCCACGCGCGCGTGCTGGCCTGGTACCGCAGCCTGATCGCCCTGCGGCACGCCCAGGCCGACCTCACCGACCCCGACCTCGCCGACCTCAAGGTCGCCCACGACCCGGGGGCCCGCTGGCTGGCCTTCCGCCGCGGTGACGTCCGCGTGGCCGTGAACCTCGGCAAGGATCCCGCCGCGATCCCCCTGGGCCCCCGCCCCGCACGCGTCCTCGCGGCGTGGGAACCGGTCGAGGCCCCGGGCCCGGACGGGCTGCTGCACGTGCCGGGGGAGGCGTGTGTGGTGCTGGAGCAGGAGTGAGCCGGGGGCAGGCAGGGGACGCGGATGAGGGCAAGGCCCGGGCGGGGCTGCCGGTGACGGCCAGCGGGCGTGAGCGCCGGGACGGGCGCTGAGGACCGCGCGGGACGCGCCGGGTGACGCCGGGGCGGACAACCGGTGACGGCCCGGCGGGCGCCGACAGCCGGGGGCGGCGGTGGGGACCGCGCGGGACGCGCAAGGTGACGCCGAGGCGGACGGGCAGTGACCGCGGGACCGGACAACCGGTGACCGCCCGGCGGGCGCCGGCAGCCGGGCGGTCAGGGCTCCTCGTCCGCCCCGCCGTCGTCCCCGCGGAGCTCCGTCACCCGCTCCAGCAGGATCGCCTCCCAGGCCCGCCGCAGCTGGGTGCGCAGGAGGGGCAGGGGGTCGGTGCCGGGGCCGGCGAGGCGTTCGGCGAGGTGGATGACGGTGTCGCAGCGGGCGAGCCAGAGGCCGCGCAGGCAGGGGCGGGCGCCGTAGCCGGCCAGGGTGGCGGCGCGGACGGCGGCGCCGGAGCCCACGGCGAGCGCGAGGCCGGCGATGTCCTCGGCGGGGTCGCCGAGGACCGCCCGGCTCCAGTCCAGGACGCCGCGCACCCGGCCGTCGGCGCTGACCACGAGGTGCTCGCCCCGCAGGGCGTGGTGGACGAGGACGGCGGTGGCGGGCTGGGCGGCGAGCTGGGCCGCGCCGGGCGGGGTGAGCTGGTGGAGGCGGGCCGCGTCGAACTCGTCGGCGCGGGCGAGGCGTGCGGCGGCGGCCACGGCCCTGCGGCGCAACGCCTCCAGGGAACGGGGCGCGGCGCGGAGCACGCCGAGGGCCTCGGCCTGACGGGGCGGCACCTCGCGCAGCCCACCGAGCAGTCCGGCCAGGTCGGCCTCGCCGACGGCGGACACGTCGTGCTCCTCGCCGGTGCCTCCGGGCACCTTGGTGTCCAGGGTGTAGGTGAGTCCCGGGGACCACTCGCCGTGGGCGACGCTCGTCGGCACCGTGACCGGGACGTGCGGGCGGACGAGGTCGCGCAGCCGCAGTTCGCGGCGCTGGCGGACGGCCGCGTCGCGGTCGGGGGCGAGCCTGAGGACGTGGCGGGCGCCGACCCACCAGGTGCACTGCTCGCCGCTCTCGCGGACGGGCCGTACGTCGAATCCGGCGGGGCCGCCCGCGCCGTTCCTGCCCTTGGTGCCTTCCTCGCCCTCCTTGAGGAGCGCACGGACCAGTCGGCGGACGGTGTCCGCGGTGGGGGTGGGTGGCTGGGTCATGGTCGCGCCGTCGCTGTTCGGGGTGGGTGCCGGGGACTCCACGGAATACCTCAGTCCACTATGACCATCTCGCGGGTGGTGTCGTTGAGACGGCGGCCGCCGTCCTCGGTCACCGTGACGATGTCCTCGATCCGGACCCCGAAGCGGCCGGGCAGGTAGACCCCGGGCTCCACGGAGAAGCACATGCCGGGCACGAGGGGCCGCTCCTCGCCCTCGATCATGTACGGCGGCTCGTGCGTGGTGACGCCGATGCCGTGGCCGGTGCGGTGGATGAAGTACTCGCCGTAGCCGGCGTCGGCGATGACCGCGCGGGCGGCGCGGTCGACGTCCTGGCAGGCGACGCCGGGCCGCACCGCGCGGAAACCGGCCTCTTGGGCCTCGCGCACCAGGTCGTGGACGCGCCGCTCCTCGTCGGTGGGTTCGCCGACGTGGACGGTGCGGGAGGTGTCGGAGCCGTAGCCGTCCTTCAGGCCGCCGAAGTCGAGGACGACCATGTCGCCGCGCCGGATGACGCGGTCGCCGACCTCGTGGTGCGGGTTGGCGCCGTTCGGCCCGGAGGCGACGATGGTGAAGTCGACCTGGGAGTGCCCGAAGCGCCGCAGCAGATCGGCGAGGTCGGCGCCGACGTCGGACTCCTTGCGGCCGGCGAAGGGAACCTTCCGGATCTCCTCGAACGTTGCGTCAGCGGCCGCGCCCGCGGCCGCCATCAGTTCCAGCTCCGCCGCGTCCTTGACGGCCCGCAGCATCGGCAGGGCCTCGGTGAGGGAGGCGTAGGAGCTGTCGGGCAGGGTCCTCTGCAGGCCCAGCAGGTGCATCGCCCAGGCGTTGTCGCTGACGCCGAAGCGTCCGCGGGCGTCGAGGAGCGCGGCGGTGACGGCGTAGGGGTCCTTGCCGTCGGTCCAGTCCCGCAGGGTCAGCACCGGGGCGCCGGCCGCCTTCGCGGCGTCGGGGGCCTCCAGGGTGGGGACGACGAGGACGGGATCCCGGCCGGGGGCGAGGACGAGCAGGGTGAGCCGTTCGGTGACGGCCGTGGGCGCGTAGCCGGTGAGCCAGACGAGGTCCGGGCCGGGCGCCACCAGAAGCCCGGCCAGTCCCGCGTCGCCGGCCGCGCGTGCGGCCCGCTCCATACGGGCCCGGTAGTCGTCGGCGGTGAAGGGCGCGGGCGTGCTGCCGGTCATCCGGGCCTCCCTGGCGGGCTTGTACGGGACGTGCTGGCTACGGGCAGCATCCTGCCCGGACAGCGGGGGCGGCGCGAGCCGATTGCGTGGCTTTCGCGCGGAACGGTGGGAAAGGGGCGCGCCTCGGGGCAGCGAGGACGTCCGGCTCCCGGTCCCCGGGGCGCTGGAGGGCCGATGCCGGACCATCCCCACGACCCGGAGCACTCCCTCACCTAATGGTTGATACGTTGCCACTCCATTAGAAGTAATGGTTGGATGCGTACATCGCATTAGTCACCACGTGAGGAAGGCCGACAGCCGTGCTCGTACTCGCCCACATCAGCGATCTGCACCTGGACGGAAGCACCCGGGCCACCGAGCGGGCCGAGCGGGTGCGCGACCGGCTCTGGAACCTGCCCGGACGGGTGGACGCGCTGCTGGTCACCGGTGACATCGCGGACCACGGGGCGGAGGCGGAGTACGAGGAGGCCGCGCGCATCCTCGGACTGCGGGACCCCGGCACCCCCTTCCCGGTGCTCACCTGCCCCGGCAACCACGACAGCCGCATGCCGTACCGCAAGGCCCTGCTCGGGCAGCCCGCCACCGAGGGGCCGGTCAACAGCGTGCACGTGTTCGACGGGGGCGCGGTGCTGATGTGCGATTCCAGCATCCCCGGCGAGGACGACGGCGCCCTGACGAAGGAGACGTACGACTGGATCGAGGAGACCCTCGAGGAACTGGACGGGGACCTTCCGGCGCTGCTCGCCTTCCACCACCCCCCGGTGGCGCTGCACCACCCCCTGCCCGACTCCTACCAGTTGGGCGACCCCGGCCGGCTGGCCGCCCTGCTGGAGCGCCGTCCGGAGATCGCCGGGGTCGTCACGGGCCACGCCCACACGCCCGCCGCCACCACCTTCGCCGGGCGGCCGCTGGTCGTCGGGCCCGGCGTGACATGGACGCTGCGGCTGCCGT
The DNA here is from genome assembly GCF_049808595.1 of Streptomyces aurantiaciflavus. NCBI lineage: Bacteria > Bacillati > Actinomycetota > Actinomycetes > Kitasatosporales > Streptomycetaceae > Streptomyces > Streptomyces aurantiaciflavus. The sequence continues at coordinate 33,265 of NZ_JBNCAQ010000002.1, read as the reverse complement.
GGGAGGGCGACCACGTCGCCGACCGTGAGGCGCCGGTCGGGCTGGCCTTCCACGTACTGGACGACGAACGGCGGCTCACGAGCCACTTCCGGGTAGTCGTCTGACCGTCCGGCCCGTCAGGTGACGACGCCGGGGACCACCACCAACTGCTGGTAGCCACCGCTGCGGTGACGCACCGTCAGTGTCACCTCCCTGCCCGGGCGCGCCTCGTCGACCGCTCGCACGAGGTCGGTGGCCGAGTCGATGCGTGCCCCGCCGAACATCAGCAGGACGTCACCACGGATCAGCCCGGCCGTGTAGCCGGGGCCGGGCACATGGACGGCGACGATCTTCGCGCCCGACTTGTCCGCGTCCACGATCTCCACGCCCAGGCTGACGTCGGCGCGGTCCGGTGACGGGGAGGCCGGCCCGGTCGACGCGGTCGGACTCGGACCTGCCGGAGCGGACGCGGCACCCGGTGCTCCCGTCACCCCCTGGCCCGGCCGCCCTTGCAGTTCGGCCAGTTTGCTCATGCCGATCACGGTGGCCCCGACGGTGCCGAGGCCGACACCCGACAGAACCAGGACCAGGCCGACGAACAGGCCGAACAGCAGGGTCGTCAGCCGCCGGCCGCGCCGGCGCGCGGCGTGCGGGCGTCGGCCGGGGCCGCCCGAGCGGGTGCCGCCGCCGGGCTCCTGCCCGGGCATCGGCTTGGGACGCAACGCAGTGTGTTTCATGGATCGCCTCCGGCTGGTGGTCTACCCGGCGCACCGGGGCCGCACGAGCCACGAACGAGTGAGACTGACGCAGGGTCAGAAGCGGTATTCGCCGCCGGACCGACGGCACCCGACGTCCGGCGGACGTACGGCTCGGACACCCGCGGACCGCCCGGCGGGGCCGCCCCGGCTCCCCCAGGGAGTGCTCACCCGGATCCCTCACCGACGTGCGTCAGCCCCCGACCGCCGTGACCAGCCTCACGCCCCCTTCGGCCACGTCGTTCACGGCACGCCACCGCATGGCCCGGCCCGCCGAGCTCCCCTCGACGCGCCGGGGCCCGGCCGGGCCCCCGCGCACCGCACCCCCCCACCGCCACCGCCGCCGCCACCGCCCCCGCCCCCCCCCCCCCGCGCGGGGCCCGGGCGGGCCCCGGGCGCACCTCACCCCCGCACGGACAGCGCCTCCGCCACCGCCCGCGCCGCCCCCGTCGGGGTCCCCGTGTGCACGAGCTGCACCCGGTGGACGAGCCGCGGCTCGTCGAGCGGGACGGCTGCCGTGCCCGGTACGCCGGTCGCCGCCGAGCGGGGCAGGAGGGTCAGGCCGTGACCCGCCGCGGCGAGGGCGGTCAGGACGCGGACGTCGGTGCCGTCGTAGCGCAGGGCGGTGCGGAAGCCGTGGCCGCCGTTCGCGGCGCGCAGGTGGGCCAGGGGCAGGCCCGTGTCGGGGGCGTCGATCCAGCGGGCGTCGGCGAGGTCGCCGAGGCGCAGGCCCGGGCGCCGGGCGAGGGGGTGGGCGGCGGGCAGCAGGACGCAGACGGGTTCCTCGCCGACGCCGTACGTGGTCAGCGGGGCCACGTCGGGGAGGCGGAGCGGGTCGCTGGGGGCGGCGAGGCCGTCGACGAGGCCCAGGTCGGCCGTGCCCGTGGCGACGGCGGCGGGGACCTCGTCACGGGCGAGGACGCGCAGTGTCACGCCGGCGGGTGGAAGCGCGGAGACGGCCGCGGAGGTGAGGGCGGTCGGCGAGGTGGCCAGGGCCAGGCCGTGGGCGGGGGCGGCGGCCATGCGGGCGACGTCCGCGCGGGCCGCGTCCAGGCGCAGCAGCAGCGGGCCCGCGTGTTCGAGGAGCCGCTCGCCGGCCGCCGTCGGGGCGACGGGGCGGCGGGTGAGCAGCGGAGCGCCGAGGTCCTGTTCGAGGGCGGCGATGTGCTGGGACACGGCCGACTGGGTGTAGCCGAGGGCGCGCGCGGCCTCGGAGAAGGAGGCGAGGCGGGCCACCATGACATAGGTGCGCAGGAGGTGCGGGTCCATGCGCCCAGGGTTGCATCAGTTCTGCTTATGGAGGGAGCAGGAATCATCGTTGGACGTGAACGACGGCCCGCTCCGAGGATGAGGGCATGACCGACAGCGCAGCTCAGATCGCCAAGGTCGCCCTCGTCGGCGACCACTCCCCCAACGTCGTCTCGCACACCCGCGTCCCGCTTCTGCTGGACGCCCTCGCCTCCCGGGACCGGCTGGTCCTCGACGCGTACTGGATCCCCTCGCAGGACGCCGAGGCCGAGAACGCCGTACGCGGCTTCGACGCGGTGTGGGTGGTGCCGGGCAGCCCGTACCGCAGCGAGGCGGGCGTCCTGTCCGCGATCCGCACCGCACGCGAGGCGGGCATCCCCTTCCTCGGCACCTGCGGTGGCTTCCAGCACGCGCTGCTGGAGTTCGCCCGGAACGTCTGCGGGCTGCCGCACGTGGCGCACGCCGAGAACGACCCGGACGCCGACGACTTCCTCATCGAACCGCTGGCCTGCTCCCTCGCCGGCCACGAGGACACCGTCCTGCTGGAGCCCGGCTCGCTCGCCCACGCCCTGGTCGGCGCGGACCACACCGTCGAGCGGTACTCCTGCCACTACGGCCCGTCCCGCCATCTGGACACCCTCCGCGCCCACGGCCTGCGCTTCTGCGGGCGGGACACGACGGGTGCGGTGCGCATGGCGGAACTCCCCGGCCACCCCTTCTTCCTGACCTCCCTCTTCCAGCCGGAGCTGTACGGCGACGGCTCGCACCCGCACCCGGTGGTCCGGGGGCTGGCGCGGGCCGCCGTCGAGCACGCGGCGCACCGGTCGGTGGCCCGGCCCTTGTAGGACGTCAGCCGACCGGCAGGGCGGGGACGGCCGGCGGGCGGTCCGGGAGGAAGCCGTGGGCCCGGCGGGCCAGGTGGGCCGACTGGTAACGGTCGACCTCGCGGTGCCAGTTCAGGATGCCCGCCAGCCAGTTCTGGAGGTCGGTGACATAGCCGCGCATGGCCTCGCGGGCCTCGGCGGACAGGTCGAAGTCGTCGTACAGGACGGGCAGTTCGTGGGCGACGACATGCTCGAACTGCTGCATGCGCTGGGTCATCAGGTCGTGGACGACGCCGAGCGCGGCCGGGTAGTCGCAGCCGAAGAAGTTCTGCACGACGAGGATCGCATTGTGGATCTCGCCCTCGTACTCGATCTCCTTCTGGTACGAGAAGACGTCGTTGATCAGGCAGGCGTAGTCGATGGCCGCGTTCTCCAGGGAGCGGACGGGGCCGCTGCGGTAGATCTCCGGCGGGACGGCGGGGCCGTGGCCCATGCGGCACAGGCTCAGGGTGAGGTCGGAGCCGAAGGTGGCGCGCCGCATCTCCAGGTAGTCGACGGGGTCGGGGATGCGGTTCTGGAGCTGGTTGGACAGCTCCCACACCCAGCTCTCGGTCATCGTGTCGACCGCCTCGCGCAGGGTGCGCCGCTGGTCGGGCGTCATCTGCGCGGTGGTCCGTGCCCACAGGTCGGTCAGTGACCGTTCCATGGCGTTCACCGGGACGACGGCGTCCTCGCCGTCGACGGGCATGCAGGCCGACAGACGGGCCGTGGTGGCCCGGGCCGCGGCCAGGTCGCGGCGGTGGCCGTACACGAGCGGGTAGTAGTCGTCGCCGTAGGTGCCGAACGCGAGCCATGCCGCACTGAGGTCCAGGGCCTCGGGCGTGGCGTCGGGATCCAGGCCCGCCGAGCACAGCGCCAGGTCGCACGCGGCGAGCTTGTCCTCGTCCCAGACGCCCTCGGACAGGATGCCCATGCGGCGCGTCCACTCGACCAGGGTGTGGCGGGCCCGGTCCAGGTGCGGGCTCAGCTCCACCGGGAAGGGCATGTGGAAGTCGGGCAGCAGGGACGGCCCGACCTTCTGGTACGGCATGTGCGTGTACGCACGCAGACGTTCGGCGGCGGCTGAGGCGAGCAGCGCACCGATGTCGGAGGCGGAGGTGCCCGGGCCGGTCGGCTTCTGCCACGGGGAGGTGGAGGTCGCGCCCTCGTTCATGTACCGGCTGGAGCGCAGGTGCCACTCGTGGCCGCCGGACTGCCAGTCCTGAAGTCCCTTGGTGTACGCGGCGACGGCGGCGACCTCGTCGGGCCGCAGGCCCTTGTCGAGGGAGAGCGCGGGCACTTCGGTGAGGGCGGTGTGCTCGAACTGGTGGAGGCGGGAGGTGAGGATGTCGTTGACGGTGTCCGCGGCTTCCTGGGTGGTGCAGCCGAAGAACTTCTCCAGCACCAGTACGCCGTTGCTGTTCTCGCCCTCGTCCTCGACCTCACGCTGGTAGGAGAACAGGTCGTTGCGCAGGTGCACGGCGTCGGAGAAGGTCTCCATCAGCACGCGCAGCGGCCTCGACCCGGCGACGGACGCCGGGACTTCGGCGGTCGCGTACTCCACCAGCCCGGCCGACCAGGGGGCGCCGCCCACCTTGCGGCGCATCTCGATGTACTCGACAGGATTGGCGATCCGCCCCTCGTTGATGTTGGACAGCTCCCACATCGACTCGTTGAGCAGATGCTCGGTGGCGACGGCGAAACGACGGCGCCAGTCGGCCGACATCGCGGGCACCGTACGAGCCCACAGGTCGGCGAGGCCCGCCTCGACCGGATTCTGCGGCTCGGGCACGGGAGTCGACAGGTCCAGCGGCATGAACAGCGGCAGCCGGTCCAGGTGCGCCTTGCCCGCCGCGCGGTCCGGCGTCCGCTTGAACATGTCGAGGAAGTGGTCGTCGAAGAAGAACACCCACACGTACCAGTCGGTGATCAGTGACAGGGCGGGACCGTCGCAGTCGGGGTGGGTGTAGGCGCAGAGCAGGCCGTAGTCGTGCGCCTCCAGATCGGCCTGCTCCCAGATCCCGGATCCCTCCAGCATGCCCATCTCGCGCGCCCACTCGGTCGAGTGGGCGCGGGCCTCGTCGACATGCGGGTTCAGTCGCGCGGGATACGGCATGTAGAAGTGCGGGAGTTCGAACGGCTGCGTCATGGCCGGGCCCTACCCGCGCCCGCCAACGGCCATCCACGGGGCGGCACATGATCACACCATCGCGTGAACCGGCCGCAAGGCCTTGCGTCGCAGGGGAATTGTCCGCTTCACGCTCTGCCCGGTCAGGTCGGGCCGGTCGGGCGGTCAGGTCGGTCGGGCGGTCAGGCGCGCGCAGGGCGCCGCCGCGCTGTGCGCCGTCTTCGCGTTCCGGGCGGCCGCCGACTCGGCGATCCCTCGTTCGGGGGCGGCCTGCCGCACGCCCTTGCCGGGCCCCTGAGCACCGGTCACCCTGCTCGCATGACCTCTTTCGTGCTCCCTCATGAGCTGCACGGCGACGGTGCCCACAAGGTGTTCGCGGTGCACGGCTGGTTCGCCGACCGGTCCGCGTTCGCGCCCGTCCTGCCCGACCTGGACCGTACGGCCTTCCAATACGCGCTGGTGGACCTGCGCGGCTACGGCGCCGCCAAGGACCTCGGCGGCACGTATGCGACCGCGGAGGCCGCGTGGGACCTCGTCGCGCTGGCCGACCGGCTCGGCTGGGAGCGGTTCTCGGTGGTCGGGCACTCGATGGGCGGCGCGGTCGGGCAGCGGTTGCTGGCGCACGCCCCGCACCGGCTGCGCCGGCTGGTCGGCGTGTCCCCGGTGCCCGCGTCGGGCCTGGCGCTGCCTCCCGAGCAGTGGGAGCTGTTCGCGGACGCGGCGCACAGGCCGGAGAACCGGCGCGTGATCCTCGACATCACGACCGGGGGCCGTCGCCCCGCCGCCTGGCTGGACCGGATGGTCGCCCGTTCGCTGGAGGTCAGCGACCCCAAGGCGTTCCGCGCCTGGCTGGACTCGTGGGCCGGGGAGGACTTCCACGAGCGGGCCGAGGGGGCGACCGTTCCCGCGCTCGCCGTGACCGGCGCCCTCGACCCGGCGCTCTCGGCGGAGCTGATGCGCGAGACGTGGCTGCGCTGGTATCCGCGCGCCGAGCTGTGCGAACTCCCGGCGGCCGGGCACTACCCGATGGACGAGACGCCCCTGGAACTGATCCGGGTGGTGGAGGACTTCCTGAAGGCGGACCTGGACGGCGAGCGGCCCTGACGCTCCCTCACTTTCGCGCCTGCCTCAGCGCCCTCACTTCCGCACCTGGATCAGCGCGCGCGTCCCGCCCGTCCGCCACCGCTGCCCCTCGGCGGCCACCAGCGCGGCCTCGGTGTCCGCCGTCAGGCCGGTGATCACGTCGGACTTCAGGGTGCGCAGGGCGGCGACCGGGCCGGGGAAGTGGGCGGTGACGTCCGTGAAGGGGGTCGTCGGGGGCCAGAGCCTGTCGCCCACGAGACGGCGGTAGTTGAGATCGCCCTTCACCAGCGTGAGGGTGGCCGCGGCGAACTCCGCGCGCAGGTCGTCCGGCATCCGCGCGTACGGCAGCGGGGCGGCGGCGAAGGGGTGGGCGCGGACCGCGAGGGTCCCGTCCGCCATGGCCGCCCACAGGCGCCGGCCGTACACGGCGGCCTCGCCCGGTGCGGCCGTCAGCCTGCGCAGGGCGTCGACGATGTCGGACGTCGTGGCGTCGGAGACGTAGTACGGATACGGCTTGACATGCAGGACGACCCGGCCGGTCCGCCCGTGGGCGAGGAGGTGGGCGGCGAGGAGGAGGTCGGGGATCAGTTCGCGGCCGGCGTTGTCGGCGACGAGGCACAGCGTGCCGGTGGCCGCGTCCGAGGCCGGCAGCAGCGGCCAGAGGTCCTCGCTGTCGTCGGCGACCAGTGCCGGTACGGCGGCCCGGCCCTCCGCCCCCGCGTCGGACAGGCGGAAGCCGAGGTCGGCGCGGTTGCCCCACAGCGAGCCGTGCAGCAGGGCGTGGGCCCGCTCCTCGGCGGGTCGGGCTGCGAGGCCGTCGAGCGCGGCGAGTTCCTCGTCGGTCTCGCGGGCGTCGAGTTCGGCGAGCTTGAAGGGACGGAACGGGTCGATGCCCTGCCAGGGACCGGGGCCGAAGTAGCCGACGGCGTCGAGGAGTCGGCGGTAGAAGTAGCTCTCCGACCACAGCCAGGGCACCTCGAACCACGACCGGCCCGTGTAGGCGTCCAGTCCCCAGGCCCGCCACCGGTCCCGGTCGTGCGCGTCGGCGGGAAGCGGTTCGATCACGCCCTCGGTGCAACTGGCCAGCAGCGCGTCGAGGGCGTGGTGGATGTCGGGGCCGTACGGGAAGGCGTCCCGTACCTGCCGGATGATCGCGGGGTGCCGTTCGGCCAGGACACCGTGGGGGAAGGAGCCGGGCTCGTCGCCGAGGATCACGGGCGGGGCGGGGGTGTCGGGCATGCGGTTCACCGTATCGCGAGGGAGTACGACGTCCGTGGCGCGCGACGTGCGCCGGAGGCCGCCGGCGGCCGAGCCGGGGACGGTCTCGTCCCCACCGCTGTCCGGGGACGTCCCGCACGGCGATCCGCAGCCGTGCCGCGACCGCAGACGGCGCCCACCGTCAGCGGGCCCGTCCACCGCCGACCGCGCGGCGACCGCGACCCGGACGACTGCCCCCCGTAGCCGTGCCGGACCCATACCGCCCCGTCGTGACCGCCCGATGCCCCCGTCCGCCGCTCAGGCCGAGCCACCCGCGCGCCCCCCGCCCGCGCGGGGGTGGCGCCGGCCTCGTCCAGGACGGCCCCCGTCCTGGACGAGGCCCCTCCTGAACAGAACCCCCGCCTCAGACCACCGCCATGACCTCCCGCTCCAACCGCGCCGCGAGGCTCAGATAGCGCGGGCGGCGCGGTACCGGGACCAGGCCGCGGATGAGGACGTGCCACATCTCGGCCATGCGGCGCGGGAGGCGGGTGTTCGGTTCGCGGGAGCGGCCCACCACGCGGGTGCCGACGAAGAAGCAGACCAGGGAGTGGGCGATCGCGTCCACGTCGACGTCCGGATGGATGTCGGCCTCCTTGACCGCGCCCACGAGCCGACGGGACATCAGGTCCAGCCACTCGGTGAACGGGTGCGGCACGGGCGGCCGGACCGGGACCGCGCCGGTGGCGAGCCGCAGGCCGGCGCGGGCGACGGGGCCCTCCACCGACAGCCGGGTGAGGGCGAAGGTGAGGCGCATCAGCGCTTCGAGGGAGGGGTAGCCCCGGTCGTCGATCTCGCAGGCGACCCTGCGCGAGGCCTGGGACTGCAGCTCCATGATCGCGTGGGCCAGGTCCTCCTTCGCCGCGAAGTGGAAGTAGAGGGCGCCCTTGGTGACATGGGCGTGCTCGACGATGTCACTGAGGCTGGTCGACTCGTAGCCGTGCCGGTCGAACAGGTCGGCCGCGGCCGTGATGATCGTCGTGCGGGTCTGTTCGGCGCGTAACTGCCTCGCCATCGCCTGGGATCTCCTGGGCCGGGAAAGAACGGGTCATGCCGTTTGTTTCTGACCCCCAGTAAACACCAGGTCACCGCGCGGCGGTACCGACCAGGCACTCGAATACCGTGGACTCCCCCTGTTTCCCCCGGACTTGTATGTCCGTTCCGCGCCCCCCCTTCGCCTCGATCCAGATGCGTTCGTCCAGTTCTGCGTACCGGTGAAAGCGCGCGTGATAGGCCACCGGGGACCGCTCGTCGCCGGTTCTCAGCCGTGCCGCCTGGCGGGCGGCCTCCAGCAGGAGCATGCCGGGGACGTGGTCCAGGGGATGGTCGAAGAAAACGGGGTGAGCGGTATCTACTCTCAACTGCCAGCGGGCGGGCCGGTCGGTCGCGGCGAGGACGACGTCGGAGGGCAGGGCGCGGTCGACGTCGGCCGCGGGCAGCGCGGGCGGGACGGGCACGGCCGCCACGGTGGCCGGGGTGCGGCCGCCGCGAAGTCTGCGGTAGACGGGCCCGCTCACGCAGGTGAAGGCGACGTCGGCGGTGGCGACACGGTCGCCGTCGCGCAGGACCTGCGCGGTGTAGCGGGCGGCGGCGGGGCGGCGGCCGCGGTACTGGACGTCGGTGAAGACGAGTTGGACCTCCGGCTCGGCCGGCAGCGGGCCGACCTCCAACCGCCCCGGAACCGTGCCGACCTGGAACTCCTGGAGCACGAAGTGATGGTCCAGGGGTACGTCGTACTCGGTGTGGGTGATCAGCGTGCCGCTCTGCCGGATCGTCTCCACGACGAGCAGCGGGTCGTACGCGGACCAGTCCGGCGACACGTGTAACCCGTGTGCCCGGGGCCACTGGGCGGAGACCGAGAAGCGGTCGGTCCCGGTGCGCCGCCAGCCGGTGAGGAAGGTCTCGGCGACGGCGGCGCGGTGCACGAGTTGACGTGGAACGGTTGCGGTCAGGGACGGAGCGTCGGCAAGCTGCCGCGGTCGAGTCATGTCTCTCCCTACGGTCCCCCGAAGGCCACGGTGGACGGCGAACCGTCTGCTCCGGTGAGCGTTAGAGTACGAGGCGACCGGTTTGTTTTCAATGAGATCAGTCGACGGCATCCTATGATCGGGCCGGACCCGCTCACGATCGCGGGGTCATCGGCCAACTCGGTGCCGTGAAGGGGCTCTTATGGCGAAACAGGAGCGCGCGATCAGGACGCGCAGGGCGATCCTGGAAGCGGCCGGCGCGGTCTTCGACGAGCACGGCTACACGTCCACCACCATCGCCATGGTCCTGGAGCGCGCCGAGGTCACCAAAGGCGCCCTGTACTTCCACTTCGCGTCGAAGGAGTCCCTCGCCCAGGCGGTGCTCAACGAGCAGGTGCCCTTCGGCGCGGTTCCGCCGCAGCCGTGCAAGCTGCAGGAGATCGTCGACATGACGTTCGTGGTGGGCCAACGGCTCCTGGGCAACGCCCTGTTGCGGGGCAGTGTGCGGCTGGCGGTGGACCAGGAGACGCCGTCCGGCGTGGATCACGGGGAGCCGTTCCGGCAGTGGGCGAAGCGGCTGACCGAGCTGCTGGAGCTGGCGCGGGAGCGGGGCGAGTTGCTGCCGACGGTGAAGCCTCGGGAGACGGTGGAGCTGCTGGTGGGCTCGTTCACCGGGATCCAGTTGATGTCGCGGGCGCTGACGGATCGCGCGGACCTCGGGGAGCGGCTGTCGGTGATGTGGGCGCACATACTGCCGAGCATCGCGGTGCCCGGTCTGCTGCCCGGCCTGGACGCCCGGGCCGACCGGGGCGAGCGGGTGCTGGCCTCCCTGGAGGAGCGCGCGGCCTCGTAGCACTCCCTGGCACTCCCAGCGCTCCGTGGCGCTCGTCGAAAACGGTTGTGGAAACTCGCCCGGGGAAACCGCTGTAGAAACAAGCAACAGCTGCGGGAACCGCCGGGGAAACAGCGGGGGAAACAGACGCGAGGCGGGCCGGCCGGTGTCCATCCACACCGGTCGGCCCGCCCGTTCATGCCGGGGTCACGACGACGCTCAGAAGGTCAGCTTCCAGCTGTTGAGGCGGCCCGTGTCCTGGGCGGCCACGTCCTGGACGCGCAGCTTCCAGGTGCCGTTGGCGACCTCGCTGGAGGCGTTCACCGTGTAGGTGGTCACGACGTTGTCCGCGGAGTCCGAGGTGCTGGAGGACTTCAGGCGGTACGCCGTGCCGTCCGGGGCGACGAGGTCGATGACGAGGTCACCGCGGTAGGTGTGGGTGATGTCCACGCCGACCTGGAGAGTCGAGGGGGCGTTGCCGCTGCGGCCGCTGACCGCGATGGAGGACTCGATCGCCGAGCCGTTGTCCGGGATGTTGACCGCGGTGGTGTTGGTGAAGGTGGTGCTCCCCGTGGAGCCGCCGGAGCCGCTCACCGCCTGCACCGTCTTCGCGGCGTCCGCCAGACCCGCGCCGCAGCCGCCGGAGCAGGCGCCGGGCAGGGCACGGGCGTTGGACTTGATCGCCGACTCGATCTGGGCCGGGGTCAGCGAGGAGTTCGCCGACTTCACCAGCGCGACCAGGCCCGCGATGTGCGGGGTGGCCATGCTGGTGCCCTGGTAGTAGGCGTAGTTCTCGGTGGACGGCGTCTTGGTGCCGGAGTTCAGCGTGGACAGGATGCCGTTCGCGGTGCCGGTGCTGGTCTGGCCGCCGGGCGCCGAGATGTCCACGAGGGAACCGTAGTTGGAGTAGGACGCCTTCGCGCCGCTGCGGTTGGTCGCGGCCACCGAGATGACGTTGCTGCAGTTGCCCGGCGAGTGGTTCGCGACGTTGTCGTTCTCGTTGCCGGCGGCCACGACGATCGTCGTGCCCCGGTTCACGGCCGCGTTGATCGCGCTCTGGGTCGCCGAGGTGCAGGCGCCGTCGCCGCCGAGGCTCATGTTGATGACCTTGGCGACGTTGGAGTTGGCGGGCACGCCGGAGACGGTGCCGCCGGACGCCCAGGTGATGGCGTCGATGATGTCGGAGTCGTAGCCGCCGCACTTGCCGAGGACGCGGACCGGGGAGATCTTCGCGCCGTAGGCGATGCCCGCGACACCCTTGTTGTTGTTGGTGACGGCGGCGATGGTGCCGGCCACGTGGGTGCCGTGCCAGGAGGAGTTGCTGGCCGGGATGCCGGAGCCGCACTCGTTGGCGTTGTACCAGTCGCCCGGGTCGGCCGGGTTGCTGTCGCGGCCGTCGCCGTCCACCGAGACGGCGGTGTCGGCGATGAAGTCGTAGCCGCCGACGATGTTCGCGGCGAGGTCGGAGTGGGTGACGTAACCGGTGTCGATGACGGCGACGGTGACGCCGGTGCCGGTGGTGGTGTTCCAGGCGCCGGGCACGTTCATGCCGGCGGTGGTCTCGAACAGGTCCCACTGCTTGGTGTACTCGGTGTCGTTCGGGTCGGCCTTCGGCGTGTTCAGGCGGTCCGGGACGACGTAGGCGACCTGCGGGTCGGCCTGGTACCGGGCGACGACGTCGGCGACGTCGGCGCGGGTGACGTTCTCGCCCAGGTCGACCAGGGCGGCGCCGGTGCCGAGGCGGCGCTGGAAGTCGACGTCCTCGCCGGCCTCCTTGCCCTTGGCGGCGGCGTCGGCCTCGGCGGCCGGGTTCGACTTGGCTTCCTCGGCGCCGGACTTGTAGCCGACGATCAGCCGCTCGGCCGGGGTGCCGGGCGCGGCCTCGGTCTGGGCGGCCGGGACGGCGGCGGCCTGCGGGTCGCTGTCCGGGGCGGCGGCGACCGAGGCGGTGGAGGCTGCGGTGAGGAGGGCCGCGGAGACCGCGGCGACGGATATCAGCTTCCGTCTCAGGGCGGGTGAGGTGCGCAAGGGCGTGCCTTTCGTGGCCTGCTCCGGGCAGCGCGGAGCGGCGGTCGATTCGCTTCGTCATCGAAGCGGCGGGGGGTGAATCGAGGAGCAACGCAATGGCCGGCCAGGCGCGGTGCCGACCCCGGAGGGGTTACCTGTGGGTCAGCTGTGGCAGGAACGATAGGCAGAGGAACAGTCATTCGGATACAGGGGAAACCCTCGATCCGCCCTCGATCCGGCCGGAAAGTCACCCTTGACGACGGCGACTCGGCTGCGAATGCCCCGGTTTGCTGGGGTGACGTCCGCTGCGTCGGTGTACTGAACGCGCCGGGCCCTTTGCCCGTACTGCACGGCAGACCCTTCCGCGCCGGCCGAGGAGACGTCCCCGATGCCCCGCACCACCGCACACCGCACCGCCGCCCTGGCGGCCACCACCCTGGGCCCGCTCCTGCTGGGACTGTCGGCCGCCGGCCCCGCACAGGCGCACGGCGCGCCCACGGACCCGGTCAGCAGGGTGTACGCCTGCTCCCCCGACGGCGGCGCGCCGTCGGACTCGGCGGCCTGCCGGGCCGCCGCCGCCGCCAACGGCGGCCCGTTCACCGCCTGGGACAACCTGCGCATCGCGAACGTGAACGGCCGCGACCGGCAGACCGTCCCCGACGGGCAGCTGTGCAGCGGCGGTCTGCCCGGCTACCGGGGCCTCGACCTGGCCCGCGCCGACTGGCCGTCGACCCGGCTGACACCGGGCGGGACGCTGCGGATGACGTACGTCTCGACGATCCCGCACACCGGCACGTTCAAGCTGTATCTGACGAAACAGGGTTACGATCCCTCGCAGCCACTGACCTGGGACGATCTGCCGCAGCGGCCGTTCGCCGAGGTCAGGGACCCGGCGCTGACGGACGGCGCCTACCGCATCACGGCGAAGCTGCCCGCGGACCGGACGGGACGTCAGGTGCTGTACACGATCTGGCAGAACAGCAGCACGCCGGACACGTACTACTCGTGCTCGGACGTGGTGTTCCCGGAGGCGGCGGCCGCGAAGTCCCCCTCACCGTCGGCGTCCGCGGCGGCCGCGGCGTCCGCGACGCCGAAGCGTCCGTCCGGCGGCCCGTCGGTCTCGGCCACGCCCACCACGGCCGCGGCGAGCCCGGCGGCGGCCACACCGGGCTCGGCCGCCGCGGCCACGCCCGCGAGCAGCCCGGTGGCGTCCGCTTCCGGGACGTCCGGGCCGTCCGCGCCCATGCTGGCGGGCGGCGCCGCGGCGGTGCTGGTGCTCACCGGCGGCGCCGCCCTGGTCCTGCGTCTGCGACGGCGCTGAACCACCCCGGTACGACGACCGGTCGGTCTACGTCGCTCAGTTGACGACGACGGCAGCGCCGCCGGAGGTCACCGGGGCGTACTTGGCGCTGAAGAAGGCGTTGGCGAAGCAGAGCGACGAGCCGCTCACCTTGGTGAACTGCTGGTTGGCGAAGGCGATGCTGTTGTCGGCGTCGCCCGCCGTGCCGGCCAGGCTGGCGCCCTCGTAGACGCAGTTGACGCTGCCCAGCAGGGTGCGCAGGACGACCGTGGTGCGGATGCTGCTGCCGGCGGACGCCGAGACGCTGACCGTGTCGTCGGAGGAGACGGCCACGGTGTACGGAAGGTTGTTGACCGTGATGCTGGTGACGCCGAGCACACCGAGGACGTTCGAGGTGCAGTTGGTGAAGTTCTGCGCGGTGAGCGACTCGGTGGCGGTGCCGGGTGCGGTGGGGTTGGAGGTGACCGTGGCCGAGAAGTTGGACGACGCGCAGGAGACGCCGCTGGTGCCGGTGGCGCTGGAGTAGAACGTGGCGTTGGTGCCGGCGGCAAGGGACGCCTCGAGGGTGTCGCCCACGGCGACGTCGCCGTTGGCGGTGGTCAGGACCGCGGGGTCGGCCGCCGAGGCCGGGACGGCCGCCGTCAGCGACAGGGCGGCGGCGGTGCCGGCGACGGCGAGGAGGGAGCGGATGCGCATGAGGGTGCCTCATTTCTCAAGTGGGGGGTAAAGCGGGGGAGTTGATGATCGTGGGGGGTCGGGGCGCGAGTCGGCGTCCGCCGGTACCGGCCCGTCACGCCTTCTCCGTACGTGACGGACCGGCAGCGGGAAGGGCGTCGGACACGGCCGGCAGGGGGGAAGCGGCCGTGGGCGGCGCCGTGGAGGGATCGGACTCGGGACGCGTGAAGGCCCGTGCTGGATGCCCGGGCCGGTGCACCCGTCCTGGCGGGTGGTCCGGCCGTCGGCGACCGACGGCCGGACCGGGTCCGGGAGCGCGCGGACGTGTTCGCCGCGCTGCGGATCCGGCGCCACGGATCCGGGCTGAGCCACGAGAGTTGTAGACCTGGAATTCAGGCAACGTCAAGGCTCTGTAAGGAAGTTGATGAGCCGACAGATATATGCGAGCGGGCCGGCGCGAAGGCCGGAGCACAGGTGGCGCACAATGAACACCCTTTTTCCACATCTCCCTTGACCCTTGGCTGTAACCATCGGTAACTTCCTCGTTGGCTACTGACGCGTAACGAGCAAGCCCTTACGAGCTCCGGGAGTTGTGAGGAGGCGTGCGCGACAGCCGCTGTCCGCGCCAGGACAACGTGCCACGAAGCCCAACCGCATGACTATGCCCATGGGAGCAGACATGGCCTCGTCCTCGGACGTCACGTCGTCCGCCGAGAACACCCCCGAGAACCCAGAAAGCGGTTCCGCAGAAAGACACGGCCGGGTCCGGCTGCGCCGGGCCGCCGTGATGGCGGTGCCCGCGACCTTCGCCGCCGCGACCCTCGCCGTCCTCACCGCCCAGGGAGCCCTGGGTGTGCAGTTCGCGATCTCCGGAATGCCGTTCGTGGTCACCGCCGACAAGCTCGAAGGCGACGGCTTCGCGCAGTTCGGCTCGCTGGACCACATGATCGAGAACAGCCCCAACCAGGGCGACACGGGCGGTGACGTGCTGGTCGTCACCTCGGTGGTGAAGAGCGGCAAGCTGACCAACCTCTGCCAGAGCGTCGACCTCGGCGGCATCCAGCTCGTCCTGACGGCCGGCAACAAGGGCACGAAGGTGGGCGTGGAGAACCTGGCCATCGACTCCGACGAGATCACCGGCAACGCGGCCTTCAACAACATCGAGATCGGCCGCGACGCCAGCACCTTCGACAAGGTCGACACCCGCGGCATGCCGGGCGTCTACGGCCAGCAGGCGGAGAAGGTCGTCATCACCGACCTCTACCAGCACAACTACGCCGCCACCGCGGCCGTCTTCAAGCTGCCGGACCTGCACATGCGGTTCAGCAGCAAGGGCTGCCCGCAGTGAACCGCTTCCAGCAGTGGAAGGGGCGCCGGCCCTTCCCGGGCGGGCTGCTGCTCGTCCTGGGGGGCACGGAGATCCTGGTGACCATGAAGGCACCGCTGCCGGTCATCCTGCACATCGGTATGCAGGGGCTGGCCGGCTATCTCCTGCCGACCCTGATGGCGCTGATCGGGCTGCTCATCCTGTTCAACCCGACGCAGCGCCTCTTCTACTCGATCATCGGCGTCCTGCTCTCCCTGGGCACCTGGCTCACCTCGAACCTCGGGGGCTTCCTGATCGGACTGCTCCTCGGGGTCGTGGGCAGCTGCCTGGCCTTCGGATGGCTGCCCGACCAGGAGCCGCGCCGGAGCCTGCTGCGGCGGCGCAAGGAGGCACGGGCCCAGAAGGTCATGCCGTTGCCGAAGGCCGGCGAACCGGCCTGAGCCGTACCGGCCGGCACCGGGTGTCGGGGAATTCCCGGTTCGCGCTTCAACCACCGCGGCAGAGTGGAAGGTTGAACCGCATGGACTTCGACATCGACACCGAGACGGCGCACTCCGCGCGGATCTACGACTACATCATCGGCGGCAAGGACCACTTTCCGGCGGATCGCGAGGCCGGGGACGCGATGTGCCGGGAGTGGCCCGCCCTGCCGGTGCACATGCGGGCCAACCGCGACTTCATGCACCGCGCGGTGCGTCATCTCGCGCGGGAGGCGGGGATACGCCAGTTCCTCGACATCGGCAGCGGCATCCCCACCTCCCCCAACCTCCACGAGATCGTCCAGGCGGCGGCCCCCGACGCCCGGGTGGTGTACGTCGACAACGACCCGCTCGTCCTCGCCCTGTCCCGGGACCGGCTGGCCGGCACGCCCGAGGGCCGGACGGCGTACCTGGAGGCGGACATGCGGGATCCGGCGGGGATCCTCGCGGCCCCGGAGTTCCGTGCGACGCTGGACCTCAACCGTCCGGTCGCGCTCACCGTCATCGCGATCGTCCACTTCCTGCTCGACGAGCACGACGCCGTCGGCATCGTCCGCCGTCTCCTGGACCCGCTGCCGTCGGGCAGCTGTCTGGCGATGTCCATCGGCACCGCCGACTTCGCGCCGGAGGAGGTGGGCCGGGTGGCCCGGGAGTACGCGGCGCGCGGCATGCCGATGCGGCTGCGCACCCACGCGGAGGCGGCGGAGTTCTTCACCGGCCTCGACCTCGTCGACCCGGGCATCGTCCAGGTCCACCGGTGGCGCCCCGACGGGACCGGCACCGAGGTGGAGCGGGACGAGGACATCGCGATGTACGGGGCAGTGGCGCGCAAGCCCTGACTCCGGCCGACGGGAGACGGCGGCCGGCGGGCCCCGGGGAGATCGACGACCGCGGCCGACGCACCCGCAGAGATTGACGATCATTCAATTCACCTGCGGAAATCCCCCTCCTCGGCCCGTCCGGCCCCGTTCCACATCACAATGCGGCAGCAGCACCTCACCCCAAGTGGTTGTTCACTTGACTACCGGCGGTCACACACGGTTGGCTCCGAGCCAGCGAAAGCCTCTCGCCGGTGCACACCCCTCGCTCCGGCGGCGCTCGCTCCGTCCTCCTGCTCTGCCGCCCAGCGAGGTGCAGCCCCCCATGAACACTCCCCTCCCCGCTCCCCCGTCCCCCGCTTCCCTGAGATCCGCGCGCCTGACCGCCCTGGCCGCGGCCTGCTGTCTGCTCCTCGCCGGCTGCTCCGGCGCCACGGCGTCCGGCGCGGACACGGACGCGGCGGGCCGCTCGGGCGCCCGGCTCAAGGTCGCCCTGGTCACCCACGGCGCGAAGGGCGACGCCTTCTGGGAGCTGGTACGCAGGGGCGCCGAGGCCGCGGCCGCCAAGGACGGCGTGGACCTGACCTACACCAGCGACTCCGACGCCGCCGGACAGGCCGCGCTGGTGCGGGACGCGATCCGCTACAAGGTGGACGGCATCGCGGTGACCCTGGCCAAGCCGCAGGCGATGAGGAGCCCGGTGGCCGAGGCCAGGGCGGCCGGCATCCCCGTGGTCGGCCTCAACTCCGGTATCGACGCGTGGCAATCCGCGGGAATCATGGAGTACTTCGGCCAGGACGAGAGCGTCGCGGGCCGCGCCGTCGGTGACAAACTCGACGAGCTCGGCGCGAAGGACACCCTGTGCGTCATCCACGAGCGGGGCAATGTCGCCCTGGAGGCGCGCTGCGCGGGCGTGAAGAAGACGTTCGCCGGCGAGACCAGGATGCTCTACGTCGACGGGACCGACATGGACGCGATGACCGCCGCGGTGACGGCGACGCTCCAGCAGGACCCCGACATCGACGAGGTCGTCACCAACGGCGCGCAGTTCGCGCTCGCCGCGGTGAAGGCGGCCGGGAAGGCGGGCAGCAAGGCCAAGGTCGCCACCTTCGACATCGACAAGAATGTGGTCGGGGCCGTCCGCGACGGCAGTGTGCAGTTCGCGGTGGACCAGCAGCCGTATCTCCAGGGCTACCTCGCCGTGGACGCGCTCTGGCTCTACAGGACGAACGGCAACCTCAGCGGCGGCGGTGTGGCCCCCGTCCTGACGGGCCCCGCCTTCGTCACGAAGACCAACGTCGCCGCGGTAGCCCGGTTCGCCGCCAACGGAACCCGCTGACCGGACAGTTCCCCCGTTCCCCGTCCCCCGCTCCTCCGCCCCCGCTTCCCCCGCTGACCGCCCCAAGGACGACCATGTCTCCACGGACAGGTGCCCGGCGCCGCCGTCTCGGCTCCATACGTCTCTCCCTGATCCTCCTGGCGCTGGTGCCGAGCGTCACCCTCGCCGCGATGTGGGGTGTGACGACGATCCAGATGTTCTCGGAGGGACTGCGGCTGCGCGAACAGACCGAACTGAGCCGGGCGACCGGTGCCATGGGCACCGAGGCGACGCTCGCGCTGCAGCAGGAGCGCAGCCTGTCGGCCGTGTGGCTGGCCACGCCCGCCGGTACCCGGGCCCCGCTGGAGGCACAGCGGAAGAAGACCGACGCGGCGGTCGCCCAGCTGGTGGCCCGGTCGGACGACATCCAGCGGGCGCCCGCCCGTGTCCGGGACCGGATGTACTCGGTCGTCGCCTCCGT
Organism: Streptomyces aurantiaciflavus; assembly: GCF_049808595.1. NCBI lineage: Bacteria > Bacillati > Actinomycetota > Actinomycetes > Kitasatosporales > Streptomycetaceae > Streptomyces > Streptomyces aurantiaciflavus. Next base: position 14,748 of record NZ_JBNCAQ010000002.1, on the reverse strand, counting down.
GGGCAGCCTGGAGTACTACCGGGGTCAGGTGGACGACCCCACCAACATCACCCCGGCGCAGGCGCTGGACCAGTACACCTCGATCATCGACGACCAGATCCACGCCTTCCAGGCGCTGTCCCAGGTCGACGACGGCGACCTCACCTCGCAGGCCGGGCCGCTCGTCGCCCTGGAGCACGCGGCCGAACTGGTCTCCGAGGAGGACCTGCACCTCACCCTGTCCGGGCCGAAGCGGCGGATGGACGAGAAGGAGTGGGCCGCTTTCGCACAGACGGTGCACGCGCGCCGCTGGCTCGTGGAGGACCAGATCGTCCCGTCGCTCACCGGCTCGGCGAAGACCCAGACCGAGAGGATCCTGCAGAGCAAGGAGTGGCAGACGATCGAGTCCGTCGAGGACCGGGTGCTCGCGGCCCGGGCGAACCAGAGCGAGAACGGCGACGTCGTCCTGCCGGACGTGCAGAAGGAGTGGCGCGCCGCGCTCATCGAGGTCTCCGACGAGTACTCGGCACTGATCCGGCAGCAGACCGGGTCGCTGCTCCACAACAGCGCGCAGGACGCGCGCGGGCTGCTGATCAAGGCCGCTTCGCTGAGCACCGGCGGCCTCGTCGCCCTGCTGCTGTGCGTCGGCATGTCCTGGCGGATCACCCGCTCGCTGTCCCGCCGGCTGCGCGGGCTGCGGATGGCCACGCTGAGCCTGGCGCACGAACGGCTCCCGGATGTGGTGGCCCGGCTGGACCGGGGGGAGACTGTCGACGTGGACTCGGCGACTCCGCCGCTGGACTACGGCGGCGACGAACTCGGCCAGGTGGCCGCGGCGTTCAACACGGCGCAGCGCACCGCCGTGCACACCGCGGTCGAACTCGCCGACACGCGGCGCGGTTTCCAGAAGGTCATCCTGGGCATCGCCCGGCAGAGCCAGAACCTGGTCAACCTCCAGCTCAGCAAGCTCGACGCGCTGGAACGGCAGCACCAGGACCCGGAGGTGCTCCAGGGGCTGTACGAACTGGACTCGACCGCGAGCCAGTTGCGCCGCTACGAGGAGAACCTCGTCATCATCAGCGGCGGCCGCCCCGGACGCAGCTGGTCGGAACCGGTCGCGCTGGTCGACATCCTGCGCAGCGCCGTCGGGGAGGTCGCCGAGTACCGGCGGGTGGAGGTGCACACCGAGGAGGAGGTGTCCATCGCGCCGCCCGCCGTGGCGGACGTGATCCATCTGCTGGCCGAGCTCATCGACAACGCGACCTCCTACTCGCCGGCGCCGAACCCGGTCGGGGTGCGGGCGGCACAGGTGGCCAGGGGCCTGGCGATCGAGGTCGAGGACCGCGGCCTCGGCCTGTCCGAGGAGGACTACGCGTCGTTCAACGCGCAGTTGGCGGTGGAGCCGCAGTTCGACGTGGTGGCGCTCGCCGACGACCTGCGGCTCGGCATGTTCGTGATCGCCCGGCTGGCCACCCGGCACGGCATCACCGTGACGCTGCGCTCCTCGCCGTACGGCGGAACCACCGCGATCGTGCTGGTCCCGCACGACATCGTGGTCCGCGAGACACCTGCCTCCGGTTCCCCGGCGACCGGCGTCTCCGACGCGCCGGAGACGGACCTCGCGTCGGCCGGTCGGCCCGCGCCCGAGGCGGCACGGGAGACGTCGGCCGCACCGCGGGAGGCACAGGAGACACCGGGCGAGGTACAGGAGCCGTCCGGCCCGGCGCGACGCGTCACGGGCCCGGCACGGGACACGTCCACGGAGCCGTCCGGCCCGGCCCGGCGCGTCGACGCCGACCCGGCACGGGGGGCGTCCGACCCGGCGCGGGACATGTCCGCCCCGGAGCCGGAACACAGCAGGCCCGGCTCCGAACGGACCTCGCCCCTGCCGGTACGCCGCAGGTCAACACCGGCGCACGACTCGCCGGCCCCGGCCGACAGTACGCCGGACCCGGCCGACGCCTCGCCGACGCTCGTACCCGGTGCGCCCAGCCCCGAGCCGGGCTCGCCGGTGACCCCTGCCAGGGCAGGCGTCCCCACGCCGAGCGCTCCGGACACCGTGAACGGACCGGGCAGCCCGGTCAGTCCGGCCCGGACAGCCGTCCCCGAACCGAGCGACCCCCACACCCCCGACACACCCGGCACCCCCATCACCCCGGCCGGGGAAGGCGACCCCACGCCAGGCACGCCGGACTCCACGGGCACGCCGGACTCGCCGGTCGTCCCCGCCGGTGCCGGTGTCCGGGCGTCCGCGCTGGCGGGGGCGACGGCCGGGGCCGTGTTCACTCGTCCCCACGGTCTCGCCCCGCTGCCCCGCCGGGTGCCGCAGACCAGCCTTGCCGCCGAGTTGCGCGAGGAGCCCGCGGCCGCCGAGGAAGACGGTTTCCCCGACGAGTTCACCGCCGAGCGCGCCGCCTCCTCCCTCGGTGGTTTCCAGCGCGGCACGCTGCGGGCACGCGAGGACGACGACGTGCCGCCGTCCGGCCCCGAGGAGTCGGCCGTGCCGGACTCCGGCCCGCCGGTCACCGCCGCGGGCACCTCCCCGACCACGACACCGCCCGCCGACCGCTCATGAAGGACACCGCGATGACACACTCCATCCCCGCCACCAACACCCAGCTCGACCAGTTGCTCACCGGTCTGGTGGACCGGGTCGCCGATGTGAACCAGGCCGTCGTGCTCTCCGAGGACGGGCTGGTGGTCAGCAAGTCCACCGGGTTCACGCGTGAGGACGCCGAACGGCTGGCGGCGACCGCGTCCGGCCTGATGAGCCTCAGCAAGGGCGTCAGCATGGACTTCCGCGGCGGCCCGGTGCGCCAGGCGCTCATCGAGATGGCCAAGAGCTACCTGATCCTCACCTCCGCCGGTCCCGGTGCCCATCTCGTCGTGCTGGCCGGCTCGAACGCGGACGTCGGCGTGGTGGCGTACCAGATGAACATGCTGGTGAAGAAGATCGGCGAGCACCTCAGCGCGGCGCCGCGGACCGGTGTCGGTCCCGCCGCGCGCACCCACGGCGGGTGAGGTGAGCGGAGGCGACGAAGCGGGCCGGCTCGTCCGGCCGTTCGCCCTGACCGGTGGTCGGACCCGGCCGAGCCGCGCCGACTTCACGCTCATCACGACGGTGACCGCGGTGGACCCACCGCCCGAACGGACCGCGCGGCCGCAGCCGGAGCACACCCGGATCCTGCGGCTGTGCGCCCGGCCGGTCGCCGTGGCGGAGCTCGCCGCCCGGCTGGACCTGCCGGTGAGCGTGGTCGTCATCATGCTCTGCGATCTGCTGGAGGCGGGCTGGATCACGGCCCGGCCGCCGCGTCCCGTCGTGCCCGGTAACCCGGACCTGGAGCTGCTGCAGAAAGTGAGGGACGGCCTTGGCCGGATCTGATCCCACCGACGGGACGGTCGCGGCGCCCGACGCGGTGAAGATCCTCATCGCGGGCGGCTTCGGCGTCGGCAAGACCACCATGGTCGGCTCGGTCAGTGAGATCACGCCGCTGCGCACGGAGGAGCCGCTGACCGTCGCCGGGCTGGACATCGACGACCTGAAGGGCATCGAGGAGAAACGGTCCACCACCGTGGCCCTCGACTTCGGGCGGATCACCATCGCCGACGACCTGGTGCTGTACCTCTTCGGCACCCCAGGTCAGCAGCGGTTCTGGTTCATGTGGAACGACCTGGCCATCGGTGCCCTGGGCGCGGTGGTCCTGGTCGACGTGCGCAGACCGGAGTCCAGCTTCGCCGCGATCGACTTCTTCGAGCGCCGGAACATCCCGTTCGTGGTCGGGGTCAACGGCTTCCACGGACTGCACCCCTATCCGGTGGAGGAGATCAGGGAGGCGCTGGCGCTGCCGGCGGACGTTCCGGTGCTGCTGTGCGACGCGCGGGAGCGGGAGTCGTGCCGGGACGTGCTGATCGCGCTGATCGACCGGCTGATCGCGGACGCCGATCCCCGCCCGAGCCCGGCACGCTGACTGCGGGTCCCGGCCGTCGGCCGCGCCCGAGACGCACGTCAGCGGGCCCCCGCGGCGCGCAGCACGGCGACCGTCTCCGGGTGCGGTCCCGCGGTCGCCCACTCCAGCGGCGTCAGCCCGGTGCCGTGGTCCTCACGGAGGTCGGGGTCGGCGCCGTGGTCGAGGAGGGCGCGGACCGTCTCGAGGTGGCCCCAGCAGGCGGCCGCGCACAGGGGGGTGCCCTCCGATCCGAGGCCGCCGCTCTCCGCGTCGGGCGGGGCGCCGGCCGCGAGCAGGCGGCGGGCGGTGTCGGCGGCGCCGTGGACGCAGGCCGCGTAGAGCGGGGTGCGGCCGTCGGTGTCGGCCTTCGCCGGGTCGGCTCCGGCGCGCAGCAGCGCGTCGACGTCCCGGCCTTCGCCGAACATCGCCGCCGCCACGAGACGCTTCGTCAGTTTCTTCTGCCGTCTTCTGTTCACGGCCGCCGAGACTAGAGCCTCCCCGCGAGGAGATCGCCGGATTTTTCCATGGTTCGCGCACAGCCTGAAGGCGGAAAACCGCCAAGCGTGTCCCAGTGATTGACCTGTCCCCCTCAGACCCCTACCTTCTGACCGGTTCTCCGAACCGTGTTCGAGATATCGACATCCCGGACGCCTCCCCACTCCTCCATGCGCCCAACGGCCCCCGCACACCCCCGTGGAGAGCACATGACCCCCAACCCGTCCCGCCGTCTCTTCCTCGGCGCGGCAGCCTCCGTCCCCCTGGCCCTGACCCTGGGCGCCCCGGCCGCCCACGCGGCCGACTCGGCGTACGTGATGGCCTACTTCACCGAGTCGACCAGTCTCGGCCTCGGCACCGACTACGGCCTCCACCTGGCCGTCAGCAGGGACGGGCTGCAGTGGATGCCGCTGAACCAGAACAACCCGGTGGTCACGCCCACCGAAGGCGCCGGCGGCCTGCGCGACCCGTTCGTCCTGCGCAAGCAGGACGGCACCTTCGTGGTGCTCGCCACCGACCTCAAGGGCACCGACTGGAGCTACAACAGCCAGTACGTCCACGTCTGGAACTCGGCCGACCTGCGCACCTTCACCGGCTATCACCGCCTCAAGCTGCACGACATGATCACCCACAGCTGGGCACCGGAGGCCTTCTGGGACGCCGGCCGCGGCCAGTACGGGATCCTCTACTCGTCGGTCAACTCCAGCGGCCACAACGTGATCATGGTGAACTACACCACCGACTTCGTCACCGTCTCCGCACCGCAGGTCTTCTTCGACCCCGGCTACGACGTGATCGACGGCAACCTGACCGTGGGCGTCAACGGGGTCAACTACCTCTACTTCAAGAAGGACCAGACGCTGGTCGGCGCACGCTCCACCACCCTCGCTCCGGGCAGTTTCACCCCCTTCAGCACCCCTGCCGCGCACGGCGGCACCGAGGCGCCGACGGTGGTGAAGTCCCTGACGTCCAACGCCTGGTACCTCTGGGGGGACACCTACACGCCGAACGGCGTCTTCTACGCCTGGCAGAGCACCGACCTCGCGGCCGGCACCTGGACACCGCTCGACCAGCGCCTGTACACCCAGCCGGTCAACTCCAAGCACTGCGGCATCCAGCCGATCACCTCGACGGTGTACGACAACCTCGTCGCGAAGTGGGGAGCGCCGGCCTGGAACCGGCTCAAGTCGTACAACTACCCGGCGCGTTACGTCCGCCACGCCAACTACGTCGGCCGCATCGACACCTACCCCTTCGACCTCTACACCGACTCGCAGTGGAAGCTGGTGCCCGGCCTGGCGGACGGCTCGGGCGTGTCCTTCCAGTCGGTGAACTACCCGACCCGCTACCTGCGCCACTACAACTACGAGCTCCGGCTGGACGTCAACGACGGCACGTCGACGTTCGCGGCGGACGCGACCTTCTACCGTACGGCGGGCCTGGCGGACGCGAACTGGTCGTCGTTCCGGTCGTACAACAACCCGACCCGCTACATCCGGCACTCGAACTACGTCCTGCGCATCGACCCCGTCTCGACGACCACCGAGAAGCAGGACGCCACGTTCTACGTCGGCTACTGAGCCGGGTTCCGCCTCACAGCTCCGCGAGCACCGCAAGCAGTTCGGCGGCCGCCGTCACGTCCCCCGTCAGCGGGCGGTCCTCCGTGCCGCCGGGGAGGACGGCGTCCGCCACGGTGAAGGCGGGGACCGCCGGCGGTACGACGTGCAGGCGCAAGGCCCGTACGGCGGTGACGAGTTCGCAGGCGAGGACGGTGACGTAGGCGTCCGTCGTGCGCAGGGTCTGACGCGCGGCCTGGCCGGCGAAGCTGGCGGCCTCCTCCAGACCGTGCGAGAGGACGACGTGCCCGGCGGACGCGGGGACCGCGCACGAACGCAGCTCGGCGAGCGCGGAGTTGGCGGTGTACTCCAGGATCATCGTGCCGGAGCTGCTCGCCGGGCCCGCGGCGAGGAAGCCGGGCAGGCCGGTCAGACCGGGGTCGCCGAGTGCGGCCAGGCGGGCGGCGGAGAGCTGGGCGGTCTGCAGCAGGGCGGAGTTCGCGGCCTCCAGGGCGAGACCGAGGGGCGCGGCGAAGAAACCGCCGTGGTGGTAGGCCGCGGTGCCGTCGGGGACCACCACGGGGTTCTCGGAGGGGCAGTTGACCTCCACCTCGACGACCTCCCGCAGCCGCTGCGCGGCGTCGAGGGCACAGCCGTGCACCTGGGGGAAGGCACGGAAGCCGAAGGGGTCCTGTATACGACGGCCGGCGCCGGAGGGCCGGTCGGGCAGCCCGAGCAGCCGCCGTACCTCCCCGGCCGCGCGGGCCGCGCCGGGGTAGGGCCGCAGGGCGTGCACGGGCGCTGCGTACGCCTCCGGTGACCCGGAGACCGCGGCGAGCGACAGCGCGGCCACGGCGTGCGTGGCCCGCAGCAGCACATCGAGCCCGTGCCACCCGAGCGCGGCCTGTCCGAGCGCGAGGGCGTTGCTGCTGAGGAGCGCGAGGGCGTCGCCGGGGCGGAGGGTGACGGGAGCGGGGAGGCGGTCGGGCGGGATGCCGGCGGAGGTCTGCGACGCGGCGCCGGAGCGGGGCTCCACGCCACCGGCCGGACCGAGGTCGGCCCCGGCGCCCGAGCCGGCGAACGGCCCGCCGCTCGTGCCGTCGGCGGGGCGGGTGTCCGCGCCGACGGCCCGTCGGTCCGCCGGCCGGTCGTCCAGCCAGTCGTACAGTCCGGCGGTGGGCCGGCCGGTCGGCCCACCGCCGGGATCACCGCCCGGGTCGCCCGGGCGGCCGACCGCCCGGCCGACCCGTCCGTTCTCCGGCCGCCCGTCCAGCCAGGGGCGTTCACCGAGGAGGGTCAGGCCGGTCTGGGCCAGGGCCGTCAGGTCGCCGGTGCCCACGGCGCCGTACTCGTTGACGGCGGGGTGGACGCCCAGGCGGAGGGCCTCCGTGAGGGCGTCGACGAAGGTGGGGTGGATGCCGGAGCCGCCGGCGAGGAGCTGGTTGGCGCGGATCGCGAGCATGGCGCGGACCTGGCGGGCCGGGAGGAGGGCGCCGGCGCCGCCGGCGTGGCTGCGCAGGAGACGCAGGCCGTGCGCGGTCTCGTCGTCGGCGTCGACGGTCACCGTGCGGTGGGCGCCGACGCCGGTGCCGCGGCCGTAGAGCCGGCCGGCGGCGGCGAGGCGCTGGGCGGTGTGCCAGGAGCGTACGGCCCGCTCACGGGCCTCGGGGGCCACGGCGGGCACGGCCGCACCGTCGGCGAGCGCGATCAGCTCACCGACGGTGAGGGTGGTGCCGTTCAGGACGACCCTGGTGTCCTGGGCCGGTCCGGGTGCCGTGGTGTCCAACTGCGGTGCGTCAGCCCAGGCCGACCGACTTCAGCCACGCCTTGGCGACGTCCAGCGGGTCCTTGCTCTCCAGCTGCACCTGGGAGTCCAGGTCCAGCAGGGTCTTGGTGTCGAGCTTGGCGGAGACCGAGTTGAGCGCGTCGACGCCCTCCTGGGAGAGCCCGCTCTTGTAGACCAGCGGGGTCACGTTGGCGAAGCCGAAGAGGTTCTTCGGGTCCTTGAGGACGACGAACTTCTCCTTGGTGATGGTCGGGTCCGTGGTGAAGACGTCCGCCGCCTGCACGGTGTTCTTCTTCAGCGCGGCCTGGGTGAGCGGGCCGCCGGCGTCGAGGGCCTTGAAGGACTTGAACTTCAGCCCGTAGACCGACTCCAGGCCGACCATGCCCTGCTGCCGGGTCTGGAACTCGGGCGAGCCGCCGAGGACCAGGTCCGGGGCGACGTCCTTGAGGTCGGCGAGGGTGGACTCGGCAGTGAGGTCGTACTTCTTCGCGGTCTCCTGGTTGACCGTGACGGAGTCCTTGTTCTCGGCGGGAGAGGACTCCAGCAGCGTCAGCTTGGAGTCGAGCTTGGCCTTCGCGGCGGCGTTGACCGTCTCGAGCGACTTCTGCTCGGCCTTCGGGTCGAGGTACGCCAGCAGCGAGCCGTTGTACTCCGGCAGGACGGTGATGGAACCGTTCTTGAGCAGGCCGTACGTGGTCTCGCGGCTGCCGATGTTGGGCTTGTAGGACACCTTGATGCCCTTGGCCTTGAGGGCCTCGCCGTAGATGTCGGCGAGCAGGATGCTCTCGGCGAAGTTGTTGGAGCCGACGACGACGGTGTTGCCGTCCGCCTTGTCCCCGGCGAGCGGGTCGGAGTTGTCGTCGGAGGAGGAACAACCCGCCAGCAGGGCCGTCATCGCGGCGAGGGCGACGGCCGCCGCACCGGGGTGGTTCCTGAAGGACCTGCTGCTCTGGGCGTTGGAAGTCACGGTTCCCGTTCCGGGCTCTGGGGGGCGATGAGAAGAGGGAGAGGAAGAGAGAGGAATGAGGAGAGATGAAGGAGAGCGGCAAGGAACTGAAGCGCTCTGGCCTGATCCAATCCACCCACTTCTTGATCAGTCAAGTGCCGCCGGGTTACCGATTGGCTTCGATTGGTGGCCAGTTGTGTACTGATCGATCGGCGCTTCGTAATCGATTCTTGACTTAGGGCGACGCGCTGGGCCCCACGAAGAAGCGATAGTGTCACGGAAGTTGACGCCGGCCACAGCGGCGCGCAGTCTGCACGACCCCCCATGAAGGAGGCTCGGTGTCCACGAACACGGTGGACGCGCCCGCTCGTTCGGCTTCCTCGGCAGTCTCGTCCGCCCGCCGGGGTCTGCGGGGTTTCGCCGACCGGTGGCCCTTCCAGCGCAAGCTGAACCTCCTCGTCGGCGTGCCGCTGACGGTGATCGCCCTGCTGCTGGCGTACCTCATCGTCGACCTGCTCCGGGAGTCCGACCGCGCCGAGGAGACGGCCCGCCTGGTGCGCGACAGCACCCAGGTCGCCCAGCTGGTCGCCGACGTGCAGGCCGAGCACCAGCAGGCCATCCTGCTCTCCGTACGGCACGAGGCGTCCCTCGACGGGGGCACGCCCTCCACCAACGCCTACCGGGTGGCCCAGCTCGCCGTGGACACGCAGATCCAGAAGGTGCGCGAGACCTTCGGCGGCCGGCTGCCGGAGACCGAGGCGCAGGCCCTGCGGGAGATCGAGGGCCTCGCCGGTCTGCGGGCCACCATCGAGCAGGGCTATCTGCCCGCCGACAACATCGACCCGGCCTACGCGGGCGCCGCCGACGGCCTCATCGACGGCCTCGGCCTGGACCGCAACTCCGCGCTCGCCACCACCTTCACCGGCAACCTGCTCGACTCGCTGCTGCGCGCCGACGCCGCGCACGGCGCCTTCGAGACCGGCGTGTTCTCCGCGCGCACCGGCGACAGCAACGCCCTCATCGAGTTCACCGGCGCGGTCGGCTCCCACGAGCTGTACACCTACCAGACCGAGCGCTTCGCCCGGTTCGCCACCGAGGAGCAGACCGACGAACTCGGCGACATCGAGCACAACTCCGCGCACGCCGTCATCGGCCAGCACTTCGCCGAACTCGCCGTCGACCCCAGCGACCTGCAGGCCGAGTCCACGGCCGAGATCCGGGCGGCGTTCCGTCAGGCGCTCGACTCGTACCACCACTACAACGAGCAGGCCGAGACCCGGCTGAAGATCACCAGCTCGCTCATCGGCCAGATCGCCGACCGGGCCGACGACGCCGCTGACGGCGCCCAGTGGCGCGCGGGCCTGCTGCTGAGCCTGGCGCTGCTCGGCTTCGCCGTCTGGATCGCCTTCGCGGTGCTGGTGCGCCGGTCCGTGATCCGCCCGGTGCTGGCCCTGACCGGTGCCGCGCAGGAGGTCGCCGACGTCGCCGGGCGCGAGCTCGCCCGCGTGGCCGACGACGACGCCGAGGAGAGCGGACCGCCGCGGCTGCGCGAGCTGCCGGTCACCGCGGACGACGAGATCGGTGAGCTCGCCGAGGCCTTCAACAACGTCCAGACGCGCGCGGCCGCTCTGCTGGAACGCCAGGTGCTCAGCCGGCGCAACGTCGCCGAGATGTTCGGCAACGTCGGCCGCCGCGTCAGCAACCTGACGACACGCCAGCTCGCGCTGATCGACGCGGTGGAGCGCGGCGAGACCGACCCCGCGCTGCTCGAACGCCTCTACTCCATCGACCACATCGCGGTCCGGCTGCGCCGCAACGCCGACAGCCTGATGCTGCTGGCCGGCATCCGCGAGACCGTCCTGGACGCCGGTCCGACCGCCCTCACCAACGTGGTGCGCGCGGCGCTCGGCCAGATCGAGGGCTACCAGCGGGTACGGCTGCGCGCCGGGACCGAGGTCATGGTGGAGCCCGACATCATCGGCGACCTCACGCTGATGATCGCCGAACTCCTGGAGAACGCGGTGTCGTTCTCGCCCGAGGGCAGCCCCGTCGAGGTGGCGGTCGACCACGGCGCCGACGGAGCGACGATCACCGTCGCCGACCACGGCCTCGGCATGAGCGCGGAGCGCCTCGCCGAGGAGAACGCCCGCCTCGTGCGCCGCGAGCGCCTCGACCTCGTCCCGACGAAGGTGCTGGGCCTGTTCGTGGTCGGCGCCCTGGCCCGCCGCTGGGACATCGGCGTCGCCCTCTCCCGCACGCCGGGCGGCGGTGTCACGGCGGAGGTGACGATCCCGTCCACGCTGCTGCTGACGCTGAGCGGCGTCGGGGCGCTGGGGGCCGCGGCCGGCCCGCCGTCCCTCCCGGCCTCGGCGCACTCCGGCGCCACGACCGACGCCCCGACGGCGTCCGCCGCGCGCACCGGCTCCTCGCCGGACTCCCCCGGCGCGTTGCCGGCCGCGCCGGCCCGCCCCGCGCTTCCCGCGGCCGGCCCGTCCCCCGCGGTCTCCGCCCCGGCCGAGCCCGCCGACCACCAGGAACCGGCCGCCCTCCCCCGCCGAATCCCCCGTCGCGACCCGGCCCCTCACCCGGAGGAGCCCCCGACCCACGACCGCACGCCTGAGCCCAGCCCCCACGCCGAGGCCGAACCGAAGCCCGAACCGGCCCCCATCCAGCCGGGCGTCGGAGCGACCACCGACGAGGCCCCGGCTCACGCCCGTACCGGAGCGCACGCCGGCGAGCCCGCGCCCTCCGCCCGTACCGGAGCGCACGCCGGGGAGGGCCCGGCTCAGGCCCGTACAGGGGCGGACGCCGGCGAGCCCGCGCCCACCGCCCGCCCCCGAGCGCACGCCGGGGAGGGCCCGGCTCAGGCCCGTACAGGGGCGGACACCGGCGAACCCGCGCCCACCGCCCGTACCGGAGCGGACACCGGTGACCGTACGGCTCAGGCTCCTACCGGGTCGGCGGCGGGAGAGCCCGCGGCCCACACTCACGGGACCGGCGCCCCTGACCGGCCCGCCGAGGGCACCGGGACGCTAGCCGGAGTGCCCGCGCCCCGCGCCCACGGCACGGACACCCCCGCACGCCCCGCCGAAGGCGCCCCGGACGCCGAGCCCCGCACCACCCGGCCCCCGGCCCACGTCCGCGCCGAGACGCGCCCCGTGGGGGCGGCGCCCCGCGGGAGCGAGGTCCCCGGAACCGACACCAGCACCGGAACCGGCGCCCTCGCGCGGGCCGCCGAGGGCGGCGCCCCCGCGCCGGAGTCCCGTCCCCTCCGGCGTCGGGTCCGTGGTGCCACTCTGCGGACGACCGTCGACGCGGCCGCGCAGCAGGCCGCGCGGCGTACCGTGCGGCCCGCCGACGCGGACGCCGTGCGCAGTGCGCTGGAGGAGTTCGAGGCGGCCGTGGAGCGGGCCCACCGGGACACCGGGGGCGGCACGGGGGAGCATCCGCGCCCCGCTGCGCCACGCACCGACGAGCACAACGACCGGGACCACCGGGACGACCGCAATGACCACCGGAGTCCCCCGCACCACCAGAACAGCCTTCCGGAAGGAGCCGAGCAGTGAGCACGTCGACAGGTGAGACTCCCTCGGGAGACGCCACGCCGACCGACCTGCGGGCCGCCGCAGCCGACTTCACCTGGCTGCTCAATCGTTTCGCCACGGAGACCGCCGGGGTCGTGGACGCCATCGCGGTGTCCTCCGACGGCCTGCTGATCGCCGTGTCGGAGCTGCGCGAGCACGCCGACTCCGAGCGGCTGGCCGCGATCGTCTCCGGCATCACCAGCCTGGCCGCGGGCGCTTCCGGCAACTACGGCCTGGGCGGCCTGAACAAGGTCATCATCGATCTGGAGGGCGGCCACGTCCTGGTCTCCGCGATCGGCAGCGGCGCCGTGCTCGGCGTGGTCACCGACAAGGAGGCCAAGCTGGGCAACATCGCCTACGAGATGACCGTGTTCGCCAACCGCGCCGGCGCCGCGCTCAGCCCCCAGCTGGTGCTGGAGCTGAAGAACAGCGTCGGCGCCACCAGGACACGCTGACGGGCCGTCACCGTACAGACCGCCGGTCCAGAGAGGAAACCAACCACCGATGGCGGACGGCCGCACTCCGCGCGGCGCCGGCGAGGACGGCGTCGTACCGGTCGGCCCCGCGCCCGCCGTCCGGCCCTTCCTGGTCACCGCCGGCCGGGTGGCGGGCGCGGGCGAGGCCGCGTCCGGCCGGCCGATGCCCGTCGAGACCCAGCTGGTGGCCACCGCCACCGGCCTCGACGCGCTCGACCGGCTCTCCTTCGAGCAGCACGACATCGTCGCCGCCTGCCGGGTGCCGCAGTCGATCGCGGAGATCGCGGCCCGGCTGCGGCTGCACCTGAACGTGGTGCGGGTCCTCGCCGAGGACCTGCGCGCGGCCGGGCAGCTGTCGGTGCACGTGCCCGACTCCGGCGTCACCCATGACGCGTCCGTCCTGCGCAGGCTCATCGATGGCCTCCGCGCCATCCCCGACTCCCGGGGGGTACTCCGTGACTCCGACTGAACCGCTCGTCCGGCACACCGCCGGCCGCGCCGCCGTACGGCCGCCGCTGCCGGTGAAACTGGTGATCGCGGGCGGCTTCGGCGTGGGCAAGACCACCGCCGTCGGCGCGATCTCCGAGATCGAGCCGCTGACCACCGAGGCGGCGATCACCGAGGTCGCGGCGGGCGTGGACGACCTCAGCCACACCCCGCGCAAGACGACCACCACCGTCGCGATGGACTTCGGCTGCATCACCATCGACCCGACGCTGAAGCTGTACCTGTTCGGCACGCCCGGGCAGGAGCGGTTCGGGTTCATGTGGGACGACATCGTGGAGGGCGCGGTCGGCGGACTCGTCATCGTCGACACCCGCCGCCTCGACGACTGCTACGCCGCCGTCGACTACTTCGAGCACCGGGGGATCCCGTTCGCGGTGGCCGTCAACGCCTTCGACGGCCATGTCGAACACACCCTGGAGGAGGTCCGCTGGGCCCTCGACGTGTCGGACGGCGTCCCCGTCCTGGTCTTCGACGCCCGCGAACGCGGCTCGGTGCGGGACGCGCTGCTGGTCGTACTGGAGCAGGCGCTGGCCCGTACGCAGGGGTGAGGGGCCGCCTCGCGAACGGGCGTACGCGGGGAATACCCCTGATCCGTACGCCGGTTGCCGCTGACATGACTCACGACGAGCGCACGATCACCAACCCGGCCGCCCTGCACGACCCCACGCCCTTCGGCTACAGCCACGCCGTGTCGGCGCCCGGCGAACTCGTCTTCATCGGCGGCCAGTACGCCTCGGACGCCGCCGGCGCGCCCGTACCCGGGGACTTCGCCGCCCAGGTCGACCTCGCCTTCGACCGGTTGCGATCGGCGTTGGAAGGGGTCGGCCTCGGCTACGAACACGTGGTGCGGCTCGGCACGTTCGTCGTCGACCACGACCCCGGCAGGCTCGAGGTCCTCGGCAAGGCGCTGCACGACCGGTTCGGCGAGCGCCTGCCGGCGCAGACGCTCAGCGGCGTCGCCTCGCTCGCCCTGCCGGGGATGCTCTTCGAGGTGGACGCGGTGGCGGTGCGACCGGCCCCCTAGGACCCTGGCGTTCGGATCACCCCGGCGTCGCGGGGCCCGGCACGCACGTCTGCGGCGTGATCCGCACGACAGACCTAGGGCCTGTTGCGAAAGTGGTGCCTGCCGCGCGACGCCCGGCACGCTCCCCCACTGCCTGAAGGGCGTGGGAGGTGCCCCCACTCGCCGCACCGCCCGAAAGCCCGAGTACGCCCAGTACGAGGGCTTCCGGGCGGCACGCCGAGAGCACGCACCGACGGCGACATCAGCCGCTCCGCGGCGGGCGCGCGGCCGCCCTTCGGGCGACGACGCCACTTTCGCAACAGGCCCTAGTCTTCTGAGTCAGGAATTCTGTTCAGATAACTGGCGAGGCGTTCGAGGATTTCGTCCGCGGTCTTCGTCCAGACGTAGGGCTTGGGATCGGTGTTCCACATGGCGATCCAGCTGCGGATGTCCTTCTCCAGCGCGTGGA
>NZ_JBNCAQ010000001.1:259757-422522 GCF_049808595.1 Streptomyces aurantiaciflavus | reverse complement strand
AGCAACTACATGCGCTCCCTGCCGCACGAGCTGACCGAGGCCGCCCTCGTCGACGGCGCCTCCGTGTGGCGCCTGTACTGGCAGATCGTGCTGCCCCTGTGCAAGCCGGCGATGGCGGCCCTGGCCACCCTGCTGTCCATCTGGATCTACAACGACTTCTTCTGGGCGATCGTACTGATCTCCACCGGCGAGAACATGCCGATCACGTCGGCGCTGAACAACCTCTCCGGCCAGTACTTCACCGACCCCAACCTGGTCGCAGCAGGCGCCCTCCTCACCGCGATCCCGACGCTGATCGTGTACTTCGCGCTCCAGCGCCAGTTCGTCAGCGGCCTCACCCTCGGCGCCAACAAGGGCTGACCGGCCACAGAGGCCGACCGTAGAGGACGACCACAGAGGCCGGCCACAAAGGCTGTCCACAGCGGCCGGCCACAAGGTCGGGCCCTGGGCTGACCCAAGGGCCGGCCCAGGGCCCCGACCGTCGGCAGGGCCGAAGCTCCACCTTCCGTGAAAGAGACCCCCCGTGCACCACCCCTTCACCCCGGTCGTCTCCGTCCCCGTGGACCCGCGTCGTGCGCTCGTCCACGAGGAGGGCTGGCAGTCCTGGAGCCCCAGCGGCGCCTACGCCCTCGACGCGCGCCCGTACCGCCCGACCAACGCCAACTGGGCGACCGTCTGCTACCGGCCCGGGGTCACCGTGCCCGCCGGGGTCTTCCAGGGGGAGGGGCTGCTGGCCCTGGCGCCCCAGGGCGAGGGCGGACCGGTCGTCGTGTGCGCGGCCGCCGACCCGCTGAGCTCCGTCCCCTCCATCCGGCTGGCGGTGAGCGGCGACATGGCGGAGATCAGCGCCGACGGCAAGGTGGACTTCTACTCCTACCTGGGCCCCGGCGGCATCCAGGGCGCCCTCGCCGACTGGGCCGACAGCCTCGGCCTGGGGGCTCCCCGTCCGGCGCCCACCGTCTGGTGCTCCTGGTACGAGTACTTCACCGCCGTCACCGAGGACGACATCCACGAGAACCTCCGTGCGATGGACACCCTCGACCTGCCGATCGACGTCGTGCAGATCGACGACGGCTACCAGAAGGCGCTCGGCGACTGGCTCACCCTCTCGGGCCGTTTCCGCTCCCGCGCCGGAATCGCCGACGCCATCCGCGCCCGGGGCCGCCGGGCGGGCATCTGGACGGCGCCCTTCCTGGTCGACCCGGCGAGCGACCTGGCCGCCGAGCACCCGGACTGGCTGGTCCGCGACCCCGACGGCGGCTTCGCCCACGCCGGCCGCAACTGGGGCCACGACCTGAACGTCCTCGACACCACCCACCCGGAGGCGGCGGCGTACCTGACGGACGTCTTCCGCACCCTGCGCGCCGAGGGCTACGACTACTTCAAGGTCGACTTCCTGTACGCGGGCGCGCTGGACGGCGTACGGCACTCGTCCGTGGACGCGGTCACGGCTTACCGCGAGGGCATCGCGCTGATCAGGGAAGCCATCGGCCCCGAGTCGTACCTCCTGGGCTGCGGCGCACCGATCCTCCCCTCCCTCGGCCTGTTCGACGCGATGCGGGTCAGCCCCGACACGGCCCCGCACCGCCGACCCGAGGCCGACGACTACAGCCAGCCCGGCCAGGACCCGGCCGAGTTCACCGGCGTGGGCCGCCAGTGGCAGCACGGCCGCCTCTGGATCAACGACCCCGACTGCCTGATGGCCCGCCCGGCGGTGGAGACCCGGGAGCGGTGGGCGGCGCATGTGGAGGCGACGGGCGGCCTGATGGCGTCCAGCGACCGCCTGCTCTCCCTGGACGAGTGGGGCGTGGCCACGACTCGCCGTCTGCTGTCGGGAGTCGAAGGATGAGCCGCGAACCGAAGGTGCCCGGCATCGTCTACGGCGGCGACTACAACCCCGAGCAGTGGCCCGAGGAGGTGTGGGCCGAGGACATGCGGCTGATGGGCGAGGCCGGGGTGACGATGGTCAGCATCAACATCTTCTCCTGGGCCCTGCTGGAACCGTCCGAGGGCGAGTACGACTTCTCCCGCCTCGACCGCGTCCTCGACATGCTGTACGCCCACGGCATCGCGGCGGACCTGGCGACCCCGACGGCCGCGCCGCCGGCGTGGTTCTTCCGGGCCCACCCGGAGGCGCTGCCCGTCGACCGCGACGGCCGCGGGCTGTCGTACGGCAGCCGCCAGACGTTCTGCCCGAGCAGCCCGGCGTACCGCAAGGCGGCCCTCCGCATCACCCGTGAACTGGGCGCTCGGTACGCCGGCCACCCGGCCGTGGTGATGTGGCACGTCCACAACGAGTACGGCTGCCACAACGCGGAGTGCTTCTGCGACACGAGCGCGGCGGCGTTCAGACGATGGCTGCGGGCGAAGTACGGCGATGACCTGACGGCGCTGAACGACGCCTGGGGCACCACCTTCTGGAGCCAGTGGTACTACGACTGGGACGAGGTCCTGCCCCCGCGCGCGACGGGCGCCGTCCCCAACCCGACCCACCGGCTGGACTGGCGCCGCTTCTGCAGCGACGAACTGCTGTCGCTGTGCAAGGCGGAGCGGGCCGTGCTCGCGGAGGCCGCCCCGGACATCCCCGCCACCACCAACTTCATGGTGATGTACAACTTCGACGCCCTCGACTACTGGCGCTGGGCGCCGGAGCTGGACGTGGTGTCGAACGACCACTACCTCAGGTCGACCGACCCGGAGTCGCAGATCGACATCGCGATGAGCGGTGATCTGGTGCGCTCGCTCGCCGGTGGCCGTCCGTGGCTGCTGATGGAGCACTCCACGGGCGCGGTGAACTGGCAACCGGTCAACCGGGCGAAGACGGCGGGCGAGTTGCGCCGCAACGCCCTCGCCCACGTCGCCCACGGCGCCGACGGCATCGCGTACTTCCAGTGGCGGGCGGCCAGGGCGGGCGCCGAGCAGTGGCACTCGGCGATGCTGCCGCACGCCGGCACGGACAGTCAGATCTGGCGTGACGTGGTCCGACTGGGCGCGGATCTCAAGGCGTTGGGGGAGGTGCGCGGCAGCACGGGTACGGCCAGGACGGCGATCGTCTGGGACTGGGACGCCCGCTGGGCGCTCGAACTCCCTTCCCAGCCGAGCGAGGAACTCCGCTACCTGGACCTGGTCCGCACCTGGTACGAGCCGCTGTGGCGAGCGGGCGTGGCCGTGGACTTCGTCCGCCCCGACGCCGACCTCTCCGCGTACCGCCTGCTCCTGGCCCCCAGCCTCTACCTGGTCGACGACGCGGGCGCGGCGAACCTGACGTCCTTCGCCGAGCGCGGCGGCACCCTCGCGATCGGCTTCCACAGCGGGGCGGTGGACGAGAACTGCCACGTCCGGCTCGGCGGTTACCCGGGTGCCTTCCGCGAGGTGCTCGGCGTGCGCACGGACGAACTGTTCCCGCTGCTGCCGGGGGAGACAGTGGGACTGAGCGGGGGCGGCCGGGGATCCCTCTGGTCGGAGCGCGTCCGCCTCGACGGCGCCGAAGCGGTGACCACGTACACCGACGGCCCCCTCACCGGCATACCGGCGGTGACCCGGCACCCGTACGGGACCGGCACGACCTGGTACCTGGCCACCCTCCCCGACCCGAGCACCCTGGGCGGTCTGCTGGAGCGGATCCGCGCGGAGGCCGGCGTGGAACCGGAGCTGGACGGAGTCCCCGCCGGTGTGGAAGTGGTCCGCCGCCGCGGGACCGACGCCGACTACGTCTTCCTCCTCGACCACACGGGAACGGGAGCGCAGATCCGCGTCGCCCCCGACGGAGTCGAACTCCTCACCGGAAAGCCCCTGACGGACGGTTCGGTCACCGTGCCGCCGGGCGGGGCAGCGGTCGTACGCGAACCACACACCCCGGCATAGACCTGGCGCATAGTCACCCGAACGACTGAACGGACCCCGTTCCACCCCCGCGCCCCGCTGACCCGCCACTACGTTCCGTCACATGGTCAGCTCAGCACACGAGGCGATGCACCAGATCTTCAGGGAGGACCCGGGCCTGTTCGCCCGGGCCCTCCCCAGGGCGGGCATCCCCTTCCCCGAGCCCACGGCGATCCGGCCCCTCGACACGGACCTCACCGAGATCAGACCGCTGGCGCGCCGGGTGGACACCCTCTTCCGAGTCGACACGGCGGACGACGGCGGCTTTCTGCTCGCAGTCGAGGCCCAGGGCAAGCCGGACCCGGACTAGCCCAACAGCTGGACGTACTACTTGGCGCATCTGTACGCCAAGTACCAGCTGCCTCCGATCTTGCTGGTGGTCTGCCGGGACAAGGCCACCGCGTCCTGGGCGGCGGAACCCGTCCGGGTCGGTCTGCCAGTCCACACCAGCATGGCGGTTTTTCCACTCGTCCTGGGCCCGGGCAATGTCCCCGCGATCACCGACCCGGACGAGGCGGCCGAGGACCTCGCACTCGCCGTCTTCGCCGCGCTCGCCCACGCCAAGGATCCGGGCCTGCCTGCGATACTGGACGCGCTGGCGACGGCAGTGACCAGCACCGGCGGCGAGACCGCGAAGCGCTGGGCGGAATTCACCGAAGTGGGCTTGGACGACACCCCGGCTCGTGCACTGTGGAGGCATCTGATGGCCACGTACACCCCCCGTTTTCCCGGCAGCGGCACCCTCATCGAGGAAGCCCTCATCGAGGGTGAGGCCAAGGGCCGTGCTGAGGGTGAGGCCAAGGGCCGTGCTGAGGGTGAGGCCAAAGGCCGTGCGGCGGACATCCTCCGTATCCTCGATCGGCGTGGCATCGAGGTCTCCGAGGCGGTGCGGGAGCGGATCACGTCCTGCTCCGACCTTGAGGTCCTGGGTACCTGGTTCGACCGATCCCTGACGGCCATCAGCGCCGAAGAGTTGTTCGAGGAGTCCTAGCCGGCGCTCACCGAGCAGAGGGGCGCGGCACGCCCCCACAGCGTGCCGCGCCCCGTCCCCCGCTCCCCCCCCGGGAGGGTCAGGCGGTCTCGAGTGCCGGCAAGGTTCCCGTCTTCGCGGCCTTGCCGTACCACAGGGCGCTCGACTTCGGCGTGCGCGCCAGCGTCGCGTAGTCCACGTACACCGCGCCGAACCGCTTCTCGTAGCCGTACGCCCACTCGAAGTTGTCCAGCAGGGACCACAGGAAGTAGCCGCGGACGTCCGCGCCCTCGGCGATGGCGCGGCGGACGGCCCTCAGGTGGCCGTGGAGGTAGGCGATGCGCTCGGGGTCGTGGACGCGGCCGTCGGGGTCGGGCTTGTCGTCGTAGGCCGCGCCGTTCTCCGTGATGTACAGCGGCAGGCCCGGCGCCTCCTTCGTGTAGCGCATGATCAGCTCGTGCAGGCCCGTCGGGTCGATCGTCCAGCCCATCTCCGTGCGCTCGCCCGGCGTCTGGTGGAAGGCGACGTCGTCCGCGCCCGGCCAGGGGGAGTGGTCGCTGGCGCCGTGACCGTCGGCCCGCGGGCCCTTCGGGTCGGCGTCGGCCGCCGAGACCAGGGTGGGCGTGTAGTAGTTGAGGCCCAGCGCGTCCAGCGGCTGGTTGATGGTGCGCAGGTCGCCGTCGAGGATGTACGACCAGTCCGTCAGCGACGACGTCGAGGCGAGCAGCGTCTCGGGGTACGCGCCGCGCAGCAGCGGACCGTGGAAGACGCCGTTGGCCAGGTCGTCGATCTTCCGGGCCGCCGCCAGGTCCGCCGCCGTCTGCGAAAGCGGTCGCACGACGGAGGAGTTGAGGCTGATCGCGACCGAGTTGCGGGCCGGCATCACCGAGCGCAGGGCTGATGTGCCGAGGCCGTGCGCCAGGTTCAGGTGGTGCGCGGCGCGCAGGGACGCCACCGGGTCCGTGCGGCCCGGCGCGTGCACCCCGGACGCGTAGCCCAGGAACGCGCTGCACCAGGGCTCGTTCAGCGTGATCCAGTGCTCCACGCGGTCGCCGAGCGCCTCGCCGACGATCTGGGCGTACTCGGCGAAGCGGTACGCGGTGTCGCGCTCCGGCCAGCCGCCCGCGTCCTCCAGCTCCTGCGGGAGGTCCCAGTGGTAGAGGGTGACCGCCGGCTTGATGCCCTTCGACAGCAGCTCGTCGACCAGACGGCGGTAGAAGTCCAGGCCCACCTGAACCGCCGGGCCGCGGCCGGTCGGCTGGACGCGCGACCAGGAGACGGAGAAGCGGTACGCCGTCAGGCCCAGCTCCGCCATCAGCGCCACGTCGTCGCGGTAGCGGTGGTAGTGGTCGACAGCGATGTCACCGGTCTCGCCGCCGGCGGTCTTGCCCGGCGTATGACTGAAGGTGTCCCAGATCGACGGGGTGCGGCCGTCCTCCCGCACCGCCCCCTCGATCTGGTACGCGGACGTCGCGGCGCCCCAGAGGAAGGCGGGAGGAAAGGTCACCGGGTTCACCGGCTGTGCGGACTCAGGCATGGAAGCGCTCCCATGGATGGTCGTCGAGGTCACCGACACCGACGAGGGATGGGGGGAAGAGAGGTGCGAGGGGTACGAAGGGGCCGAGGCGGCGGTGACCCGGCCCCCTGAAGCGGAAGTCGCTGGGCGGGGCGTCAGCGGGCGCGGGGGTCAGCCCTTCACCGCGCCCTGCATGATGCCGCCCACGATCTGCTTGCCGAAGATCGCGAAGACGAGCAGCAGCGGCAGCGTGCCCAGCAGCGCGCCCGCCATGATCAGGGACTGGTCGGGCGTGTACCCGCGGCCCAGGCCCGCGACCGCCACCTGCACGGTCGGGTTGCCGGTCTGGGTCAGCACCAGGAAGGGCCACAGGAAGTCGTTCCAGGTCTGGACGAACATCAGCATGCCCAGGACCGCCATCGCCGGACGCGCGGTCGGGAACACCACGTGCCACACCACGCGCCAACTGCTCGCGCCGTCCATCCGGGCCGCCTCGATGATCTCGTCCGGCAGGGCCTGGATCAGGTACTGCCGCATGAAGAACACACCGAACGCACTCACCAGCGAGGGCAGGATCACCGCCTGCAACTGGTCGGTCCAGTCGAGCTTGGCGACCATCATGTACAGCGGGATCACCTGGAGCTGCGGCGGCACCATCATCGTGCCGATCACGACCAGCATCAGAGCGCCCCGGCCCCTGAACCTCAGCTTGGCGAAGGCGAACCCGGCGATCGTCGACAGGAACACGATGGTCAGCGCCGAAACACCGGCCACGATCGTGGTGTTGAGGAACGCCTCGCCCAGGTTGGCGTCGTTCCAGGCGAGTTCGAGCTTGTCGAACAGGCCCGAGCCGAACCAGAACGGGGGCGGGTTCTGCGCGAGGCGCTGGTTGTCGCGCGAGGCGGCGATCGCCGTCCACACCAGCGGGAACAGCGAGACGATGGTGAACACGGCGAGGATGATGTACGCCACCGGACCGGCGTGCATCTGCCCGCCCGCCCGCGCCGCCTTCATGCCGCGTGAACGCTTCGGCGGCTCGGGCGCCGCGTCGGCCTGGGGTTTCGTCAGGGTCGTCGTCACGGCCGGTTCTCCTAACTACTGGCGCGCAGCCGGCGCGAGATGACGTAGTTGACGATGCCGATCACGATCAGGATCAGGAACATCGTCCAGGCGATCGCGGAGGCGCGGCCCAGGTGCTGGTTCACCCAGCCCTGCTCGTACATGTACAGGCCGAGCGTCTGGAACTGGTGCTGCGCGCCACCGGAAGCACCCTTGGTGGAGTCGAACAGCAGGGGCTCACCGAAGAGCTGGGAGGCGCCGATGGTCGACACCACACAGGTGAACAGGATCGTCGGGCGCAGCGACGGCAGCGTGACGTGGAGGAACTGCCGCCAGCGGTTGGCCCCGTCCAGGGCCGCCGACTCGTACAGGTCCTGCGGGATCGCCTGCATCGCGGCCAGGTAGATCAGCGCGTTGTAGCCGGTCCAGCGCCAGATCACGATCGAGGAGACGGCGATCTGCGAGGGCCACTTCTCGTTCTGCCAGTCGATCTTGTCGATGCCGATCGTGTCCAGCGCCCAGTTGATCATGCCGTAGTCACGGCCGAAGAGCAGGACGAAGACGAGGGACGCCGCGGCGATCGAGGTGGCGTACGGCGCGAGCATCGCGACCCGGTAGAAGGTCGAGGCGCGCAGCCGGTAGTTGAGGATGTGGGCGATGCCCAGCGCCATCATCAACTGCGGGACGGTGGAGATGATCCCGATGGTCAGGGTGTTCTTCGCCGCGTTCCAGTAGAACTCGTCGTCGAAGATGCGGGTGTAGTTGCGCAGGCCCACCCACTCCATGTCGGTGGGCGCGGTCAGCTCCACCGCGTGCAGCGAGGCCCACGCCGTGTAGATCAGCGGGAACAGGCCGAACGCCGCGAACAGCAGGAAGAAGGGCGAGACGAAGGCGTACGGGCTCCAGCGCACGTCCCGCTGCCAGCGGCGGGAGAGCCGGGCGCGCTTCCTCTCGACCTCCGGTGGCACCGCGTCGGCGGACGGACGGGCCGGGGCCGCGCCCCCCTCCTTTGCGGGGGGCGCGGCGGCGGTGTCGTGCCGGGTGGCCATACCGGTCACTTCTCCAGGTTGTTGTCGATGGTCTTGACGGCGTTGTCCCAGGCGTCCTTGGGCGACTTGCCCTGCGTCACCAGGATGACGCCGTTGTCCGTCAGGCCCTGCTGGATGATCTGGTCCTTAGCGCCGACCACCTGGACAGGGAGCTTCTCGGCCAGCGGCGCGTAGATCTGACCGATGGGGGCGTCACCCGTCATCTTGTTCTTCGCGTCCTTGACCAGCGGCAGGTCGTACGCCGCCTGCGCGGTCGGGAAGCTGCCGCGCTTGGCGAAGAGCTTCGCCTGCTGCTCGGGCGCGGTCAGCCAGGCGGCCAGCTTCGCGGCCTCCTCGGCGTTCTTGCCCGACTTCGGCACGCTGAGGAAGGAGCCGCCCCAGTTGGCGGCCTTCGGCGGCACGGCCAGGTCCCACTTGCCGGCGCTCTCCGGCTTCGACTTGCCCTCGATGTAGCCGAGCATCCACGGCGGGCAGGCCATCGCGGCGAACTTGCTGTTGGCGATCGTGGTGTCCCAGGCCGGCTGGAACTGCGTCTGGTTGCCGACCAGCTTGTCCTCGGCGGCCTCGGCCGTCAGGTCGAACGCCCTCTTCACGGCCGGGTTCGTCTTGTAGACGACCTCGCCGGAGGCGTTGTAGAACCGCTCCTTCTCACTGCCGATGATGGCGTTGAACAGACCGCCGGGGGAGTCCAGGAAGGTGGTGTCCTTGGGGGCCTTCGCCTTGTACTGCTTGCCGACCTCGATGAGCTTCGCCCAGTCGCCCGCCCACAGCTTGCCGACCTGCTCCCGGTCGGTGGGCAGACCGGCCGCCTGGAACATGTCCTTGCGGTAGCAGATGGCCATCGGGCCGACGTCGGTGCCGAGCCCGACCGTCGTACCGCTCTTCGCGGTCCCCTGCTGCCACTTCCAGGGCAGGTAGTCGCTCTCCTTGCCGTACTTCGACAGGTCGACGAACTTGTCGGAGTACTTCTCGACGACCTCGGCGATGTTGCCGACCTCGATGCCCTGGATGTCCTGCAGGCCACTGTTGGTCGTGAGGTGGTTGACCAGCGGCGGGTAGTAGTTCTCGTTCCGCTCGATGACGGTCTGCTGGACGTCGATGTTCGGGTGGAGCTTCTCGTACTCGGCGTAGAGGCCGGCCTCCTCGAAGCCGAAGCTGCCGAAGAGTCCCAGGGTGATCTTCGTCTTGCCGCCGCCGCCACCCGACGACGTGTTCTCCTCGTCCTTGCCGTCGTCGGCACAGCCGGCCAGCAGCCCGGTGCCCAGCGACGCGACGGCCGCGAGGACCAGCGCCTTGCGGGCGATTCGGGTACGTGCTCGCATTGCGTCCTCCTGTTGCCCTGACGTGCCGACCCCCCGGCCAACTGTGTGGTTGGGCCCGTTAGTTCTCGTTGCGGCTCGGGCGGGGAACGTGCGGGATGTGTATGTGTCAGGTACCGTGGGAGCGCTCCCACAGGTGATGTGTTGAAGAGTCGTCGGTCGGAGCGGGGGTGTCAAGGGCGGGGGCGCGGAGAGATGCGTTCAGTTACCGGCCTGTTAGCTAACTCCGGGGAGCGACGCTTTTCGGCCTGGAGCGGCGCCGGTTGGCCCGTCCGTCGAGGGGCGGCTCGAGCGAAGTGAGGGGGGTGGGGCCCGCCCGGACGAGCGAGGGGGGATGCAAGTCGAGGGTGGGCATGACGCGGGACGGGAGGGAAGGGAGACGGAGGACGGGCCGCTCAGGCCGACAGTGGGATGTGGGGGCGGCAGCCCCCGGCGACGGCGGGCCCAACGGACGGGACTGTTACATTCCAGGCCAGCGTGATGACGACGGTGGGAAGGCGGCGGAGCCCATGGCAAGCCACGGAGCGCGGGGCCGGAGCGGTGGCCGACCGACCCTCGAAGAGGTGGCCGCACGCGCCGGTGTGGGCAGGGGCACGGTCTCCCGGGTGATCAACGGCTCCCCCCGGGTCAGCGACGCGACCCGCGCCGCCGTCGAGGCCGCCGTCGCCGAACTCGGCTACGTCCCCAACACCGCCGCCCGCGCCCTCGCCGCCAACCGGACGGACGCGATCGCCCTCGTCGTCCCCGAGCCGGAGACCCGCTTCTTCGCCGAGCCGTACTTCTCGGACATCCTGCGGGGCGTGGGCTCCGAACTGTCCGACACGGAGATGCAGTTGCTGCTGATCTTCGCGGGCAGCGACAAGGAGCGCCGCCGCCTGGCCCAGTACCTCGCCGCCCACCGCGTGGACGGCGTCCTGCTCGTCTCGGTCCACGCCGACGACCCGCTGCCGGATCTCCTCGCCCAGCTGGAGATCCCGGCCGTGATCAGCGGCCCGCGTTCCGCCGCGGAGACGCTCCCCTCCGTCGACTCCGACAACTACGGCGGCGGCCGTTCCGCCGTCGAGCACCTGCTCGCCCGCGGCTGCGGCCGTATCGCTCACATCACCGGCCGGCTCGACGTCTACGGCGCCCAGCGCCGCGTCGACGGCTACCGCGACGCCCTGCGCGACGCGGGGTACGAGGTGGACGAGGCCCTCATCGAACCCGGCGACTTCACCGAGGAGGGCGGCCGCCGCGCGATGACGGAGTTGCTGGCCCGCACCCCCTCCCTCGACGCGGTCTTCGCCGGCTCCGACGTCATGGCGGCCGGCGCCCGCCAGGCCCTGCGCGAGGCAGGCCGCCGCATCCCGGAGGACGTGGCCCTCGTCGGCTACGACGACTCCGCCATCGCCCGTCACATGGACCCGCCCCTGACCAGCGTCCGCCAGCCCATCGAGGAGATGGGCCGCAGGATGCTGGACCTCCTCCTCACGGAGATCGCGGACCGCCGACCGGCGGTGTCCCGGGGGCTGGAACGGCGCCAGGTGGTGCTGGCCACGGAGCTGGTGGCGCGGGCGTCGTCGTAGGGGCCCGCATGGGCGGCGGACGCCGTACGGTGACGGATCCGGCGGCGGACGCCGTGCGCGGACGGATCCGGCGGCGGACGGATCCGGCGAGGGGCTGTGGGGTGACGGCTCGGCGGGGACCGGCGTCAGTGGAGCCGAGGCGTGAGCTGACGACGCCATCTGGTCTCGCCGTCCTGTTCCTCCCCGGTCGGCGTCAGGCCGGCGGCCGTGGCGACGGCGGCGGAGGCCCGGTGGTCGGGACGGACGTGGGCGATGACCGTACGGATGCCGTGTTCCCGCAGCCAGTCGACGAGAGCTCGCGCCGCCTCGGAGGCGAGGCCCCGTCCCTGCCAGGGGGTACCGACGACCCAGGCGATCTCGGCGGTGAGGTCCTCGGTGACGGTGGCCTGGACGGTGCCGGCGAGCTGTGCCGTGTCCCGTAGCCGCAGGACCCAGTTGCACCAGGAGACGGACGGGTCGGGGGAGCCGGCGACGAGGCGTTCGTAGCGGGTGCGCAGGGCGGTGAGGTCGAGGGGGGAGCCGCCGATGAAGGTGTGGAGGGCCGGGTCGGCCAGCGTGACGGACATCTCCTCGGCGTGGTCGACGCGCAGGGGGAGGAGGTCGAGACGGTCGGTGCGGAACGGCCCCGCGTGCAGGGGTGAGGGGATGACGGCCTCCCGGGAAACGCATCAGCCGGTGGCCTTCTCGGAAGGCCACCGGCTGATTACTCAGGGTGAGTGACGGGACTCGAACCCGCGACATCCTGGACCACAACCAGGTGCTCTACCAGCTGAGCTACACCCACCACGACCGTCGGTTGAAGCGTGTGGTTTCCCCGACCGGCCGAGAAAAAGTGTACAGGGTCCGAAGGGGTGCTCGCGCACGGCTTTCCGGGGCGCCCTGCGCGGCGCCCCTACTGGGCGGGCAGCACGTGCTTCGCGGCGATCGTCTTCGCCGTGTCGGAGTCCGGGCCGGGCTGCGGTACGAAGATGGCCTCCCGGTAGTAGCGGAGCTCGGCGATGGACTCGCGGATGTCCGCGAGGGCGCGGTGGTTGCCGTTCTTCTCGGGGCTGTTGAAGTACGCCCGCGGGTACCAGCGCCGGGCCAACTCCTTGATGCTGGAGACGTCGACGATCCGGTAGTGGAGGTAGTCCTCCAGGGTCGGCATGTCGCGCAGCAGGAAGCCGCGGTCCGTGCCGACGGAGTTTCCGCACAGGGGCGCCTTGCCGGGCTCCTTCACGTGCTCCCGCACATACGCCAGCACCTGCTCCTCGGCGTCGGCCAGGGTCGTACCGCCCGCGAGTTCGTCCAGCAGCCCGGACGCGGTGTGCATCTGACGCACCACCTCCGGCATCGTCTCCAGCGCCGAGTCCGGCGGCCGGATGACGATGTCCACGCCCTCGCCGAGGACGTTCAGCTCGGAGTCGGTGACGAGGGCGGCAACCTCGATGAGCGCGTCGTCGGACAGCGAGAGGCCGGTCATCTCGCAGTCGATCCACACCATGCGATCGTTCATGCGACCACCCTAAGGCTGACATCCCCTGACGGGATGCCCCCCGTCCCTGTGACCGCCTCCGGAGGACTCCCCCTGGGGTGTAGCCCCGCAGGGGGTCCAGGGACGTAGCCCCCAGTGGGGTCGAAGGTGCGAGGCCCGCATGGGGTGCAGGGGCATAGCCCCGGCCGGGTCGAAGGGGCGGGGCCCCTGGGGACGGGACGGGTAAGGGCGGCGGGGGCGAGAACAGTCGCCCCAGCCGCCCCGGCCCTCACCTCACATCCCGCTGCGCGGCCCTGGCAATCCGGCCCGAGACCCCGCATACGCGTCCCGCGCATGCTCCGCCGCCAAGGCGGACGCGGACGCGGAAGCCGACGCGGGCGAGCTCACAGGGCTCGACCCTGCCCCTGCCCCCGCCGTTCGCCGCACCTGCGGCGGTACCCCGGCCTCCGGATGCAGAGCACCCGGCACCTGCGCCCCGGAGGGCGCCGCCGCGACCGGTGCCGGTGGCTCGCTGTCCGCCGTGCGCTCGCCCTGGGGCCGCCGCGCCCGGTACGCCGCGCGGTAGGCGGCCGGCGACGACCCGAGTTGCCGCCGGAAGTGCCCGCGCAGCGCGACCGGCGAGCGGAAGCCGCACCGCCCCGCCACCTCGTCGACGGAGTAGTCCGACGTCTCCAGCAGCCGCTGCGCCTGCAGCACCCGCTGCGTGATCAGCCACTGCAGCGGCGCACTGCCGGTCAACGACCGGAAGCGACGGTCGAACGTCCGCCGGCTCATGTACGCGCGAGCCGCGAGCGTCTCCACGTCGAACTGTTCGTGGAGATGCTCCAGCGCCCAGGCGACGACCTCCGCGAGCGGGTCGGCGCCGATCTCCTCGGGTAAAGACCGGTCGAGGTAGCGCTCCTGCCCGCCCGACCGGCGCGGCGGGACCACCAGGCGCCGGGCCAGCGCACCGGCGGCCTCGTTGCCGTGGTCCGTCCGCACGATGTGCAGACACAGGTCGATCCCGGCCGCCGTACCCGCCGACGTCAGCACATCGCCGTCGTCGACGAACAGCTCCCGTGGATCGACGTGCACCGACGGATAGCGCTTGGCCAGCGTTGGCGCGTACATCCAGTGCGTGGTGGCCGGACGGCCGTCCAGCAGACCCGCCGCCGCCAGCACGAACGCGCCGGTGCACAGGCCCACGATGCGGGCGCCCTCCTCATGGGCCCGGCGCAGTGCGTCGAGCGCCTCCGCCGGTGGCGGGGAGGTGATCGAACGCCAGGCCGGCACGACGACCGTGCCCGCCCGGGAGATCGCCTCCAGGCCGTGTGGTGCGGTGAGTTCCAGGCCCCCTGTGGTCCGCAGCGGGCCGTCCTCGCCTGCGCACACCAAAAGGCGGTAGCGCGGCAC
Source organism: Streptomyces aurantiaciflavus (assembly GCF_049808595.1). Classification (NCBI taxonomy): domain Bacteria; kingdom Bacillati; phylum Actinomycetota; class Actinomycetes; order Kitasatosporales; family Streptomycetaceae; genus Streptomyces; species Streptomyces aurantiaciflavus. The sequence goes on along the minus strand of NZ_JBNCAQ010000001.1, from coordinate 408,296 downwards.
GCCGGCGTCCTGGCGGTCAATCCCGAACACCGACAGCGGAATGGAACTCTCGAAAATGGGGCCGCCGCTGAACAGCAGCACCGCGACGATCTCCTTGCGGCGTCGCCCGGACAGCTTCCGGGCCGCGGTTTCCGGCGCGGCAGTGGAGTCGTGGCTCATCCTGCTAAGCCCCCCTCGGTGGTCGCGGCTCCTCGGTTGTGTCGCTCCTGCACGTTTCCCCTCGGTCCTGCACGAGTCCCCCGCCGTAGACAGTCAAGATCGAATCTACTGTGTCGCGTGATGCCGGAGTGGCCAGTTCGGCACCCGGCTCATTGTCGACATGGCAACTTGGCGTGAAGCATTCGATCACGAAGCGTTGCACTCGTGGGAGGTGCAGGGAAGTGCGCCTTGTGGCAGTGGCCAATCTCCGTAGGGTGCGCGGGGCCCCTGGGACCCTTTCCGTGCAGGTCGAACGGGGGGTGGGGGGTGGTTACGGCAAGGGATGCGCAGGATCCGGAAGTTGGCTGAAAAGAGTCGTTCGTGTGCGTGAAAACCGGTCAGCTGACCGGTGTGCTTCCGCCGCTGTGACGGCCGCCACGGTGTGAGCCGGTTCCGGTGCGCTGATGGCGTCCGCGGTGCGGTGCGTACGGCGCCTGCGGCGCGCCCGCGTCGGCGGGCGACCGGGCCGCGCACCGCTCGGACCGGCGCAGCAGCAGCCGGCAGACGGCCGTGACGGCGGCCAGGCCGAGGGCGGTGCCGGCGGTGCCGGCCAGGGATGTGCCGTACCAGAGGAGGACCACCGGGACCAGGACGCAGCTGAAGGCCGCCCAGCGGATCAGGTCGGTGGTCCCGCCGTCGCCGGCATGGCCCTCGCGGTGCGGGCGGGATGAGGGCATGGGGCGGGTTCCTCCCTGGGCGGCGGTTCACGGAGATCAACGTCTGTTCGACGGGTCGGTCACTCACTCGGGGAACACCGGTAAGTGAATCCTGTGCAAACCGCCTGTACGGGGCAGCAACCATTGCGTTACGGGCGTCCCCTCGTGCATGCTCCCTGGAACCCCCACGGACAACGCGCGGGATCTGGGCCGACGAGGCGTGCCGCCGTACCCTTGGGGGTATGGGGTTGGGAAGATGATTCCCGGACACGCTCCGCCGCTCCAGCTCGTCCCACCCGTATAAGGATCGATACGCCGAGACAGCCATGGCCGGTCACGAATTCTTCGAACCCGCGGACCGCAAGCGGCCGGTCGCCGACCCCACGGCGGCCGATCCCCTGGCGGCGGAAGAGACACGCCCCAGCTGCGATCCCGCCTTCAAGCACGGCGTGGTCGTCGGCTTCGACGGCTCCACCTCCAGCGAGCGCGCCCTCGCGTACGCCATCGGCATGGCCCATCGCTCCCGCGCGGGTCTGATCATCGTGCACGTCGCCAACCGGCTGCCCACCACGGTGTGGGCGGGCTGTGAGCCGCCGGTCTTCGTCGACGTCCCGGACCACCGCACCGAGGTGCTCGGTCTGGAACTCGCGTGTGCGGACTATCTCTCCGAGGTGCCCTGGATTTTGGTCGAGCGCGGCGGTGACATCTGCCACGAACTCGAAGAGGTGGGGCGGGAGTACGAGGCCGACGCGATCGTCGTCGGCTCGACGCACGGCATCGTCGGGCGGATCTTCGGCTCCGTCGCGGGGCGGCTCGCCAAGCGGGCCAAGCGTCCTGTCGTTGTGATTCCGTAACTCGCCGTTCTCCCAGGTGAGATGAGTTCTGGGTAACCCGAACCCCCCTTTGTGCGCAGCGTAAAACTACTCGTGCGTAGAGGTGTTTGTGCCCTTGTGAAGGGCATATACCGTGCACCGCTCACCTGCACATGCATGAAGGGAGCCCGCCGTGGACAACGACGTCTCTGCGGGAAGCACCACCACGATCGTCGGCCGACTCGCCCTGGGCATCACCCTGTTGGCGTTCGGACTCGGGTACACCGGCCTGATCGACGGCGTGACGGCGGCGGACGCCGTGTCCATCGCCCACTACATCGGCGGCGTCGCGCTGTTCGTCGCCGGTCTCCTCGCCCTCCGGGACCGCGACACGGCCACCGGAACCGCCTACGCGGCCCTCGGCGCCCTCTGGTTCACCTGGGCGGTCTCCGCCGGCGCGCAGGTCTCCGACAACGCCGCCGGGCTCTTCCTGCTCCTGTTCGCCCTCGTGGCGCTCTCCCTGACCCTCGCCGGCGGCGACCAGCTCGGTCAGGGGACGTACGGGCTCTTCACCGTCGCGCTGGTCCTGCTCGCGGTCGGCCGCTTCGCCGACAGCGACGGACTCGCCAAGGCGGGCGGCTGGTTCGCCGTCGCCGCGGGCGCGGTGGCCTGGTACGCGGCGACCGCGGCCCTGGCCCACTGGCCCACCGCCCTTCCGCGACGCGCTGCCGGCCGGGGGGTGACGGCCACCGGCTGAAGCAGCGGCGGGCCGGGGTGATCGGGCGGCCCCGGCCCCTGAGAGAACGACCCCCTGTGCTGGTGGCGCACAGGGGGTCGTTCATGTCCAACGGGCAGAGCGGGAGGGGGAATTACTCCACCGTCACCGACTTCGCGAGGTTCCTCGGCTTGTCGATGTCGCGGCCCAGGGCCTTCGCCGTGTAGTAGGCGAGCAGCTGGAGCGGGATGCCCATGAGGATCGGGTCGAGCTCGTCCTCGTTCTTCGGGACGACGATCGTCTGGTCGGCCTTCTCCTGCTCCTGGTGGGCGACCGCGAGGATCTTGCCGCTGCGGGCCTTGATCTCCTCCAGGGCGGCGCGGTTCTTCTCCAGCAGGTCGTCGTCGGGGACGATCGCGACCGTCGGCAGGGCGGGCTCGATCAGGGCCAGCGGGCCGTGCTTGAGCTCGGAGGCCGGGTAGGCCTCGGCGTGGATGTAGGAGACCTCCTTGAGCTTCAGGGAGGCCTCACGGGCCACCGGGTAGCCCCGGACGCGGCCGATGAAGAGCATCGAGCGGGCCTCGGCGAACTGCTCGGCCAGCTTCTTGATCTCCTCCTCGCCCTTCATGATCTCGGCGATCTGGGCGGGCAGCCGGCGCAGACCCTCGATGATCCGCTTGCCGTCGCGCACCGAGAGGTCGCGGGTGCGGCCCAGGTGCAGCGCGAGCAGCGCGAAGGCGACCGTGGTGTTGGTGAAGCACTTGGTGGACACCACGCAGACCTCGGGGCCGGCGTGCACGTAGATGCCGCCGTCGGCCTCGCGGGCGATCGCCGAGCCGACCACGTTGACCACGCCGAGGACCCGGGCGCCCTTGCGCTTCAGCTCCTGGACGGCGGCCAGCACGTCGTACGTCTCACCGGACTGGGAGACGGCGATGTAGAGGGTGTCGGGGTCGACGACCGCGTTGCGGTAGCGGAACTCGGAGGCGGGCTCGGCGTCGGCGGGGATGCGGGCGAGCTCCTCGATCATCTGGGCGCCGATCATGCCCGCGTGGTACGAGGTGCCGCAGCCGAGGATCTTCACGCGGCGGATCTGGCGCGCCTCGCGGGCGTCCAGGTTGAGGCCGCCGAGGTGCACGGTGGAGAAGCGGTCGTCGATGCGGCCGCGCAGCACGCGGTCCACGGCGTCGGCCTGCTCGTGGATCTCCTTGTGCATGTAGGTGTCGTGGCCGCCCATGTCGTAGGAGGCGGCCTCCCACTCCACGGTGGTGGGCTCGGCGGTGGTGCGGGTGCCCTCGGTGGTGTAGGTGCGGAAGTCGTCGGCCTTGAGGGTGGCCATCTCGCCGTCGTCGAGGGTGACTATCTGGCGGGTGTGGGCGACCAGGGCGGCGATGTCCGAGGCGACGAACATCTCCTTCTCGCCGATGCCGAGGACGACCGGGGAGCCGTTGCGGGCCACGACGATGCGATCGTTGAAGTCGGCGTGCATCACGGCGATGCCGTAGGTGCCCTCGACGACGCGCAGCGCGTCGCGGACCTTGTCCTCGAGCTTCTCGGCCTCGGAGCGGGCGATGAGGTGGACGAGGACCTCGGTGTCGGTCTCGGAGAGGAACTCGACGCCGTCCGCCTCCAGCTTGCGGCGCAGGTCGGCGGCGTTGTCGATGATGCCGTTGTGGACGACGGCGACCTTGAGGTCGGCCGACATGTGGGGGTGGGCGTTGACGTCGGAGGGGGCGCCGTGGGTGGCCCAGCGGGTGTGGGCGATGCCCGTGGTGCCCTTGAAGCGGGCCGGGACCTTGGCCTCCAGGTCGCGGACGCGCCCCTTGGCCTTGACCATCTTCAGGCCGGCCGTCTTCGGGGAGGTGACGACGATGCCCGCGGAGTCGTAGCCGCGGTACTCCAGGCGCTGCAGGCCTTCCAGGAGCAGGGGGGCGACGTCACGCTTCCCGATGTATCCGACGATTCCGCACATATACAGGTATCCCTCAGTAGTTCTCGGCAGTCCCCGGCCGGTCTCTCAGCCGTAGACCATGCGGCGCAGCTGCCGGAGCGTGAGCTCCGGCGGGGCCACCGCCCGGTATTTCAGGTCCGCCTCGATCCGTTCGAAGATCTCCGCGTTGACCAGGCCCTGGGCCTGGAGCTCGCGGTGGCGGCGACGGACGTATTCCTCGGTCGTCTCGTCGAAGTAGGCGAGGACGTCCTGGATCACCCGCAGCGCCTCGCCCCGGTTCAGGGGCGTGGAGCGCGTCAGATGATCGACAAGTTCCTCGTGCACCCGGTAGATCCTGGGGTACAGGCGCTTGTTTCGCAAGATTGCTGCCCGATTTCGGGCAGAGGCCCGTGAGGACTCTTTGGGCGAACGTTGAATCAGTCATGAGTGCCTGTTCGTGAGCCGTCCACTTCTCCGCCCGCGGTTGGTCGCCCGAGGAGACGATTTTCAGACGTCATGGACACTCCTCGCATGGGCGTACCCGAGCAGCTCGCCGAGCGCATGAGCATGGCCGAGCAGCACGAGTACCTGCGCTCCAAGTTCTCGCGCCGCACGATGATGAGAGGCGGCGCGGTCACCCTGGGCGCCGTCGTCGGTGGCGCGTTCGTCCCCGGCGCCACGGCCCAGGCCGCCGTACCCGCCCAGGCCACCGCACCCGCGGCGGAGAAGGTCGACGGGGCCCTCGTCGCCCCCTTCGGCCGTCACCTCGCCTTCGGCGCCGACCCGCGCACCGAGATGACGATCTCCTGGCAGGTCCCGGTCGCCGTCGACAAGCCGTTCGTCCGCATCGGCGCCCACCCCTGGGACCTCTCCCACAAGATTCCGGCCGAGGTCCGTACGCTCCACACCCCCGCCGGTGTCGGCGCGAGCGCCGACCACACCCAGTACTACGTCCACGCCAAGCTCACGCACCTGCGCCCCGGCCGTACGTACTACTACGGCGTCGGCCACGCCGGCTTCGACCCGGCCGCCCCGCACCTGCTCGGCACCCTCGGCACCTTCACCACCGCGCCGGTGCACAAGGAGCCGTTCACCTTCACCGCCTTCGGAGACCAGGGCGTCAGTTACCACGCCCTCGCCAACGACAGCCTGATCCTCGGCCAGAACCCGGCCTTCCACCTGCACGCCGGCGACATCGCGTACGGCGACCCGGCGGGCCAGGGCAAGGCCTCCGACACCGGCTTCGACTCGCGCACCTGGGACCAGTTCCTCGCCCAGACCGAGACGGTCGCCAAGCAGGTCCCGTGGATGGTCTCGTACGGCAACCACGACATGGAGGCGTGGTACTCGCCCAACGGCTACGGCGGCGAGGAGGCCCGCTTCACGCTCCCCGACAACGGGCCGGACAAGGCGAACCTGCCGGGTGTCTACTCCTTCGTCTACGGCAACACGGCGGTCGTCTCGCTGGATCCCAACGACGTCTCCTTCGAGATCCCCGCCAACCTCGGGATCTCGGGCGGCACCCAGACCAAGTGGTTCGAGGCCCAGCTGAAGAAGTTCCGCGCCTCGGCGGACATCGACTTCGTCGTCGTCTTCTTCCACCACTGCGCCTACTGCACCTCCACCGCGCACGCCTCGGAGGGGGGTGTGCGTCAGGAGTGGGTGCCACTGTTCGAGAAGTACCAGGTGGACCTGGTGATCAACGGCCACAACCACCAGTACGAGCGCACCGATGTCATCAAGGGCAACCAGGTCGCCAAGAAGCTCCCGATCGGTGGCACGGCCTACCCCGAGACCGAGGGCGTGGTGTACGTGACGGCCGGTGCGGCGGGCCGCAGCCTGTACGCCTTCTCCGCCCCGGACTCCTACGAGGGCCACGAGCACGAGGTCGACTCCGTGGCCTCGTTCATCAACACCAAGGACGGCAAGGTCAACGAGACCGTCGCCTGGTCCCGGGTGCGGTACCTCGACTACTCGTTCCTGCGCGTCGACGTCACGCCCGCGCCGAAGGGGCGGCTCACCACCCTGACGGTGCGGGGCATCGCCGAGTCCGGAGAGCAGGTGGACCACTTCACGGTGGCCCGCAAGGCCAGGTGAACGGGCCGGTGATCCTCACATCCGCTTGAGGACCGCCTGCTTGGCCATCGTGAACTCCTCCTGGGTGAGCACCCCTTCGCGGTGCAGCTCGCCCAGCTCCCGCAGCCGCCGCAGCAGCGCGTCGTGGTCGTCCTCGGCGGGCTGCGCGGCGGCTGCCGCGCGCTGCGCGTCCTCCGGCGGCCTCACGGCGTCCTCGGGGGCCGCGGCCGGGTGCGGGAGGCGGGCCTGGACGGCGGCCGCGACCAGCGCCATCAGGGGGTCCTTCTTGAACCCCCACAGCTCCACGGCGTTGGGGTCGTACTTCGGCGGGGACTTGGTGGGAGCGCCCCGCACGACGAAGCGCAGATGGCCGTTCTCCAGGCCGGCCGCCGGATGCCACTCCACGGCCGTGATCTCGGTCAGGGGGATGCTGCGGGCGCCGGCGGCGGCCTTGGCGTCCTCCGTCTTCCAGTTCCACTCCAGCCGGACGTGGTCGCCGTCGAAGCTCGCCGTGCCGTCCCCGGCGGACACCGACAGGGGTACGGACGGGCCGGGCAGCAGATAGGCGTCCACCGGGTCGGCGGGGACCTGGTCCAGCAGCAGCGCGCCCCGGACCTCGTCCACGAGGTACTCGGCGACGCCGTAGCGGTCGGACTCGACCAGCATCTGGTAGGGGTCGTGCGGCTCGGTCAGCCGGCCGCCGGTCGCGTGCAGCAGCGGGTCCGCGCCGTCCCGCAGCCGCAGTCTGAGCCGCCCGCTCTTCTTGCCCTGCTCGAAGGAGATCCCCGCCAACGCGCCCAGCGGGACGACGAGTTCGCCGAGGGTCTTGCGGAGCAGACTGACGTTCTTGTCCCTCCCCGGAGTCAGCCGCAGGGCGTCGCCGTCGAAGACCCAGGTGCCGTCCTTCTGGATGATTTCCGCCATGGGGGGATTGTTCCACCAGCCGTCCGGCCCAGGGACATGATCAAGACGACGGGCGCCCCCGAGGACCGTGCTCGGGGGCGCCCGTCCGTCCGGATCAGAACTTTGCGAGGGGGTTCTTCAGGGTGCCGATCAGCTGGAGGGCGCCGGACGGGTCCGCCAGGTCCACCATCTGCCTGTTGTTGCGCAGCTGGAGGCGGTTGAGACAGGACAGCGCGAACTCGGGGGCGAACATGTCGTACTGCCGGAACCTGTCGGCGAGCTGGGGTGTCGCCTCCTGGTACTCGCGGGTGACCTCGGCGACCGTGCGCCAGAAGTCGTCCTCCTCCAGGATCCCCTCGGTGGCCAGGTCGGCCGCGAGGAAGCGGAAGAAGCAGTCGAAGACGTCCGTGAAGATGGACAGGAGCTTCTTGTCCTCGGGGACCTCCACGCGGATCCGCCGCACCTCGGGCGGCAGCACCGCGTCCGGGTCCATCACCGCGATCTCCTCGGCGATGTCCTTGTAGATCGCCCGCTGCACGACCCCGTCCTTCAGCACCAGGACGGTGTTCTCGCCGTGCGGCATGAAGACCAGGTCGTAGGCGTAGAAGCTGTGCAGGAGGGGCGTGTAGTAGGCCCGCAGGTAGTGCCGGAGCCAGGCCGTCGGGGTGAGGCCCGACTGCTCGATCAGGGCGCCCGCCACCGACCTCCCCTCGTGGTCCACATGGACCAGGGAGGCCATCGTCGCGAGCGACTCGCCGTCCTGGAGGGAGGGCACCGGGCTCTCCCGCCACAGCGCGGCGAGCATCTTGCGGTACGGCGAGTAGCGGTCCGTGGCCGCCTCGTACTCCAGGTGCCGGTAGCCCACGGCGGCCCGCTCCCGGATGATCGACAGGCCCGTCGACTTCAGCACCGGGTCGTTGTCGATGAGCTGGGCCAGCCAGTCGTTGATCGCCGGGGTCGCCTCCATGTACGCGGCCGAAAGTCCGCGCATGAAGCCCATGTTGAGGACGGACAGGGCCGTCTTCACGTAGTGCTTCCCGGGGTGCGAGGTGTTGAAGAACGTCCGGATGGACTGCTGGGCCAGGTACTCGTCGTCGCCCTCGCCCAGGCACACCAGGTTCTGGCGGGCGACCTCGGCGGCGAAGGTGACGGTGAGCTTGTTCCACCACTGCCAGGGGTGGACGGGGACGAGGAGGTAGTCGGCGGGGTCGAGGCCCCGGTCACGCAGGATCCCGTCGAACCGCTCGACCGTCTCCTCGCCCAGTTCCTGCCGGACGAACGTCTCGTACTCGATCCCGACGCCCGCCGTGAACGCCGCCCGCGACCGGTGCGCGGCCAGCCACACCAGGCGGACCGGGCTCGCGGTCTCCGGCGCGTACGACAGGTACTCGTGGATGCCGAAGCCGAGCCGCCCGTTGTTGGCGACGAAGCAGGGGTGGCCCTCGGTCATCCCGGTCTCGATGGCCTGGAAGCCGCTCCTCGCGAGCTCGGCGGCAGAGACCTGCGGCTTGGTGAGCTTGTAGCAGGTGCCGGAGAGGGTGGAGGAGATCTCCTCCAGGTAGACCGGCAGGATCTCGTCGCTCAGGCCCAGGGCCGCCTTCAGCTCGATGAAGAAGTCCAGGGCGGCCAGGGGGAGTTCGGCGCCGTCACGGGTGCGGGTGATCGAGCCGGCGTCGACCTGCCAGTGGTCGAGGGCGCGGCGCACGGCGGTGAAGCGGTAGGCGGTCAGGCCGTCGTCGCTGCGGACGACGTACTGGTCGCCCTGGAGCTCCGGGGTGATCAGCCGCTCGTGGGCGAACTCGGCGAGGGCCTTGCGGAGCAGGAGACGGTTGGCCTGCTCCCAGCGCTCGGGGGAGAGGTGGGCCACGGCGTCGGCGAGGCTCATGCGACCACCCCCGTCGCCGCGACGAACCGCTCGCGCGTGCAGAAGCTCAGCAGCGCCTTCTTCTCCGGCTTCTGGATCTCCCGCTCCGGGACGAAGCCGACGGCCTCGTTCAGGGCGTGCACGGCCTTGTTGGCGACGTCCGGCTCGACGACCACGCGGACGGTGGCCGGGTCGGCGAAGAGGTGCGCCATCACGGCGGTGATGACGGCGCGGGTGAAGCCGTGCACGGGCCGGTCGGTGGGGGCGACCAGGAAGTGCATGCCGACGTCGCCGGGCTGCGGCTCGTACAGGCCGACCAGCTCGCGGTGGGCCGGGTCGTAGTACTCCATCAGGAAGGCCGGCTCGCCGTCGTGCAGGCCGAGCAGGGCGTGGTGGTGCTCGTCGGCCGCGATCTCCATGTACGCGCGCTCGACGTCCTCCAGTTTCGCGTCCTGCATCATCCAGAAGGCCGCCTTGGGGTGCGTGACCCAGGGGTGCAGCAGCTCGGCGTCCTTCAGGGGGTCGAGGGGACGGAGGGTGAGGGGACCTGTGGAGGTGGTAATCATACGGCGAACTCCTGGAACGCGATCGTCTTCTCGACCGGGTAGTACTCGCTGCCGAGCAGCTCACGGATGATGCAGCTGTTGCGGTAGGCGCCCATGCCGAGGTCCGGGCTGGTGATGCTGTGCGTGTGCACGCCGGCGTTCTGCAGGAAGATGCCGCGGCCCGTGGTGTCGATGGCGTAGTTGCGGGCCACGTCGAAGCGGCCGTGCCCGTCGAAGCGGAGGCGGTCGCGGACCGGCTCCAGGAAGGCCGGCGGCTCGTAGTGGTAGCCGGTGGCCAGCACCAGGCCCTCGGTGTCGATCTCGTAGTCCTTGCCCTGCTCGTCCTGGTGGAAGCCGAGCGTGTACCGCCCGTTCTCGTACCGCGCGCCGCGCAGCGTGGAGTTGGTGAGCAGACGGGTGGGCACGGGACGGTCGCCGCTCTCGACGTTCTTCTGGTAGAGCAGGTCGAAGATCGAGTCGATGAGGTCCGAGTTGATGCCCTTGAACAGGCCCTTCTGCTGCTTCTCCAGGCGGTAGCGGGTCTCCTCGGGCAGTGCGCGGAAGTAGTCGATGTAGTCCGGGGACGTCATCTCCAGGGTCAGCTTGGTGTACTCCAGCGGGAAGAACCGCGGGGAGCGGGTGACCCAGTTGAGCTGGTAGCCGTGGACGTCGATCTCGGCGAGCAGCTCGTGGTAGATCTCCGCGGCGCTCTGGCCGCTGCCGACGATCGTGATGGACTTCTTCGCCCGCAGCTCCGCCTTGCGCCGCATGTACTGCGCGTTGTGGAAGAGGTCGCCGTCCAGGCCGCGGCAGGGCTCCGGGACGAAGGGGACGGTGCCGGTGCCGAGGACCAGGTGAGGGGCGCGGAACTCCTCACCGGCCGCGGTCCCCACGACGTACAGCTCGGCCCCCTCGTCGTACCTCACCTCGGTGACCGTCGTGTCGAAGCGGACGCTGCTCAGCTTGCTCGCGGCCCAGCGGCAGTAGTCGTCGTACTCCACCCGCAGCGGGTAGAAGTTCTCGCGGATGTAGAACGAGTACAGCCGGCCCTTCTCCTTCAGGTAGTTGAGGAAGGAGTACGGCGAGGTCGGGTCGGCGAGGGTGACCAGGTCCGACATGAACGGCGTCTGGAGGTGGGCGCCGTCGAGGAACATGCCGGCGTGCCACTCGAAGCGGGGCTTGGAGTCCAGGAAGACGCCGTCGAGTTCGTCGATGGGCTCGGTCAGGCAGGCCAGGCCGAGGTTGAAGGGGCCGAGCCCGATGCCCACGAAGTCGTAGGTCTTGTGCGTGGGGTCAGGAAGCGCGGTCAAGGGACTCTCCCAGGTACTGCTCGGCGTGGCCGGCGATCAGGTCGAGGACGGCGGCCATGTCGGCCGTCGTGGTCTCGGGGTTGAGCAGGGTGAACTTCAGGTAGTGGCGGCCGCCCACCTTGGTGCCCGCGACCACCGCGTCGCCGGAGGCGAACAGGGCCTTGCGGGCGTACAGGTTGGCGCGGTCGATCTCGGCCGGGTCGGTGACGGCGGAGGGGATGTAGCGGAAGACGAGGGTGGACAGCGACGGCTCGACGACCACGTCGAAGCGGGGGTCGGCCGCCAGCAGCTTCCAGCCCTCGACGGCGAGGTCGCACACCTCGTCGAAGAGCTGCCCGATGCCGTCGGCGCCCATGACCCTGAGGGTCATCCACAGCTTCAGCGCGTCGAAGCGGCGCGTGGTCTGCAGGGACTTGTCCACCTGGTTGGGGATGCGTTCCTGCACCATCCGGCGCGGGTTCAGGTACTCGGCGTGGTAGGTGGCGTGCCGCAGCGTCGCCGCGTCCCGGACCAGCACGGCGGACGAACTCACCGGCTGGAAGAAGGACTTGTGGTAGTCGACGGTGACGGAGTCGGCGCGCTCGATGCCGTCGATGCGGTCGCGGTACTTCACCGAGGCGAGCAGGCCGCAGCCATAGGCGGCGTCGACGTGCATCCACACGCCGTACTGCTCGCACAGCTCGGCGATCTCGGGCAGCGGGTCGATGGAGCCGAAGTCGGTGGTGCCGGCGGTGGCGACGACGGCCATGGGGATCAGGCCGTCCTTCTCGCAGCGCTCCAGCTCGTGGGCGAGGGCGACGGTCTGCATGCGCTTGTCGTGGTCGACGGGGACGGAGACCACGGCGTCCTGGCCGAGGCCCAGCAGTTTCGCCGACTTCTGCACGCTGAAGTGGCTGACCTCGGAGGCGAAGATGCGCAGTCGGGCGAGCGAGGCCGGGCCTTCCCACCCGTCCCGCCCCGGCTTGGCCTCCTCGCGGGCGAGGAGCAGCGCCTGCAGGTTGGACTGGCTGCCGCCGGAGGTGAACACCCCGTCGGCGGCGGGGCCGAGGCCGATGCGGGCGGCCGTCCAGTCGATCAGTTTGCGCTCGATGAGGGTGCCGCCGGCCGACTGGTCCCAGGTGTCGAGGGAGGAGTTGACGGCGGAGAGAACCGCTTCGCCCAGCACGGCGGGGATGACGACCGGGCAGTTGAGGTGGGCGAGGTAGCGGGGGTGGTGGAAGTAGATCGCGTCGCGGAGGTAGACCTCCTCCAGCTCGTCCAGGACCGCCGAGGTGTCGCCGAGCGGCTGGTCGAGGTCGATCCGCTCGATGCGGGGAGCCAGGGCGTCGACCGTGACGCCGGTGAACGGACGGTCGGTGGCGGCGAGTTTGGCGGCCACCCGCTCGACTCCTTCGGTCACGGAGCGGCGGTACCGCTCCGCGGTCGTGTCATTGAGCAGGTGCGAGCGCATGGTGGCGGTCCTCCGGGGTGGGGACGGGTCCGCTGCGGGACGGACTCGGGGCGGAACCTCGGGTTGTACTTAGGTTAGCCTAACCTAAGTTTCAGCTCCGAAACCCCGCCCCGGTCGTGACCGCGCTCACGTTTCAACCGCCTTTGCGCCAGCGGGAGTTACTCCTGCTCGCGGAGCTGCTCCTCGCTCAGACCCTGACGCCAGTACCCGACGAAGGTGACCCGGCGCCGGTCGATCCCGCGCTCCTGCACGAAGTGCCGGCGCAGCGACTTCACGCACTGCGACTCGCCCGCGATCCAGACGTACGGCCTTTCGGCGGACGGCAGTCGGGCGTCGCGAAGGGCGGCGAGGGCCATGGGGGTGGGGGCACCTCCCACGCTCTCGACGCAGTGGGGGATCTCTCCGTCGTCCTCGGTGTGGACGAGCCATGTGACTTCGGCGTCCGCGGCGGTCGTCAGGTCCTGCACGTCGCCGGCGTCGTGCACCTCCAGCCAGACCCGCGCACGCAGTCCGGCCGGCAGGGACTCCAGGATGGACGAGACGGCGGGCAGGGCCGTTTCGTCGCCCCACAGCAGCACCAGGTCGGTGTCCTGCGGCGGGCGGAAACGTATCGCCCGGTTGTCGGCGACGGCCGGCCCGAGCAGTACGACCCGGTCCCCGGCGCCGGCCCGGGCCGCCCAGGCGGAGGCGGGTCCGGCGGGGGTGTGCAGCACGAAGTCGATGTCGATCTCCGTGGTACGCCCGAGGCCGTCCCGGCGCAGCGACCGGAGGGTGTACGACCGCATCACCGCCCGTACGTCGTCCGGCAGTTCACGCCACCCCTGCCACCAGCCGTCCCCGAGCTCGTACGGCACCCACGGCTCGGTCTGACCCGGGTGCGGCAGGAACAGCGACAGGGACTGGTCGTACCCGTCGGAGAAGAAGTACCGCAGATCCTCCCCGGCGAAGGAGACCCGGACGAGGGACGGCCCGAGCCGCCGAGTCCGTACTACCTGAAGGGAGAAGAAACGGAAGGGAGCGGCAACGGCCGTCGTCATGGGGGCTCCTGCGGCGTCGTCAGGTGGGAGGCGTGCGGGAGGGCGGCGAGCCTTCAGAGGCGCGGGCTGTGGCGATACGCGGCTCCGCCGCGATGCCGGGCCCCGGGTTCGTGCGAAGCCGAGAACCCGGGGGAGCGATCCGCCGCAGAGGCCCAGCGCCCGTCAACGATGCTCAACCGCCTCCCTCGGAGTGCGTCAGGCGACCTTCTTCGCGTTCTCGAGAGCCTTCGCGAGGTTCTCGAGAAGCGGCACGCACTTGTCGTACGACAGGATCGGCTCCGGCGACCGGGGGATGACCTGGCCGGCCTTGACGGCAGGCAACTGCTTCCACGTCGGCTTCGTGATCGCCGCCGGCTGCAGCGCCTGGGACCGGTCGTCCAACATGATGATGTCCGCCGGGTACTTGTCGACGTTCTCCCAGCTCAGCGACTCGTACCAGCCGCCGCCGGCCTTCTTCGCGCTCTCCGGAGGCTCGACGAAGTTCACGCCGAGGGCCTTGAAGTACTCCAGGTCGATGGAGAGGTTGGTGCCGGAGACGTAGAAGAGCTGGTCGGCCGCGGAGCCGGCCAGGACCTTGATGTCGGGCTTGGCCTTGGCGGCCGCGCGCAGCCGGGTGGCCGCGGCCTCGAACCGCTTCTTGGCGTCGGTGACCTTGGCGGCGGTCATGTCGGCGCCGAGGGACTCGGCGAGCTCCCACATGCGCTGCAGGGGTGCGGTGAGCTGACGGTCGTAGACGGAGATGCCGACGCTCGGGGCGAGCTTGGCGATCTTGTCCTTGGAGGCCTCGGGGACGTACCAGAGGGTGCCGGCGTTGTCGAACATCGTGGAGATGAGGACGTCGGGGGCGAGCGCGGCGTACTTCTCGACGTTGAACTCGTCCCACACGTTGCCCAGGATCTCGACCTTGGTGATGTCCATGTCGCCGGCCTGGACGTCGGCCTTGCCGTCGGTGGTCCTGGTCGGGCCGAAGACGCCCTTGACCTGGATGCCGTAGTCGTGGAGGGCGGCGCCGACACCGGTGAACGCGACGATGTTCGCGGGTGTCCTGTCGAGCTTCACCGTGGTGCCGCGGTCGTCCTTGAACGTCCAGGGACCGGACTTGGCGGAGGCGCTCGACGTCGATTCCGAGCCACTGCTTTTCGCGTCGTCGTCCCCGCAGGCCGCGAGGACGGCACCGAGGCCGAGGGCGCCACCGGCGGCGAGGATGCCGCGGCGGGTGAGGTGGTTGGCGCTGACGTGGGGCATGAGTGGGTCTGCTTTCGAACGTGCGGAGACCGCCGGACAATTCGAAGGTAGGTTAGCCTAACCTCAGATCTTGTCCAGGGGTGGGGGAGCGCGGTCCACGTCCTGTGGGGTGTCCGTGGCCGTCCCGCTCCTGCCAACTTGCCGCTTGTACAGGGGAGTTGGCTGTAAATCGCCTCTTGTTCAACAGGCTTCGGGCGCTTAATGGTCCTCACGCGGTCACGGGTGCACGCGCTGACGGGGGGACTTGTGGAGACCAGGGGAACTCTCGGCGGGGCACTGCCGATGCCGACGCCTCCGAGACGGGCGGTCGGTGTCGACCTCAAGGTGAGCAAACGGCTGCTGTGGGTCGGAGAGGCGGCCTATCCGCTGCACAACGTCACGCGGGTGCACACTCTCGTGCTCAGACCGAAGCGGACGGAGGCCCTCATCGACTTCCTGAAGTGGACGGCCCTCGTCGCCGTGGTACTGGTCGTCGTCCAGGCGGTCGCTCAGGACGACAGAGCGGCCGGGCTGTTGGTCGTGGGAGTCGCGGTGGTGGTCGCGTTGTTCGTGCGGATGCTGAAGCTGTGGACCGCGCCGAACGAACACGTCCTGGCCGTGGAGACGAACAGCGCCTCCACGGCCATGATGACCCTGCCCAACCCGGACCAACTGCGCCAGCTCGTCCAGTACATCGTCAACGCCATCGAGAACCCCGAGGCCGAGTTCCAGGTCCGGGTGGAGAGCCTGCAGTTCAACCCCAGGAACTACCACTACGGGGACACGGTCAACATGTACGGCGGTCTGGCCAACACGGGCGTTGTGAAGAAGTGAGCGGCGGGGAAACCCGGGGTCCGCCAGGAAGAGGGCGGCGGGGAAACCCGGGGTCCGCCAGGAAGAGGGCGGCGGGGACCCCGGGGTTCGCCCGTAGGTGAGCGGCGCGGCCCTGGCGCCGCCGTCCTCAGCTCACCAGCCCCAACTCCCGTGCGATCAGCATCCGCTGCACCTCGCTCGTACCCTCCCCGATCTCCAGGATCTTGGAGTCGCGCCACATACGGGCCACCGGATACTCGTTCATGAAGCCGTAGCCGCCGTGGATCTGGGTGGCGTCGCGGGCGTTGTCGACGGCGATCGTCGACGAGTACAGCTTGGCCAGCGCCGCCTCCTTCTTGAAGGGCTCGCCCGCCACCAGGCGGCTCGCCGCGTCACGCCACGCCAGGCGGGCGGTGTGGGCCTTCATCTCCATGTCGGCGATCTTGAACTGGATCGCCTGGTTGGCGCCGATCGGCCGGCCGAAGGCGTGGCGCTCGCGCGCGTACTTCACCGACTCGTCGACGCAGCCCTGGGCGAGTCCGGTGGCGAGCGCGGCGATGGCGATGCGGCCCTCGTCGAGGATGCGCAGGAACTGGGCGTAGCCCCGGCCCGCCTCGCCCAGCAGGTTCGCCGCCGGTACGCGGACGTCGGCGAACGACAGCTCACGGGTGTCCGAGGCGTTCCAGCCCACCTTCGAGTACGGTGCCGCGACCGTGAAGCCCGGGGTCCCCGACGGGACGATGATCGCCGAGATCAGCGGCTTGCCGTCCGGCTTGCGACCGGTCACCGCCGTCACCGTGACCAGGCCCGTGATGTCCGTGCCCGAGTTGGTGATGAAGCACTTGGTGCCGTTGATCACCCACTCGTTCGTCGCGTCGTCCAGCCGGGCCGTCGTCCGTGTCGCGCCGGCGTCCGAGCCGCCGTCGGGCTCCGTGAGCCCGAAGGCACCCAGGATCTCGCCCGAGCACAGACGGGGAAGCCACTGCCGCTTCTGCTCCTCGGTGCCGAACAGATGGATCGGCATGGCGCCCAGGGAGACGCCGGCCTCCAGGGTGATGGCGACGGAGGAGTCCACACGCGCCAGCTCCTCCAGCGCGATGCCGAGGGCGAGGTAGTCGCCGCCCATACCGCCGTACTCCTCCGGGAACGGCAGCCCGAACAGGCCCATGCGGCCCATCTCGCGGACGATCTCGTAGGGGAACTCGTGCCGCTCGTAGAAGTCGCCGATCTTCGGCGCCACGACGTCGTGCGCGAACTGCTCCACCGTACGGCGGAGTTCCTCCAGCTCAGGGGAGAGTCGGTGGTCCATGACGGTCACTGCTCCTTGTGGGCCTCGCGGCCCTGCAGGCCCTGAAGGTCCTCGTGGGACAGGGCACGGACGGTGCGGGACGGGCTGGGTCGGCCCAGTTGGCCGGCCATCCACACGCTGGTGGCGACGAGACGGCCGAGATCGACCCCGGTGTCGACACCGAGGCCCTGAAGCATCCACACGAGGTCCTCGGTGGCGAGGTTGCCGGTGGCGGACTTGGCGAACGGACAGCCACCGAGGCCGCCCGCGGAGGCGTCGACGGTGGTGACGCCGTGCTGGAGGGCGGCCAGGGTGTTGGCCAGCGCCTGGCCGTAGGTGTCGTGGAAGTGCGCGCCGAGCACGGAGGTCGGGACGCCTTCCTCGTTGAGCGCGGTGAGGAGCCCGCGGACATGACCCGGGGTCGCGACCCCGATCGTGTCGCCCAGGCTCAGCTCGTCGCAGCCCATGTCGAGCAGGGCCCGGCACACCCGCACGACCTGGGGGACCGGGACCGCGCCCTCCCAGGGGTCGCCGAAGCACATGGAGAGATAGCCGCGGACGTGCACACCGTCGCCTTCGGCCTTGGCCCGCTCCACCACCGGTCGGAACATGGCCAGCGCCTCGTCCACCGTGCGGTTGAGGTTGGCCTTGGCGAAGGACTCGGTGGCGCTGGCGAACACGGCGACCCGGCGCGCGCCGAGCGCCAGGGCCCGGTCCAGGCCCCGCTCGTTCGGCACCAGCACCGGCAGCTCCACCGGCAGATCGCGGACGAGCGGGAACAGCTCCTCGGCGTCGGCCAGTTGGGGCACCCACTTGGGGTGGACGAAGCTGGTCGCCTCGATCGTCGTCAGGCCGGCGCCGGCGAGCCGGCGGACGAACTCCGCCTTCACCTCGGTCGGCACGGTCGCCTTCTCGTTCTGCAGGCCGTCGCGCGCGCCGACCTCGTGGATCCTGACCCGCGCGGGCAGGCCCGCGGCCGGTACGGCCATGGGGAGTCCGAGTCCGGTCATTCCTGCACCTCCTCGTGCGGGGTGACGACGGCCAGGACCTGGTCCATGGCGACCGTCGTGCCGGGGCTGACGTCCAGTTCGGCGACCGTGCCGGCGTGCGGGGCGGAGATGACGTGCTCCATCTTCATCGCCTCCACCACCAGCAGGCTCTGCCCGGCCGCCACCTCGTCGCCGACGGCGACCTTCACCACCGTCACCGTCCCCGGCATGGGCGCCGTCAGCGAGTCGGCGCCGGAGTGCGCGGCGCCCGTCAGGGACGCGGCCACCGGGTCGTGGTCGCGCACATGCCAGGCGTCGCCGTCACGGCCCAGCCAGTCGCCGGCCCGCCGGAAGGTGTGGCGGACGCCGTCGAGGGTGACGTGGACCCGCTCGTCGGTGACGGTGTGGGTGCCGCGCACCGGGTGAGTGACGGGTTCCAGTCCCGTCACGCGCAGGGGGAAGTCCACCGGCCGGTGCGCCCCGCCCAGTCGCCAGCCGCTCGGCACCGAGAAGGGATCCGTCCAGCCGTCCCCGTGCGGCCTGAGCCCCTCCAGCCGTACGGCGGCGGCGGCCTCGTAGACCTCCTCCGGTACGTCGGTGGGGACCAGGTCGTCCACCACCCGCTCGACCAGCCCCGTGTCCAGCTCGCCCGCCACGACCGCCGGATGCGCCAGCAGCCGGCGCAGGAACCCGGCGTTGGTCTGCACGCCCAGCGTGACCGTCTCCGCGAGGGCGGACCGGAGCTTTCTGAGCGCGGTCACCCGGTCGGGCCCGTACGCGATCACCTTGGACAGCATCGGGTCGTACAGGCTGCCGACCTCGGTCCCCTCGCTCAGCCCCGAGTCGGTGCGCACGCCGTCGCCCTGCGGCTCCTCCAGCCTGAGCACGGTCCCGCCGGAGGGCAGGAACCCGCGCGCGGGGTCTTCCGCACAGATCCGCGCCTCGACGGCGTGCCCGGTCAGGGCGATGTCGTCCTGCGTGTACGGCAGCCGCTCACCGGCCGCCACCCGCAGCTGCCACTCGACCAGGTCCAGGCCGGTGACGAGCTCGGTGACCGGGTGCTCCACCTGCAGGCGGGTGTTCATCTCCATGAAGAAGTACGACGTCGGGTCGCCGCCGGGGACGATGAACTCCACCGTGCCCGCGCCCCGGTACCCGCAAGAGCGGGCCGCCTGGACCGCCGCCTCGCCCATCGCGGCCCGGGTGGCCTCGTCGAGGAGCACGCTGGGCGCCTCCTCGATGATCTTCTGGTGCCGGCGCTGCAGGGAGCACTCGCGCTCGCCCAGGTGGATCACACGGCCGTGGCCGTCGGCCAGGACCTGGATCTCGATGTGCCGGGGCCGGTCGATCCACCGCTCGACGAGGAGGGTGTCGTCGCCGAAGGAGGCGCGGGCCTCACGGCGGGCGGCGGCGATCTCGTCCGCCAGGACGGCGGCGTCGCGGACCAGCCGCATGCCCTTGCCGCCGCCGCCGGCGCTCGGCTTGAGCAGCACCGGGGTGCCGATCTCCCGGGCGGCGTCGGCGAGCTGCGAGTCGCTGAGCCCGCTGCCGCTCGACCCGGGGACGACCGGCACGCCGGCCGCCTTCACGGTCTCCTTGGCGCGGATCTTGTCGCCCATGAGGGCGATCGCCTCGGCCGACGGCCCGATGAAGACGAGCCCCGCGTCGGCGCACGCGCGCGCGAAGCCGGCGTTCTCCGCGAGGAAGCCGTACCCCGGGTGGACGGCCTGGGCGCCGGTGCGGGCGGCGGCCTCCAGGAGCCGCTCGACGGACAGATAGCTCTCGGCGGCCGGCGCGGGGCCGATCCGTACGGCCGTGTCGGCCTCGCGGACATGCCGGGCGTCGGCGTCCGCGTCGGAGAAGACGGCCACCGAGCGCACGCCCAGCGAGCGCAGGGTGCGGATGACACGGACGGCGATCTCGCCCCGGTTGGCCACGAGCACGGTGTCGAACAAGGGTCCCCTCCTCACATCCGGAAGACGCCGAACTGGGGCGCCGAGTAGTCCTTCTGGGGCAGCGGCGCGTTGGCGCAGGCCGTCAGGGCGAGACCGAGCACCTGCCGGGTCTCCAGCGGGTCGATGACGCCGTCGTCCCAGAGCCGGGCGGTGGCGTAGTAGGCGTTGCCCTGGCGCTCGTACTGCGCCCGGATCGGGTCCTTGAAGACCTCTTCCTCCTCCACGGACCACTCCTGGCCGTGCGCCTGAAGCTGGTCCCGCTTGACGGTGGCGAGGACGGAGGCGGCCTGCTCGCCGCCCATGACCGAGATCTTGGCGTTGGGCCACATCCACAGGAAGCGCGGCGAATAGGCCCGCCCGCACATCGAGTAGTTCCCGGCGCCGTACGACCCGCCGACGACGACGGTCAGCTTCGGCACGCGGGTGCAGGCCACGGCGGTCACCATCTTGGCGCCGTGCTTGGCGATGCCGCCGGCCTCGTAGTCCTTGCCGACCATGAAGCCTGAGATGTTCTGGAGGAAGAGGAGCGGGATCCCGCGCTGGTCGCACAGCTCGATGAAGTGGGCGCCCTTCTGGGCGGACTCGGAGAACAGGATGCCGTTGTTGGCGACGATCCCGACCGGGTGGCCCTGAATACGGGCGAACCCGGTGACGAGGGTCTGCCCGAACTCCGCCTTGAACTCGGCGAAACGGGAGCCGTCGGTGACGCGGGCGATGATCTCCCGTACGTCGTAGGGGGTGCGGGAGTCGACGGGGACGGCGCCGTAGAGCCCGTAGGGGTCGACCTTGGGCTCGACCGCCGGCCGCACCTCCCAGGGAAGGGACGGGCGGGCCGGAAGGGTGGAGACGATGGTCCGCACGATCCGCAGGGCGTGCGCGTCGTCCTCGGCGAGATGGTCGGTGACACCCGACACACGCGCGTGCACCTCACCGCCGCCGAGCTCCTCGGCGGTGACGACCTCGCCGGTGGCGGCCTTCACCAGGGGAGGGCCGCCGAGGAAGATCGTCCCCTGGTTCCGGACGATGACGGCTTCGTCGCTCATGGCCGGCACATACGCCCCGCCGGCGGTGCACGACCCGAGCACGGCGGCGATCTGCGGGATCCCGGCGCCGGACATCCGGGCCTGGTTGTAGAAGATCCGCCCGAAGTGCTCCCGGTCCGGGAACACCTCGTCCTGCATGGGCAGGAAGGCGCCGCCGGAGTCCACGAGGTAGAGGCACGGCAGCCGGTTCTCGAGGGCGACCTCCTGCGCGCGCAGATGCTTCTTCACGGTCATCGGGTAGTACGTCCCACCCTTGACGGTGGCGTCGTTGGCCACGACGACGCACTCCCGCCCGCTGACCCGCCCGATCCCGGCGATGACGCCGGCGGCCGGGGCCTGCCCCTCGTACATCCCCTCGGCGGCGAGGGGCGCGAGCTCCAGGAAGGGAGACCCGGGATCCAGGAGGGTGTCCACCCGGTCCCTCGGCAGCAGCTTCCCGCGCGCGGTGTGCCGGGCCCGCGCCTTCTCACCCCCGCCGAGCCGGGCGGCGGCGAGCTTGCCGCGCAGCTCCTCGACGAGGGCGAGGTGGGCTTGTTCATTGGCCCGCCAGGCCTCCGACGCGGGGTCTGCCGCGCTCGTCAGCTCCGGTGCCTGATCCATCCTTGCGGTCCCCTCACCCAGTGATCGACTGTTAATGAGCGTTAACCATTTCCTCCAGGTTAACGACCGCTAACCTCCCTGTCTAGAATTGCTTCCATGGCCCCCAGAACCGACGCCCCCACCCGCCGCGAACAGATCCTCAAGGAGGCCGCGCGGCTGTTCGCCGAGCGCGGCTTCCACGGCGTCGGCGTGGACGAGATAGGAGCCGCCGTCGGCATCAGCGGCCCCGGTCTCTACCGGCACTTCCCCGGCAAGGACGCGATGCTCGCCGAGCTGCTGGTGGGGATCAGCGGCCAGCTGCTGAACGGCGCGCGCCGTCGCGTGCAGGAGTCCGACGGGGGCGGCGCCGAGGCGGTCCTCGACTCCCTCATCGAGGGCCACATCGACTTCGCCATCGACGACCGTCCCCTCATCACCCTGCACGACCGCGAGCTGGACCGCCTCCGCGACAGCGACCGCAAGCTGGTGCGGCAGCTGCAGCGGCAGTACGTCGAGCTGTGGGTGGAGGTCGTCCGCGAGGTCTACCCCGCCCTGACCGAGCCCACCGCCCGTTCGGCGGTGCACTCGGTCTTCGGCCTCCTGAACTCGACGCCGCACCTGGGCCGGGCAGGCGTCCTGCCGGGCCGAGGCGCCACGGCGGCGCTGCTCCACCGGATGGCGCGGGGGGCGTTCGGCTCCGCGGCGGAAGCGTAGCGACCGGCCTCCGGCCAGGCCCGCGCGCCTTTCGTCGCCGGGTGCGGGTGGCCTTGGTGGGGGCTGGGCGCCATCGGCGGCTGATGGGTCGGTGTGGGGGTGTGGTCACCGGGGTGTGGGGCTGTGGTGGTGCGGGGTGTGGGGTTGAGGTCATCCGAAGCGCGGAGCTGCGGTGGTGCGGGGTGTGGGGCTGCGGTCACCCGGGGCGCGGAGTTGCGGTGGTGCGGGGTGTAGGGCTGCGGTCACCCGGGGCGCGGAGCTGCGGTGGTGCGGGGTGTAGGGCTGCGGTCACCCGGGGCGCGGAGCTGCGGTGGTGCGGGGTGTAGGGCTGCGGTCACCCGGGGCGCGGAGCTGCGGTGGTCCGAGGTGTGGGGCCGCGGTGCCTCGGGGGGTGTGTGCTGTGGTGCCTCGAAGTGGTGCCGCGGCACCTCGGAGGCGTGGGCTCCCGTGCCGGAGGTGTAGGGCTCCCGTGTGCCGGAGGTGCGGGACTGCGGCGACCGGAGGTGCGGGGCTGTGGTGTCTTTCGGGCGGGACTGCGGCGCCCCGGGGGTGCAGGGGGCGGAGCCCCCGCCGGGGGCTGGGGCGGAGCCCCGGGGGAGACTTCTCGTCCGACCGAGTCGGGTGGGTGGGCGAGGCTCTGGGGTCTGGGGCGGAGCCCCAGGGGGAGGGCCACTCATCGTCCAAGCGAGTCGGGCGGGTGGGTGTGCGAACGCCCCGGGGTCTGGGGCGGAGCCCCAGGGGGTGCCCTCACCTCCGACCGAGTCGGGCGGGTGGGTGGGCAAGGGCCCCCGGCGTGACGAGCGTTACCACGGGAGCACCCTGGACGCACCCTGTACTCACCGGTACGGTGCTGTGAGCAAGCGCTTAGACAGGCCGAGGTACGTGGAGGTGGCGGCGTGCGCCGTACGGTGTTCAACGAGGATCACGAGGCGTTCCGGGAGACCTTGCGCGCCTTCATCGAGGCCGAGGTCGTCCCGGTGTACGACGAGTGGTTCGCCGCAGGCCAGGCGCCGCGCGACTTCTACTACAAGCTCGGCGAGCTGGGCCTCTTCGGCATCAACGTGCCCGAGGAGTTCGGCGGCGCGGGCCTGGACACCCACAAGTTCGAGGCCGTCCTCTACGAGGAGACCGCTCGCGCGGGCGTCCAGTTCGGCGGCTCCGGCGTCCACGTGCTGCTCGCCCTCCCGTACATCAAGATGCTCGCCACCGACGAGCAGAAGAAGCGTTTCCTCCCGAAGTTCGTCAGCGGCGAGGAGATGTGGGCGCTGGCGATGACCGAGCCGGGCACCGGTTCGGACCTGGCGGGCATGAAGACCACCGCCAAGCTCAGCGAGGACGGCACGCACTACGTGCTCAACGGCGCCAAGACCTTCATCACCGGCGGCGTCCACGCCGACCGCGTGATCGTGTGCGCCCGCACCTCCGCCCCGACCGCCGAGGACCGCCGCTTCGGCATCTCCCTCTTCGCCGTGGACACCAAGTCCGAGGGCTACTCCATCGGCCGCAAGCTCGACAAGCTGGGCCTGCGCACCTCCGACACCGCCGAGCTGGCCTTCGTCGACGTGAAGGTCCCCGTCGAGGACCTCCTCGGCGAGGAGAACAAGGGCTTCTACTACCTCGGCCACAACCTGGCCTCCGAGCGCTGGGGCATCGCCTTCGGCGCCTACGCGCAGGCCAAGGCCGCCGTCCGCTTCGCCCAGCAGTACGTCACGGAGCGCACCGTCTTCGGCAAGCCGGTCGCCCACTTCCAGAACACCAAGTTCGAGCTGGCCGCCTGCCAGGCCGAGGTCGACGCCGCCGAGGCCGTCGCCGACCGCGCCCTCGAGGCTCTCGACGCGGGCGAGCTGACCCCCGCCGAGGCCGCCAGCGCGAAGTTGTTCTGCACCGAGGTCGCCCACCGCGTCATCGACCGCTGCCTCCAGCTGCACGGCGGCTACGGCTACATGAACGAGTACCCGATCGCCCGCCTGTACGCGGACAACCGCGTGAACCGCATCTACGGCGGCACCAGCGAGATCATGAAGACGATCATCGCGAAGGACATGGGTCTGTAAGGTCCGAGAAATTACTCACCGGTAGAACTGGCCCCATGAGTCAGGCACTACAGGATCTCCTCGATCTGCTCGACCTCGAGCAGATCGAGGAGAACATCTTCCGCGGCCAGTCCCGCTCCGCCGTCGTCCCGCGCGTCTTCGGCGGTCAGGTCGCGGCCCAGGCGCTGGTCGCTGCCGGGCGCACGGTCCCCGCGGACCGGCCCGCCCACTCCCTGCACGCGTACTTCCTGCGCATCGGCGACCCCGGCGCGCCGATCGTCTACAACGTCGAGCGCATCCGCGACGGCCGCTCCTTCACCACCCGCCGCGTGGTGGCGATCCAGCACGGCAGACCGATCTTCTCCCTGTCGGCGTCCTTCCAGACGTACGAGGACGGCCTCGACCACCAGGCCGGCATGCCGCCCGCCCCCGACCCGGCGACCCTGCCCACCTCCGAGGACCGCCTGCGCGGCTACGACCACCTCGCCCCGGCCGTCGTCGAGCGGTTCCTGGAGTCCCGCGAGGCGATCGACCTGCGCTACGTCGACGAGCCCCCGTACGGGAAGTTCGGCGCACCGCGCGAGCCGCACAGCCAGGTCTGGTTCCGCACCAACGGCAAGCTCGCCGACGACCCCCTCCTGCACGTCGTCCTCGCCACCTACGTCTCCGACATGACGCTCCTGGACTCGGTCCTCCTCGCGCACGGCCGCGGCGGCTGGGCGGTCGGCGACGTCGTGGGCGCCTCCCTCGACCACGCGATGTGGTTCCACCGCCCGTTCCGCGCCGACGAGTGGCTGCTCTACGACCAGGAGTCCCCGTCGGCGTACGGCGGCCGGGGCCTCGGCCAGGGGCGCATCTACACCCGGGACGGCCGGCTCGCCATCTCGGTGATCCAGGAGGGCGTGGTCCGGCTCCCCCGGTGACGGCCCGTGCGGCGGATCGCCCGAGATGCTGATGTGCCGTAGCGGTACTAGGCTCAATGACTGAAAGCCGCACGCACGGCACGCCCGGCCGACCGGTTCCCGAGCAGAGCGGACCAAGGCCACAGCGATCGCCCGCGCATCATGGCGAGCGACCTGGAGGCGTCGGCGGTCGAGCCCGTGCTCCAGATCAATATGCGGTGACACTCAGAGACCCTGCCGCAACTCTCCTTTGCGGCTGCGGCCATCCATTCTCGCGCCTCCTTCCGGGAAACGCGGGAGACGATGGAGCGAAAGGTATTTCTCATGCGAGTACAACGCGCGAAGCGCCTTGCCGCGGTGTCCGCCGCCGGGCTGTTGATGGCCGGCGGTATCGCGGCGGGCACATCGGGCATCGCTTCGGCGGCCGACTCCTACAGCCACAGCAGCTACTGCAACGGCTGGTGGAACGGCTGCGACGATGACGACAACGGTCGTGGCGGCAACGGTGACTACGGCGACCACGACAACGGTCGTGGCGGCTACGGTGACCACGACAACGGTCGTGGCGGCTACGGTGATCACGACAACGGCCGTGGCGGCAATGGTGACCACGGTGACCACGACAACGGCCGTGGCGGCAACGGCGACCACGACAACGGTGGCCGTGGCGGCAACGGTGGCCACGACAACGGTGGCCGTGGCGGCAACGGTGGCCACGGCGGCCACGACTGACCCGACAACGGCAACGGCGCGATGTGCGGTCCCCGAACAGGGCCGCGCATCACGCCGTTCATGTGTGGCTCCGGTCGTGAGCCGGACCTACGCCAGCCCCGCCTCCGCCAGCAGATACGCCGTCATCGGGTCGTAGTGGCGCGGGCTGACCACGTGGTCGTCGAGCGGCACCGTCACCTGCACGGTGCCCTCCGCCTCGGCGATGAACAGCGCCGGGTCGTTGCAGTCGGCGTACCCGACGGAGTCGACGCCGTGCCGGCCGGCGTAGCCCGCCCAGCCGTGGTCGGCGACGACCAGGTCGGGCAGCGGACGCCCCTCGCGCTCCAGCGCGGTCAGGATCGCCTTCATCGGTTCGCCCGAGTGGGTGTGCCAGAGGGTGGCGCCGTGCTCGAGGACCGCCACGTCGGCGAACTGCATGACGTATCCCTCGTCGGTCTGCAGCCCGTCCGGGATGACGACGATCTCGCAGCCGGCCGTGCGCAGGGCGGCGGCGGTGGCCCGGTGCACGTCGAGCAGACCGCCCGGGTGACCGGTGGCGAACAGCACCCGCTGCCGGTCCTCGGCCGCCTTGCGCAGCCGTCCCGCCAGCCGGTCCAGCGCGTCGACGGTCAGCTCGGGGTCGATGGTGTCCTGGCCGTACCGGTACTCGGGGTCGTCGTTGACGCCGACCCGCTCCGCCATCACCGCGAGCACGTCCTGCTCGTCGGTCCAGCGGTCGCCGAGCTCCAGACCGAGCCAGAAGTTGCGGACACCGTTGGCGAGCTGGCGGTAGTGGGAGAGGTTGTTCTCGCGCGGGGTGGCTACGTCACCCGCGATGCGGGTCTTCACAAGGTGCTCGACGAGCTCGGCGCGGCTGGGTGTCCCGGGTATCGGCATGGTGTCCATTGTGAGGCAGCCGCCAGTGGGAGTCCTGGGTGTCCCGGACGCTGGGACATGGGTCACTCGGCCTGACACGCGCCGTCGAACTCACCGTTGCCGCAGGGCGAACCACAGCTCCATCCGTACGTCCGGATCATCCAGGTCCGTCCCCAGCAGGGCCGCGCAACGCGCGATCCGCTGTCGCACGGTGTTGCGGTGCACACCCAGCGCCACCGCCGTACGGTCCCAACTGCCGTGCAGCGACAGCCAGGTACGCAGGGTGTCGGCGAGGGCCGCGTTCTCGCCGAGGGGCGCGAGGAGCGTACGGGCGTGCGCCTCCGCCTCGCCGGGCGGCAGCAGGTCGGCGAGCGCGGGCCGGGCGCCGTGCCGGACCAGCGGCGCACGGGTCGCCCGGGCCCGGGCCAGGGCACGCCCCGCCTGGGTGTCGGCCGTCGGCCAGTCGCCGGGCCCCACGGCCGCGCTGACGCCCAACGTCCACCCCGCCTGCGCGACCGGCTCCCGGTCCGCCGGGACGAGCACCCGTACGACCCCGCCCGCGAGGTCCACCAGCGGCGACCCGAGGGCGGCTCCCAGCGCCGAGGCGGCGACGGCGTCGGGGAGCCGCGGCCCGGGCCGCCCAGGGGGTGGGGTGTCCGGTGTGCTGCTCGGCCACTCGTGGGCCCCGGTCGCGGCTGTCGCATCGGCCGGCCGCTCGGGGCCCCCGGTCGCGGCCGGCGCCTCGGGGCGCTGGTGCCGTCGCGCGCCCGGTGCCGGGTCCGGTCGGCTGTGGCGCCCGGCCCCCGGCGTCGCCCCCGACGGCGCCTCCGGCGGCCCTTCCCGTTCCGGCCCCGCCGCCCCCTCCGGCACCGCGTGCACCACACGCCATCGCTCGCCGCCCAGCAACGGCGCCACCGTTTCCGGCGCCGCCCCCAGCAGCAGTCGTACGAGCGCCGACGAGCGGGCCGCTCCCGTGCCGCTTTGGTGCTCGCCGGTGAGAAGGGAGAGAAGGACGGCGGCGACGGAGGCGATGGTGTGGTCCCCCGGATCGCGCCGGGGCGCGGCCACCCCGAGTACGAAACCCCGCCCGGCACCGAGGACGTAGGCGGTGAGATGCGCCCCGGCGGCGGTGGTGTCGCTGGCGGTGGCGGAGCCCCGGCCGACGACGACCCGGGCGAGCTCCGCCAGCGCCTCCCGCGCGTCGCCCGACGGATCCCTCCCCGCCTCCGCGATCACCGCCCCGTCCGGCCCGTACAGCACCGCCCCTCCGCCCACCCGCTGGGCGAGCCGGCGCAGCACCGACGGCACCGGGTCCGGGCGGGACGCGGCGGAGGCGAGGCTCTGCTGGGCCTCCGTCACCCGGCGCAGCTCCGCGTGGCGGGCCTGGGCCATGAGCTGCCAGACGGCGCGGGCCACCCCCGAGAACGTGGTCTGCGGCGGGACCTCCAGCAACGGCAGCCGGTACTTGTCGCAGGCGGCGACCAGCGCGCGCGGCACGGTGTCGTGCACCGGCGCGAGCCCGAAGCCGAGCGCCGCACCGCCCGCCGCCACGATCCGGGAGACATAGTCGTCGAAGTACGTGCCCGTCCCCGCCGCATCCGGGATGTGCACCCCCGCCGTCAGCAGCAGCTCGCCGCCCAGCAGGTACGGGTACGGGTCGGCCATCTCCGAGGTGTGCGCCCCGTGGATGACCAGGCCGGGGTCGGACGGTCCGGCGATCCGGCGCAGGGCCAGGTCCTCGCGGGCCAGCAGCGCGGCCAGCGGGACCGGCGGTGTGGGCGGAACGGCGGCATCCGGCACGGTGTGCGTTCCTTCCATCCCGGACGGCTCCAGTGGATGAAACGTACACTTCGCAGTCGCTTTCCGACCACCTAGGGTCGTACTCAGTAGTACAGAGCAGTACATACGCGATGACGCGTAGGAAAGAAGGCAGTGCATGAGCAGCAACGAGACGCCCCGCGGCCCGGTCGACTCCTCGCGGATCCCGCGGTACGCCGGCCCCGCGACCTTCGCCCGGCTGCCCCGCCTCGACGAGGTCGGCCGCGCCGACGTCGCCGTCGTGGGCGTGCCGTTCGACTCGGGCGTCTCGTACCGGCCGGGCGCCCGCTTCGGCGGCAACGCGATCCGTGAGGCGTCCCGGCTGCTGCGCCCGTACAACCCGGCGCAGGACGCCTCCCCCTTCGCCCTCGCGCAGGTCGCGGACGGCGGCGACATCGCGGTGAACCCGTTCAACATCAACGAGGCCGTGGAGACGATCGAGGCGGCGGCGGACGACCTGCTGGGGACGGGGGCCCGCCTGATGACGCTGGGCGGCGACCACACGATCGCGCTGCCCCTGCTGAGGTCGGTGGCGAAGAAGCACGGCCCCGTCGCCCTGCTCCACTTCGACGCCCACCTCGACACCTGGGACACGTACTTCGGCGCCGAGTACACGCACGGGACGCCGTTCCGGCGGGCGGTGGAGGAGGGGATCCTGGACACCTCCGCGCTCTCCCACGTCGGCACCCGCGGCCCGCTCTACGGCAAGCAGGACCTGACGGACGACGAGAAGATGGGCTTCGGCATCGTCACCTCGGCGGACATCTACCGCCGGGGCGCCGACGAGGTGGCCGACCAGCTCCGTCAGCGCATCGGCGACCGGCCCCTCTACATCTCCATCGACATCGACTGCCTGGACCCGGCCCACGCCCCCGGCACCGGCACGCCGGAGGCGGGCGGCATGACCTCCCGCGAGCTGCTGGAGATCCTGCGCGGCCTGGCGTCCTGCAACCTGGTCTCGGCGGACGTCGTCGAGGTGGCCCCCGCGTACGATCACGCCGAGATCACGTCGGTGGCCGCGTCCCACACGGCGTACGAACTGACCACGATCATGTCCCGTCAGATCGCCGAGGCCCGTGAGGAGAACGAGGGCAAGTGACCCACGACCACGACCAGGTCCTCCGCCCGACACAGGCGCAGATCTCTGCCGCCCTGAATCCTCCCGCCGGCCGCATCGGCGGAGACCTGGTCGTGGAGACCCTGGCCGGGCTGGGCGCGACGACGGTCTTCGGCCTGCCCGGCCAGCACGCCCTCGGCGTGTTCGACGCCCTGCGCCGCTCCGACCTGCGGTACATCGGCCTGCGGGTGGAGAACAACGCGGGGTTCGCGGCGGACGCGTACGGCCGTGTCACGGGCGAGGCGGCGCCGCTGCTGCTGTCGACGGGCCCGGGCGCGCTGACCTCGCTGGCCGCTCTGCAGGAGGCGGCGGCGGCCAGCGCGCCGGTGCTGGCGATCTGCAGCCAGATCCCGACGGCCGGGCTGGGCGGTGGCCGGCACGGCTATCTGCACGAACTCCCGGACCAGGCGGCCTCGTTCCGGGGTGTGGTCAAGTCGGTGCACACCGTTCGCGCCCAGTCCCAGATCCCGGACGCGATCGAGGCGGCCTGGAAGTCGGCGCTGACCGCCCCGCACGGCCCGGTGTGGGTGGAGATCCCGCAGGACGTGCTGCTGGCCGAGACGTCGATCCCGGTGGTGACGGTCGGGGACGCCTTCCCGGAGGAGCTGCCTCCGCGCCCCGAACTGACCGCCGTGGCAGCCGACTTGCTGTCCCGCGCCGCCCGCCCGGCGATCATCGCGGGCGGGGGAGTGGTACGGGCGGACGCGTCGGGCAAGCTGAGGCAGCTGGCCGAGCTGCTTCGGGCGCCGGTCGTCACGACCCCCGGCGGCAAGGGCGCGTTCCCCTGGAAGCATCCGCTGTCGTTGCAGTCCTGGATCGAGGACCGCCACACGACGGACTTCCTGGAGGACGCCGACGTCCTGCTGGTGGTCGGCTCGGGCCTCGGCGAACTTTCCTCGAACTACCACACGTTCAAGCCGCGAGGCCGGGTCGTCCAGATCGAGGCCGACCTCGGCAAGCTGGAGTCGAACCACCCGGCGCTGGGCATCCACGCGGACGCGCGACTGGCGTTGCAGGCGCTGCTGGAGACGGTGGAACGGCGGGAGGACGAGGAGGCGCCGGCCCGCGTCCGAGCTCTGCTCGACAAGGTCGCCGCACGTATCGCCGCCCAGGAACTGGGCCTGGAACAGGACCTGTTGGCGTCGATCCGCAGGGCGCTTCCCCCGGCCTCCCCGTCCTTCTGGGACATGACGATCCTCGCCTACTGGGCCTGGTCGGCCTTCGACGCCAAGGGGCCCAACCACATGCACTCCGCGCAGGGCGCCGGCGGCCTCGGCTACGGCTTCCCGGCAGCCCTGGGCGCGGCGGTCGCCGACCCGACCCGCCCGGTGCTGGCGGTGTCCGGCGACGGCGGCGCCCTGTACTCGATCGCCGAACTGGCCACGGCCCGCCAGTACGACCTGAACGTCACCTGGCTCATCGTCGACGACGGCGGCTACGGCATCCTCCGCGAGTACATGACGGACGCCTTCGGCCAGGCCACGGCCACGGAGCTGACCCGCCCGGACTTCGTGGCGCTGGCGGAGTCCTTCGGGGTACCGGGGGTGCTGACCTCCCCCGAGACCCTGGAAGCGGACCTGACGAAGGCCCTGGCGTCGCCGGGCCCGTCGGTGGTCGTACTCCCGGCCCTTGTGCGGTTGTTCGCGCCCACGCATCTCGACTGACACAGCACGCCTCACGCGGCGGCGCTGGTACGGCGAGCCCCGCAACTGATGTGCGGCCTGCGTCAGAGGCGCGACGAAGGGGCTGAACACCCCGTATTTCGTCAGGAGTTCAGCCCCTTCACGGGCACGCAGCGGCTACCAGATCGCCTCGACCCACTCCGGGTGGTCGATGAACGGGTTGCGGTTGTGCTGGTAGGTGTCGTAGATGACCTGGTTGCGGCGCTCCTCGAAGGCGCTGGGCGGGTCCGCCTCGTTCCAGGCCTTGAGGACGGAGAGCTTGCCCATGTAGGGGTTGCTGCCGTTGTTGACCTTCTCGTTGGGCTCCAGGTCGGCGAAGCCGTCGTCGCCCTCGTAGCGGACCGCCATGTAGAGGATCATGCGGGCCACGTCGCCCCGGTCCGCGGCGCGCGGCGCGAAGGAGTCGGAGTCGACGGTGCTGCCGCCGCCGTTGGTGACCGCGCTGCCGCCGTTGTCGAAGTCCAGGTTGCCGCGGATGCTGTTGACCTGGACGTCGCAGGCGCGCAGGTGGTGCAGGTCGGTACCGGGGCCGGTCACCTCGCCGAAGTCGCCGTGGGACTTGGCCCACGTGTGCTCGCGGTTCCAGTCGCCGACGTCGCCGCCGTTGAGGGACTTGCTGCGCGAGACGCCGCTGTACAGCAGGATCACGTTGTTGCTGTTGTTCGGGTCCTGGTCGGTGACCTTGAGGGCGTTCCAGACCGCGGAGTACGAGATCTTCGTCTGGCTGCTGATGATGGTGTGCAGGGCCGACTTGAGGCTCGTACCCGTCTTGCCCACCGCGTTCTTGTAGTACGTCGAGTCGTACGCAGTCGTGGTCGCCGCGGCGGGGGTCGCGGTGAGCGCGGGAGCGGAGAGGCCGACCAGGACGGCAGTGGTGGCAAGCGCCACCGACTTCCATCGGCGTATGCGTGTCGCCAGCATGTGGGGTGTCCGATCTACGCGGGTTGATGGGAGGCGGCAATCGGGAGCGTGACATGGACATGCGGCCGTGTAAATGGACTGCGCGTGTCCATTGGGTGACCGGAAGCGGCAAATCGCCCCTTGTCTACGCGAGTTGACAGTCACAACGGCCCCCGACCGGAAGGTCGGGGGCCGTTGGGGACGGATCGTCAGCTGACGTCCGACGGGTCCAGACGGTAGATCGACGAGCTGGAGGAGCCGGAGGAGCCCGACGCGCCCGAGGCCGAGTCGGAGGTCGAGCCCGAACTCGACGACGCGTTCGAGCTGTACTCGCTCTCCTTCACCGCCGTCCCGTTCTTCTGCACCCAGGCGGTGATCTCCTGGTTCAGGCTGCTGTTGCCGCCCATACCGCCGCCGCCGAGCTGGATGTAGTGCAGCTCGCCCTTCTTCACCAGTTCCTTGAGCTTCGCGAGCGTCATCGCCTGGTCGGAGCCGGTGAAGCCCCACATGGAGATGACGGGCTCGCCGGTGCTGAGGATCATCTGGCCCGCGCTCTGCGAGTTGGACACCGCGATCAGCCACTTGGCGCCGTCCTGGTGCTTCTCCAGGTACGAGACGAGCCGGCTGTCGGCGCCGCCCATGCCGCCACCGCCCATGCCGCCGCCCTGGCCGCCACCGGGGCCACCGCCGATGCCGTCGGCTGCGCCGCCGGTCCCGCCGCCCGGAGCCGTGTTGTTCTCGGTGCCGCCCTGGAGGCCACCGCCGGGGAACTCCCCGTTCGTCCCGCCTTGCCGGCCGCCCTGGCCGTTCGGCGCGCCGCTGGGGGTACCGCCGCCCTGCGGAAGTTCGCCGTTGCCGCCGCCGGGGAACGCGCCGTTCGCCTGGCCGCCGCCCTGCTGCGTGCCGCCGGGCATCTGGCCACCGGGACCGCCGTTGCCGCCGCCGAAGCCGCCCCGGCCGCCGCCGGGACCGCCCATGCCGCCCCCGGTGGACGGGCCCGCGGTGGGGTTGGTGCCGCCCATGCCGCCGCCGGCGGAGGAGCCGAAGGCCGGTGAGGCGGCGTACGCCGCCGGGCCCGCGAGGGCCGCCACGATCGCCGCGGCGACGGACACGCCGAGCAGCCGGACCCTGGTGCCGGAGCCGGCGGACCGGAAGACGAACAGGCCCACGATCGCGAGGACCATGACCACGCCGACGACCGGCCACAGCCAGGTGTTCCAGCCGGTGGCCCGGCGCAGCAGCACGATCGCCCAGACGCCGGTGACCGCGAGCCCCGCGGGCAGCACCCACGACCAGCGCGCGTCACCGCTGCGGAAGGCGCGCCACAGCATCACACCGGCGCCGCCGCACAGCGCGGCGATGCCCGGGGCGAGGGCGGTGGTGTAGTACGGGTGCATGGTGCCCTCGGCCATGGCGAAGGTCAGGTAGTGCAGCACCAGCCAGCCGCCCCACAGCACCAGCGCGGCACGCGTGACGTCGGTGCGCGGGGCCCGCCCGCACAGCACCAGCCCGCCGACGAGCGCGATGCCCGCGAAGGGGATCAGCCAGGAGATCTGGCCGCCGAGGATCTCGTTGAACATACGGCCGATGCCCGCGGTCCCGGCGAAGGTGCCGCCTCCGCCGCCACCGCCACCGCCGTTGCCCTCGCCGCCGAGGACCCGGCCCAGACCGTTGTAGCCCATGATCAGGTCCCAGGCGCTGCCGTCGGTCGAACCGCCGATGTACGGGCGGTCGTCGGCGGGCACCAGGGACACGGCCGTCGCCCACCAGAAGCTGGAGACGGCCAACGCCACGGCGGCGAGCGCCAGGTTGACGACCTTCTTCCGCCACCCCAGCCTCGACGCGTACACGTATACGGCGAAGACGGCCGGCAGGGCGATGTAGCCCTGGAGCATCTTGGTGTTGAAGGCGAGGCCGAAGCACACCGCGGAGCCGATGAGCGGCAGCAGCCTGTCGTCGCGCGTGGCGCGCAGGGCGAGGGCGGCTCCGCCGACCATCAGGAGCACGAGGATCGTGTCGGGGTTGTTGTCCCGGTTGATGGCGACGGTGATCGGCGTCAGCGCGAGCACCAGCGCGGCGACGGCGGCCGCCGCGTGCCCGAACACCCGCTTCACCGACGAGTGCAGGATCCAGATCGTGCCCAGCGCCGCCGCGATCTCCGGCGCCATCATCTGCCAGGTGCCGAATCCGAGGATCTGGCAGGACAGGCCCATGATCATGAGCGCGAACGGCGGCTTGTCGACGGTGATGAAGTTCCCGGCGTCGAGCGAGCCGAAGAACCACGCCTTCCAGCTCTGCGTACCGCTGTAAACGGCGGCGCTGTAGAAGCTGTTGAGGCTGTTTCCGGAGAGATTCCAGCCGTAGAGCACCGCCGCCAGGACCAGGATCGCGATCAGCGCGGGCAGCGACCAGCGCGGGGCCTTGTCCGGCGGGGGTGTCACCGGCGCCGACGCGGAGGCCGTCGGCGGCGGCCAGTCGGGGGACACGGTCGTGTGGGGGTGTGGATCGGTGGCAGATGTCACCCGGGCATCGTGCAGAGCGGGCGTGAGCGCGCACTGTGCCGTACCTGGCACCCGCCTGTGAAAACGCGTGAGGCCGGCAGCACCCTCGGCCCGGAGTGGGGCCGCTTCGACGACGTGAACTCGTCGTGCGCCGTTGGCAAGGTGCACGCCAAGACCGGCACCCTGACCGGGGCCATCGCGCTGAGTGGCCTCACGCAGGGCAAGGACGGCAAGTCAACTCCGGCGCAAGTTACCGGAATTGACTTCTCCCGTGACGCCGTCACGAACAGGGTTCCTGGAACATCCGTACAACTCTCGGTCGTTTGTGTGAGTCAACGAGGCATGACTCACCGGACCAGAAGAAGCAGAAGACTGCTCGGCGCCGGGCTCACCGCCGGCGTCCTCATGACCGGCGTGGCCGCCGCCACTCCCGCCGCGGCCGTCACCCCCACCGTCAGCTGCACCTCCGCCGAAGCCGGTCTGGCGGCCAAGCTGAAGAAGGACATCACGGCCGCTCTTGCCAACCGCAAGGGCACGGTCGCCGTCGGCCTCTACGACCGCAGCACCAACACCACCTGCACCCTGCGCGCCTCCACCGCCTACGACTCGGCCAGCGTCGTCAAGGTGACCGTCCTCTCCGCGCTGCTGTGGGACGCGCAGAAGCACCACCGCGCCCTGACGAGCCGTGAGAAGACCCTCGCCACGGCCATGATCACCAAATCGGACAACGCCTCCACCTCCACCCTGTGGAGGCAGCTCGGCGTGACGAAGATCAAGGGCTTCCTCACCGCGGCCAGGATGACGCAGACCAAGCCGGGCGCGAACGGCTACTGGGGTCTGACCCAGATCACCGTCACCGACGAGCAGAAGCTGCTCAGGCTGCTCACCGCCAGGAACGCGGTCCTCACCGACGCCTCGCGCTCGTACGTGCTCAAGC
The DNA here is from genome assembly GCF_049808595.1 of Streptomyces aurantiaciflavus. NCBI lineage: Bacteria > Bacillati > Actinomycetota > Actinomycetes > Kitasatosporales > Streptomycetaceae > Streptomyces > Streptomyces aurantiaciflavus. Next base: position 372,718 of record NZ_JBNCAQ010000001.1, on the reverse strand, counting down.
TGATGGGCCAGGTCGTCGCCTCCCAGCGCTGGGGCACCCCGTACGGCAGGCCCGCCGGTGTCTCCTGGCACGTCAAGAACGGCTGGCTGTCGCGTGCCACGCACGGCTGGCGGGTGCACAGCGTCGGCACCTTCAAGGGCGGCGGCCACGACTACCACATCACCGTCCTCACCCACGGCAACAGCACGATGAACTACGGCATCACGACCATCCAGGGCGTCGCCAAGGTCATCCACCGGGACCTCGCGGCCTCCTGAGACCGAGCGGCGGCCTCGGGGCCTCGCGGTCTCCTGAGCCCTCGGGACCTCCCCGCGGCCTTTTCCCGAGCCCGCCCGGGGGATCGTCCGGAACCTCGCGGCCTTTCTGAGCCCTCGGGGATCCTTAACGGCGCGTCCTACCGGCCGTCACCCGCCCGCCCTACGGTGACCGCCATGCGCCTGCGAACCGTACTCGCCACTCTCACCGCCGGCCTGGCGGCGGCCACCTGCCTCTCCGCCGCCGGGCCCGCGAGCGCCCAGCAGAACCGGGCCTGTTCCCCCACGGTCTCCGTCGACGGCTTCTCCGACGCCCTCGACAAGACCACCTACGCCGGCACCTTCGTCGGCAACTTCTCCGCGCTCGCCGTCGACGGGGACGGCTCGCTCGCGGCCCTCTCCGACCGCTCGGCCCTCTTCGACCTCGACGCGAAGACCCTCGTGCCCAGGGCGGTCGTCCCGCTCGCCGACGAGAGCGGCGCCGCCCTCGACTCCGAGGGCCTGGTCGTCGAACCCGACGGCACCCGGCTGATCACCTCCGAGACCGAGCCGTCCATACGCCGGTACAGCCCCGCGGGGAAGATCCTCGACCGCCTCCCCGTCCCCGACGCCCTCCGCGTCGCCCCGGCCGGGCGCGCCGTCTCCAACGGCACCTTCGAGGGGCTGACCCTGCTGCCCGGCGGGCGCACCCTGCTGGCGTCCATGGAGTACGCGCTCTCCGGCGACACCGCCGGCATCGTCCGCTTCCAGACCTGGAAGCGGACCAAGGACGGCCGCTTCGCCCTCGCCGCCCAGTACGCCTACCGCACCGACGCCGGCCTCGGCGTCCCGGAGGTCGCCGCCACCCCCGACGGCCGTCTCCTCGTCCTGGAGCGCGGCTTCACCGCCGGCGTCGGCAACACGGTCCGCCTGTACCTGGCCGACCCGCGCCGGGCGACGGACACGAGCGGCATCGACACGCTGACCGGCCAGGACGACGTCCGCCTGATCAGGAAGACCCTTCTCGCGGACCTCGTGAACTGCCCGTCACTCGGAGCGACCGCCCAGCAGCCCCAGCCGAATCCCCTGCTGGACAACATCGAGGGCATGGCGATCACGGGCCGAGCCAAGGGCCGCCTGAAGGTGCTGCTGGTCAGCGACGACAACCAGAACGCGGCGCAGACGACCCGGTTCTACGACCTGCGCGTGCGCGTCTGACCCCTCCGGGTACGCCCCCGCCCCGCGCCCCCGATTGTTGCGGAGGGATGAAATCCGCTTACCTCCGCGTTGGTGCCTTCTGGAAGATCAGGACGAACGGGAGGCACCGGCGTGGCAGCGCAACAGGGGGACAGGCGAGGCTGGGCGCACAGGCTCGCGAGGTACGCGTGGCGTCACCCGGCGGATGTGGTCCTCGCCCTCGGCTCCTCCCTCGCCGGCATGGCCGTCATGGCGGTCGTCCCGCTGATCACCAAGGTGATCATCGACGACGTGATCGGCGACCACAGCCGTGCCATGGCCCCCTGGGCGGGCGCCCTGATCGGCGCGGCCCTGCTCGTCTACGTGCTCACCTACGTCCGCCGCTACTACGGCGGCCGTCTCGCCCTCGACGTCCAGCACGACCTGCGGACGGAGATGTTCGGGACGATCACCCGGCTCGACGGCCGCCGCCAGGACGAGCTGTCGACCGGGCAGGTCGTCGGCCGGGCGACCAGCGACCTGCAGCTCATCCAGGGTCTCCTCTTCATGCTCCCGATGACCATCGGGAACTTCGCGCTCTTCCTGATCTCCCTCGTGGTCATGGCGTGGCTGTCGCTCCCGCTCACCCTCGTCGCCCTCGCCGTGGCCCCCGCCCTGTGGTGGATCGCCAAGCGCAGCCGCACGAAGCTGCACCCCGCCACCTGGTACGCGCAGGCCCAGGCCGCCGCCGTCGCCGGTGTGGTCGACGGGGCCGTCAGCGGTGTCCGCGTGGTGAAGGGCTTCGGGCAGGAGGAGCAGGAGACCGGGAAGCTGCGGGAGGTCGGACGCAGGCTCTTCGCCGGGCGTCTGCGCACGGTCCGGCTGAACTCCCGGTACACCCCGGCCCTGCAGGCCGTCCCCGCCCTCGGGCAGGTCGCGATGCTCGCGCTCGGCGGCTGGCTCGCCGTGCGCGGACACATCACGCTCGGCACGTTCGTCGCCTTCTCCACCTACCTCGCCCAGCTCGTCGGGCCGGTCCGCATGCTCGCCATGGTCCTCACGGTCGGCCAGCAGGCCCGGGCGGGCACCGAACGCGTCCTGGAGCTGATCGACACCGAGCCGACCCTGAAGGACGGCACCAAGGACCTCCCGGCCGACGCCCCCGCGACCGTCGAGTTCGACGACGTCTCCTTCGGGTACGACGACGACCACCCGGTGCTCCAGGGGCTGTCCTTCGAGATCCGCCCCGGCGAGACCCTCGCCGTCGTCGGCTCCTCCGGCTCCGGCAAGTCGACGATCTCGCTGCTGATGCCCCGCTTCTACGACGTCACCCGGGGCGCCGTCCTGATCGGCGGCCACGACGTCCGCGAGCTCACCCTCGACTCCCTGCGCGCGGCGATCGGCCTGGTCCCCGAGGACTCCTTCCTCTTCTCCGACACCGTCCGCGCCAACATCGCGTACGGCCGTCCCGACGCGACCGACGAGGAGATCGAGGCCGCCGCCCGCGCCGCCCAGGCCGACCGTTTCATCGCCGAGCTGCCCGAGGGCTACGCCACCAAGGTCGGCGAACACGGCCTGACCCTCTCCGGCGGCCAGCGCCAGCGCATCGCGCTCGCCCGCGCCCTCCTCACCGACCCGCGCCTGCTCGTCCTCGACGACGCGACCTCCGCGGTGGACGCCCGCGTCGAGCACGAGATCCACGAGGCCCTCAAGCACGTCATGGAGGGCCGTACGACCCTCCTCATCGCCCACCGCCGCTCCACCCTCAACCTCGCCGACCGCATCGCCGTCCTCGACGCCGGCCGTCTCGCGGACCTCGGCACCCACGAGGAGCTGCAGGAGCGGTCGGCGCTGTACCGGCGGCTGCTCACCGACCCCGACGAGCTGGGCGGAGTCTCGCCCGGCCACGCCGTCCCCGCCGCACCCCGCGAGGACACCTCCGTACGGGACGAGCTGGACGCGGAGTTCGACGCCGAGCGCGGGGTGACCCCCCGCCTGTGGACCGGGGACCGCGAGCCGAAGGACACCGCGCTCTCCGGTACGCCCGCCACGCCCGAGCTCCTCGCCCAGGTCGAGGCCCTCCCGCCGGCGACCGACACCCCCGACGTCGACGAGTCCCGCGCGGTCACGCCCGAGGACTCGTACGGCCTGCGCCGCCTCCTGCGCGGTTTCGGGCTGCCGCTCCTGATCAGCCTCGGCCTCGTCGCCGTGGACGCCGGTATGGGGCTGCTCCTGCCGGTGATGATCCGGCACGGCATCGACGACGGCGTCACACGGATGGCCCTGGGCGCCGTCTGGACGGCCTCCCTGCTCGCCCTGCTCGCCGTTGCCCTGCAGTGGGTGGCGCAGACCGGCGAGACCCGGATGACCGGCCGCACCGGCGAACGCGTCCTGTACGCCCTGCGCCTGAAGATCTTCGCCCAGCTCCAGCGGCTCGGCCTCGACTACTACGAGCGGGAGCTGACCGGCCGGATCATGACGAGGATGACCACGGACGTCGACGCGCTGTCGACCTTCCTCCAGACCGGCCTGGTCACCGCGTTCGTCTCGGTCGTCACCTTCTTCGGCATCATGGTCGCCCTGCTGGTGATCGACGTGCAGCTCGCCCTCGTCGTCTTCGCGACCCTGCCCCCGCTGATCGTCGCCACCTACTTCTTCCGCCGGGCCAGCGTGAAGGCGTACGAACTCGCCCGGGAGCGGGTGTCGGTGGTCAACGCCGACCTCCAGGAGTCGGTGGCCGGGCTGAGGATCGTGCAGGCCTTCCGGCGCGAGCGGGACGGCGGGGCGCGGTTCGCGGAGCGCAGCGACAGCTACCGCCGGGCGCGGATCAGGGGCCAGTGGCTGATCTCGGTGTACTTCCCGTTCGTGCAGCTCCTGTCGTCGGTGGCCGCCGCCGGCGTACTGATCGCGGGCGCGGGCCGGATCGACGCCGCGACCCTGACGACCGGCGCGCTCGTGGCGTACCTCCTCTACATCGACCTGTTCTTCGCCCCCGTCCAGCAGCTCTCCCAGGTCTTCGACGGCTACCAGCAGGCCACGGTCTCCCTGGGCCGCATCCAGGAACTGCTCCGCGAGCCGACGTCCACGAAGCCCGCCGACGAGCCGCTCGAAGTCCGCTCGCTGCGCGGCGAGATCGCCTTCGAGGACGTGCACTTCGCCTACGGCTCCGCCGACGCACCCGAAGAGGCCCTGACCGGGATCGCGTTGCGCATCCCCGCCGGCCAGACCGTCGCCTTCGTCGGCGAGACCGGCGCCGGCAAGTCGACCCTGGTCAAGCTGGTGGCCCGGTTCTACGACCCCACCTCCGGCCGCGTGCTGGTCGACGGCACCGACCTGCGCTCCCTCGACCTCACCTCGTACCGCCACCGTCTGGGCGTCGTCCCGCAGGAGGCGTACCTCTTCCCCGGCACCGTCCGCGACGCCATCGCCTACGGCCGCCCCGACGCCACCGACGCCGAGGTGGAGGCGGCGGCGCGGGCGGTCGGCGCCCACGAGATGATCGCCACGCTGGAGGGCGGCTACCTCCACGAGGTCGCCGAACGCGGCCGCAACCTCTCCGCCGGGCAACGCCAGCTGATCGCCCTGGCCCGCGCCGAGCTGGTCGACCCCGACATCCTCCTCCTCGACGAGGCGACGGCCGCGCTGGACCTGGCCACGGAGGCCCAGGTCAACCAGGCGACGGACCGTCTGGCGGGCCGCCGGACGACGCTCGTGGTCGCCCACCGTCTGACGACCGCCGCCCGCGCGGACCGGGTGGTGGTCATGGACCACGGCCGGGTCGCCGAGGACGGCACCCACGAGGAACTGCTCGCGCGCGGCGGGCGGTACGCGGAGCTGTGGCGAACCTTCGTGGGGGAGCCGGTCGGCACCTCGATCTGATCGCGAACCGCCGGCCGCGACGGGGGCGCGGCCGGCTTGCTCCCGCACTGCTCACCGCACAGGGCGCAACCATCCGCCCTACGCCCTGCGTCCGTACACCAGTACGGAGTTGCCGGTAGCGCGGGAGGGGCGGGACTGTGGACAGTGGTGCGATACGCCGGCGGTCGGCGGCCCTTCTGGCCGCGCTGATCACCTCCGTACTGCTCGCCCTCGCCGCACCGGGCACCGCCCAGGCCGCGCCCTCGTCCTGCCCGGGCCGGAAGGTGAGGACGCTGTCGTTCTCCACCGGCCAGGTGCTGATCTACAAGAGCGGCGGCTCGGTCTGCGCCATCACGTTCGCCAAGAACCCGGGCCCGCAGCGGAGGATCTCCGTCAGCCTGCAGGCGCGCGGCCACGTCGCCGTGGAGCGGGTGAGGAAGCACAGCCGCAGCTCCGTCCCCGTGACGGTCTACGTCGGACACCGCTCCGTGAAGGTGAGGGGCTCGGTGGGAAGCGGCACGTACACCTCCGGCTGGATCCTCTTCTGACGGGCTCCCGTCCCGGCATACCGCCCGACTTCGGGCCGACTTCGGGGTGACTTCGGGTTGTCTTGCCAACACCCCCTGGTGTGACGGGTGTTGCTCCGATAGCTTCCGGCGCACATCTGTCTCACAGGGAGGGTGCACGCGCATGCGCAAGGCGCTCAGATGGCTGCTGGCGCTCACCGTGCTGATAGGCACGTTGAGCACGGCGAGTGCGGCGACCGCCGCGGAGCCGGAGGCCACGGACATCAAGGACCGGCTTCTCGCGATACCGGGCATGAGCCTGATCCAGGAGAAGCCGTACCCCGGCTACCGCTACTTCGTCCTGAACTACACCCAGCCGGTCGACCACCGGCACCCGTCCAAGGGCACGTTCCAGCAGCGGATCACTGTGCTGCACAAGGACGTCAGCCGCCCGACGGTCTTCTACACCGGCGGCTACAACGTCTCCACCACGCCCAGCCGCCGTGAGCCCACCCAGATCGTGGACGGCAACCAGGTCTCCATGGAGTACCGCTTCTTCAACCCGTCCCGCCCCGACCCGGCCGACTGGTCCAAGCTGGACATCTGGCAGGCCGCGAGCGACCAGCACCGCATCTTCAAGGCCCTGAAGACGATCTACCCGCAGAACTGGATCTCCACGGGCGGCTCCAAGGGCGGCATGACGGCCACGTACTACGAGCGCTTCTACCCGCGCGACATGGACGGTGTGGTCGCCTACGTCGCCCCCAACGACGTGGTGAACAACGAGGACTCGGCCTACGACCGCTTCTTCGCCACCGTCGGCACCAAGGAGTGCCGCGACCGGCTGAACGCGGTCCAGCGCGAGGCGCTGGTGCGCCGCGCACCCCTGGAGAAGAAGTACGCCGAGTACGCGGCGGCGGAGGGCTTCACCTTCAACACCATCGGCAGCCTCGACCGCGCCTACGAGGCCGTCGTCCTCGACTACGTCTGGGGCTTCTGGCAGTACAGCCTGCTCTCGGACTGCGACTCGATCCCGGCGAACGCGGCGACCGCGACCGACGACGAGATCTGGACCTCGATCGACACGATCTCCGGCTTCTCCGCCTACACCGACCAGGGCCTGGAGACGTACACCCCGTACTACTACCAGGCGGGCACCCAACTCGGCGCGCCGACCATCCACTTCCCCCACATCGAGAAGAAGTACATCCGCTACGGCTACCAGCCGCCGCGCAACTTCGTCCCCCGGGACATCCCGATGAAGTTCCAGCCGTGGGCGATGCGTGACGTCGACACCTGGGTCAAGCACAACGCCCGCCACATGCTCTTCGTCTACGGCCAGAACGACCCGTGGGGCGCCGAGCCCTTCCACCTCGGCAAGGGCGCGAAGGACTCCTACGTCTTCACCGCCCCCGGCCTGAACCACGGCGCGAACGTCGCCGGCCTGGTCGCCGACGAGAAGGCCCTGGCCACGGCTCGGATCCTGGACTGGGCGGGCGTCTCCTCCTCGGCTGTGGCCCAGGCCAAGCCGCTGGCGAAGTTCGACGCGAAGCTGGATGTACGGGACGTGGAGCGGGAGCCGGCGCTGCGGCCGTGACTCTGGCTCTTCGGCCGTGACGGAGGGCTCGGCAAAGCCGGGCTCCGCCGTCACGGCCGAACCATGTTGCGGAGCGCCCTAGGAGTGGGACGGGCAGACGGGGTCTGTGGATTTGCCGGGGAGGTAGGCGGCTCGCTCTTCTGGGGTCAGATCGCGGTTGACTACGGCGCAGATCTTCTTGAGCGCTTCGGCGGGTTCGGGAGAGCCGACGTTCAACAGCCGGACTGTCCCCTCGTCGCCTGCGGTGGCGAGGGTGCGGCCGTCGGGGCTGAACGCCAACGAGTACATAATGCCGACGGGGCCGGTGAGTGTGGTGAGGGCCTTGCCGGTGGCGGCGTCCCAGAGGCGGACCGTTCCGTCGCCGCCTGCGGTGGCAAGGGTGCCGTCGGGGCTGAAGACCACTGCCTCGACCGATGCGATGTGCTTGGTCAGAGAGGCGCGCGTTTCGAAGGTGGCTGTGTCCCAGAGGCGGACGGTGTAGTCGGCACTGCCGGTGGCGAGGGTGCGGCCGTCAGGGCTGAAGGCCACCGCAATCACCGCGCCGTCGTGTCCGGTGAGTTTGGTGCGGGTCCGGCCAGAGGCCACGTCCCAGACTCGTACGGTGGAGTCGTCGCTGCCGGTGGCGAGGGTGCGGCCGTTGGGACTGAATGCCACGGCGTACACCGTCTCGTTGTGTCCGGTGAGTGTGGTGCGGGTCTTACCGGTGGCGGTGTCCCAGAGGCGGACGGTTCCGTCATCGCCTGCGGTGGCGAGGATGTGGCCGTCGGGGCTGAAGGCCACCGACCACACCCTGTTGCGGTGTCCGGTGAGTGTGGTGCGGATCTCACCGGTGGCGGTGTCCCAAAGGCGGACGGTTCCGTCGTCGCTGCCGGTGGCGAGGGTGCGGCTGTCGGGGCTGAAGGCCACCCTGTTCACCTCGTCGTCATGTCCTCGGAGTGCGGTGCGGGGTTTGCCAGTTGCCCGGTCCCACAGGCGGGCGGTTTTGTCGGCGCTGGCGGTGGCGATGGTGCGACCGTCGGGGCTGAAGTCCACTGACCACACCGTGTTGTTGTGTCCCGTGAGTGTGGTGCGGTTGTGTCCGGTGTTCGCGTCCCACAGGCGTACCGCCTTGTCGCGGCCTGCGGTGGCAAGGGTACGGCTGTCCCGACTGAAGGCCACCGCAAGAACCGTGTTGGCGTGCCCGAGCAGGGTGGCCCGAGGCGCACCGGTGGCTGTGTCCCACAGCCGGACCAAGCGGTCGTTGGTAGTGGCGAAGGTCTTGCCGTCAGGGCTGAAGGCCAACAGGAGCGCTGAGGCGTACAGTGTGGTGCGGATCTTGCCCGTGACGGCGTCCCTCAGGTGAGTCTCGAAGCCGTCAGCGGTGGCGAGGGTGCGGCCGTCAGGGCTGAAGGCCACAGACGTCACCGGCTCCGTGTGTTCTTCGAGTGTGGTGCGGGGGTTGCCGGTGGCCGGGTCCCACAGGCGGATGGTCTTGTCGGCGCTGGCGGTGGCGAGGGTGCGGCCGTCGGGGCTGTAGGCGACCGACGTCACGTGGTCGGTGTGTCCTCTGAGTGTGGTGCGGGTTTCGCGGGTGGTCGGGTTCCAGAGGTGGACGGTTCCGTCGTCGCTGCCAGTGGCGAGAGTGTGGCCGTCGGGACTGTAGGCCATCGACCACACCGCGTTGCGGTGGCCGGGGAGTGTGGTGCGGAGTTTGCCGGTGGCGGCGTTCCAGAGGTGGACGGAGCCGTCGTCGCTGCCGGTGGCGACGGTGCGGCCGTCGGGACTGAAAGCCACCGCGTTCACCTCGTCGGTGTGTCCTCTGAGTGTGGTGCGGGTTTCGCGAGTGGCGGGGTTCCACAGGCGGATGGTCTTGTCGGCGCTGGCGGTGGCGAGGGTACGGCCGTCCGGGCTGAACGCCACTGCGCGCACTTCCTCAGTGTGCCCGGACAGCCTGCGATGCGCCGGCAGGGCCGCGGCGCTTCGCAGACTGTCGATTGCCTCGGACGTCTGACTGCTGCGGTACGCCTTGACGGCAAGGAGCGAGGCGAGTTCGGGGTTCGTGGCGATGAGTTCGTCGGATTGAGTGGCAAGGTGTCGAGACAGCGCCTCTTCCCGCTCGGCGATCGCCACACGCCATTCCCAGAAGGCAACCACTCCGGCGACGATCGCGAGCACCAGCAGGCCGGCGAGGACTGCAATCACGCGTCTGCTCCGCCGAACGGCGGCCCGCTGACGCTGCCTGCTGGCCGCGAGGAACGCCTCGATGTCAGCTGGCAGATGGCGTCGCCGTGACCACTCCAGCCCCTCCGCCAGCGCCGTCCCGCCCAGCAGGTCCCCCGGGTCCTTGTCCTCGGCCCAACGGTCGTGCCGCTCGCGCGTGCGCACGAGCCACTCCTGGAATCGATGGTCCTGGTCCACCCACTCTCGCAGCGCCCCCCAGTCCCGGATGAGCGCCTCGTGGATCAGCTCGGCCACCGGCTCGCCCGGCGGAGCACCGGGGTGTTGTGGGGCCCGAAGTGTCTGCGTGGTGATGATGCGGCGGCGGGTGAGTGTGGCGAGAACGTCGTCGACGGCCGCCTTCTCGCCGGTGTCGCTTGGGTCGGCCGCCAGATCGCGCAGTTCCTGGAGGGGAACTTGGGTGCGGACGGCCGTGATGTTGTGACTCGGGTCGGCCGGGTGCACCAGGGAGGTCAGCGTCCGCCTGGCGATGAGCCGTTGCTCCTCGGACAGCTCCTCCAGGGCGCTCTCGCACCACGTGGTGACGCTTCCGCTGACCTCCCCGATGCGCCGGTACGCCTCGTGCGTGAGGAAGCCCTCCTGCCGCCGGAGCCACAGCTGGCTGAGCGTCATCTCCAGCAGGGGCAGCACGGTGACCGGCGCCTGCCGGGTGATGGCTGACTCAGGGGTGATCTCCAGGACGTCGCCGATGATCCGCTCGGGCAACCCCGGCTGGAAGCGGAGCCCCACGTCCTGGGCGGGCAGGACGATGATGTCGTGCAGGTCCTGCTGGCTCAGGGTTCCCGGCACGTTGAGGAGGCCCGGCATGGCCGCTTCCAACAACTTCGGAGCCAGGGCCGCCAGCTGTGGATAGAAGTCGTCCCGCATGATCAGAACCACGGTGATCTTGGTGTACGCGTCGGCCGCCGTCGTGACCTCGTCGATGACGTTCAGGAGGTCACGCAGCCGGCCGTTGGTGCTCTGCACCAGGAGTTCCTCGAACTGGTCGATGACGAGCAGGACGCGCTGATAACCAGGCTCGGCCGCGAGCCTCTGGTTGACCGCCGCCACGATCCCCTCGCTGCTCGCCCCCGGCAGCCCCGCCCGCTCGATTTCCCCGAGCATGTCCTGCCTCGGCCGAGTGAGGACAGGGAGCCATCGGTCACTGCCGGGCAGCTCCCCCGCCGCCAGCGCCCGCAGCACCCCCGCCTGGATCAACGACGACTTGCCCGAACCGGACGGCCCCAGCAGCAGCGTCAGTCGGCGCTGCTGGGCCAGGTTGGTCAAGACCTGCCGTACCGCCTCCTGCCGCCCCTGGAACCACCGGGCGTGTTCCGCCGTGAACGGCTCCAGCCCCCGGTACGGACACACCTCCCGCTCGGCCAGCTCCGGCAGGATGTCCCGCAGCACCTGCGTCGGGGTGACGTACGCGATGCCCTGCCCCCGCTCGTACGCGTCGGGTGCCGTGATCTCGGTGAGCACGCCGAGGACCAGTCCCGTCACCTCGTCGAGGACGGGCCCGCCACTGAAGCCGGTGGTGAGGTCGTTGGCGGCGGTCAGCTGCAGATGCGTGCACCTGCCGTCCGCGCCCGGCAGCAGAGCGCCGGTCACACCGAAGCCGAAGTGCCCCTCCGGCGGGGCCTGGGCGGGGAAGCCGAAGGAGCGGACCTGGTGGCCGCGGCAGCCTTCCGCGGAGCCCAACGGCAGGACACTCGTGCCTGCCGGCGTACCGCTCAGCCGGACGAACGCCACGTCCTCGTCCTCGACGGCACGCCACAGCTCCGTCGGGACCCACCCCTCCACTCGCTCCGCGCTCTCGACATGGGGGAAGGTCAGAAGGACCCGCTCGCCCGGACCGCTCCCGGCCGCTTCGACGACGTGCGCACAGGTGACCAGGACCCCTTCGGCCACCAGGAAGCCCGTGCCGGCGACCGCTCCGTCCGGCCCGAGAACCTGGGCCACGGCGGCGAGGAGATCCGATGTGATGCCGTCGCCCGGCCTTCTGTCCGCGCCGGTCATCGCAGGGCAGCCGTTCTCTCGTCCGCGTGCTGCTGACCCGAGCCGTCGCTCTTCCACGACACGGTCACGTTCAGGTGGCAACCAGCCTGGCTCCTGGTGATCACGGCTCCGGCCTCGAACGCCAGGTCCACTCCGAACTCGACCGTGATCTCGTCGGGGCGCGCCTTGCGCAACTGGTCCAGTGCGGCCTGCGCCGCCTGCGCGACCGGCTCCAGAGCCCTTTGCAGCGTCACCGGTACGTCGTGGACGGCATCACCGATGCGTCCGGCCTTCACCGGCCCGTCCCCCAGGCTCACCGTTTGCTCGACCAGGACGCTGCCCCCGCCCTCCAGCGGAATCCGAGTCAGAGGTGCCACAACGCCTCCTCCGCAGCTCGCGCACGCTCTCCAGGGACTCCGTCAGCATTCCTGGACAACGGCATATGCCGCATCCTGGAGTGAGCCGTACGCATGAGAACGCGAGTAGCCCTGGCGGTTGCACCGGTACCGCTCGTCGTGCCGCACGACATCCCCTGCCGTCGCCCACTCGCCACCGCGGGGCACCTCGGTGAAGCGGGTCGTCCCGAAGGAGCCGCACTCGGCCGCACCGTTGGTAGCGTCACCATGTGCCGTTCCGATCGGTGCGATGTGCCCTTCACTGAGAGAGACCGTGATGTCCCCGACGATTCGCAGGGCCGTGATCCCCGCCGCCGGACTCGGCTCCCGTCTACTGCCCCTGACGAAGGCGATTCCGAAGGAGATGCTCCCGGTCGGCGACAAGCCGGTCATCGAGCACACCGTCCGCGAGCTGGTGGAATCAGGCATCACGGACATCACCATCGTCGTCTCCGGCGGCAAGAGCCTCATCCAGGACCACTTCCGCCCCAACCCCGCCCTCGTCGAACAACTCCGCGAAGACGGCAGGACGGCCTACGCGGACGCGGTGGAGGAGATCGCGGAGCTGGCCCGCCGGGGCCACATCACCTACCTCGACCAGTACGGCCCGTACGGCAACGGCACCCCGGTGCTGAACGCCGCCCGGACCTTCGGCGACGAGCCGGTGCTGGTGCTGTGGCCCGACGACGTCTTCGTGGCCGAGATCCCCCGCGCCCAGCAGCTGATCCGCGCGTACGAGCAGACCGGCTGCCCGGTGCTGGCCCTCATGCCGATGGATCCGGCCGACTCCCAGCGTTATGGCGTGCCCATCGTCAAGGAAGACCTCGGCGGCGGCCAACTGCGGATCACCGGGCTGGTCGAAAAGCCCGAGCCCGCTGCCGCCCCGTCGTCGTACGCGGCCATCGGGGGCTACGTCATCACTCCGGGCATCATCGACGAACTGCGCGAGCAGACCCGCCGCTGGTACGAGCACCGGACCGGCGAGATCTACTTGACCGACGCCATCAACGCCTACGCCTCCACGCGCGCGGTGTACGGGCAGGTCATCAAGGGCCGCTGGTACGACACCGGCAACCCGGCCGACTACCTGGTCGCCCAGATGGCGTTCGCCCTCGCCCACCCGGAGTACGGCCCCCTCCTGCGCGGCCTGGTCGCCGGGCTCGATGCCGACCACGCCGCCACCCTTCAGGCCGAGAACGACACCTGACCTGCCGACAGATGGGATATGCACGTGCCTGGGGTTCCCAGGCCTGCTGCATCGCTCAAGGACCTGACCGGACCACCCCTTGGCGACGACTCACTACGTGCCCTGGTACGTCAGGCCGTGGCCGATCGGGTACAGGACCCGGGTCGGGTCGTCCGCCCGCTGGACCGGTACGGGCAGGGTTCCGTGCGGCCGCACTGTGCCCGCGATCACCCGGGCGGCGGCGCGCAGTTCGACGTCGGTCCAGGAGTAGGTCGCCAAGCAGGCCTTGACGGTGGGGAGTTGGGCGACGTCGTACGGGTTGCGGATGGCCGCCGCCACCAGCGGGCGGCCCGTCGTCAGCAGTTGCTCCACGAGTGTCCGCTGCGGGCTGGTGGCGGTGACGTCGTACGTCGCCACCACCACCGCGTCGGCCTCGCCCGCCGCCGTCACGGCACGGGCGATCGTCGCGGTGGACGGGGTCGTGCCCGTGGACAGGGCGGTCGCCGTGAAGCCCAGCCCGGTGAGGGCGGTGGCGAGGACGGTGGTGGGCGGGCCGGTGGTGCCCGAGGGGGATGCGGGGTCGGCGCCCACGACGAGGATCCTGGCGTGTGTGCGCGGGGAGAGGGGCAGCAGTGGGCCATCGTTGACCAGCAGGGTCGTCGTCCGCTCGGCGATCCGGTCGGCCGTGGCGAGGTGGGCGCGCGTGCCGACGGTCCGTCCGACGGCGTCCCGGTCGGCGTACGGGTCGGTGAGCAGACCGAGCCCGGCCTTCAGCCGCAGGATCCGCAGGACCGACTGGTCGAGCCGCCGCTCCGTGAGCTCCCCGCCTTGGACGGCCTTGCGGACGGCGTTCCACGCGACGTCCAGCTTCGGCGGGTTGAGGAGCTGGTCGGCACCCGCCCTGAGCGCGAGCACCGGCACCCGGTCGTCCCCGTACTTCGTGCGGACGCCGGCCATGTCGAGGGCGTCGGTGACCACGACCCCGTCGTAGCCGAGGCGTTGGCGCAGCAGGCCGGTGAGGACGGGGTGGGAGAGGGTGGCCGGGTCGCCGATGGGGGTCCCCCCGCTCGAGCGAAGCCGAGAGTGGGGGACGTCGAGGGACGGGACCAGGATGTGCGCGGTCATGATCGAGTCGGCGCCGGCCGCGATCGCCGCCCGGAACGGCACCGCGTCCAGCTCCTCCCACACCTCACGGGTGTGGGTGATGACGGGGAAGCCGTAGTGGCTGTCGACGGTGGTGTCGCCGTGCCCGGGGAAGTGCTTGGCGGTCGCCGCGACCCCGGCCGACCGGTAGCCGTGGATCTCCTCCGCGACCAGGGCGGCCACCGCCTGCGGGTCGGCTCCGAAGGAGCGGACGCCGATGACCGGGTTGGCCGGGTTGACGTTGACGTCGGCGACGGGGGAGTAGTCCTGCCGGATGCCCATCGCCCGCAGTTCCAGGCCCGAGATCCGGCCGAGGGTGCGGGCGTCGGCCGGCGAGCTCCCGGCGCCGATCGCCATGGCGCCCGGGAAGAGGGTGGCGGGTCTGCCGACGCGGGCGACGATGCCGTGTTCCTGGTCGGTGGAGATCAGCACGGGCACACCGCGCGGCTGCTGGAGGGCGGCCCGCTGGATGCCGTTGGAGAGGTCGGCGATCTGGCGCGGGTCGCGGGTGTTGTGCGCCCACGTGAAGTAGATGATCCCCCCGACCCGGTAACGGGCGATCAGCTCGGCGGCCGTCCGCACGCCCAGCTCCGCGAGGTTGGCGTCGACGTCGGCCTGGTCGGGGGCGGTCGCCGAGTGACCGTACACCCGGCTGACGAAGACCTGACCGACCTTCTCCTCCAGGCTCATACGGGAGATCAGGGCACGCAGGCGGCGGTCGGTCGCGCGGGCGTGGGCGGTACCGGTCGGGGCGAGGGCGGTGGTGAGGCCGGCGGTGGCGGCGAGGACGGTACGTCTGGAGGGCATGTGCGCTCCTTCGGTCAGGGGGATGCGCACGGTACCTCCATGGGGGCCGCCATCGGCGCATTGGAGGGGGGCGCGCCGATGACGGCATGCTGCCGGCCGCGGTACGGCGGAGAGGGTGGTCAGCGATCGCAGCCAGCAGCGAGGGCCGACACCGCACCGAGGAGACTCATCCGACAGCTTGGAGGTTGGACGAGCGGTGGGCGGGCCGGGTTCCCGTCGTACGGGTATCGCCGGAAGTTGATGCGGGGGTGGAGGGGAGGGGGCGGCGGGGCTGATGGGGCGTGAGGCGGGCGGGGGTCTCCCGCCTGCTCGCCCTTCGTTCACCGCCGGGGTGGCCGCTTTCGGCCACGGACGGCCGGCGGCCTTCTTGGCCCACGGACGGCCGGCGGTCTACTTGGGCCACGGACGGCCGGCGGCCTTCTTCGGCTGCGCCTCGGGAGGCAGGTCGTCCGATCGGTGGACAGAGCGTCCATCACGTGGACGCGGCCACGCCCGGGACGCCCCGCACGAGATCATGAGGGGCATGGCCCTCGTCGACATCCCCGGTTCCAAGTCCATCACCGCCCGCGCCCTGTTCCTGGCGGCGGCCGCCGACGGTGTCACCACCCTCCAGCGGCCCCTGCGTTCCGACGACACCGAGGGTTTCGCCGAGGGGCTGACCCGGCTCGGCTACCGCGTAGGGCGCACCCCGGACGCCTGGCAGGTCGACGGCCGCCCGCAGGGTCCCGCGGTCCGGGAGGCCGACGTCTACTGCCGCGACGGCGCCACCACCGCCCGCTTCCTGCCGACCCTCGCCGCCGCCGGCCACGGCACCTACCGCTTCGACGCCTCCCCCCAGATGCGCCGCCGCCCCCTGCTGCCCCTCACCCGCGCCCTGCGCGACCTGGGCGTCGACCTGCGGCACGAGGACGCGGAGGGCCACCACCCGCTGACCGTCACGGCGGCCGGTGTCGAGGGCGGGGACGTCGTGCTGGACGCCGGCCAGTCCTCCCAGTACCTGACCGCCCTGCTCCTGCTCGGCCCGCTGACCCGCACCGGCCTGCGCATCACCGTCACCGACCTGGTCTCGGCGCCGTACGTCGAGATCACGATCGCGATGATGCGGGCGTTCGGGGTGGAGGTCGCCCGGGAGGGCGACGTCTTCGTCGTCCCGCCGGGGGGCTACCGCGCGACGACGTACGCGATCGAGCCGGACGCCTCGACGGCGAGCTACTTCTTCGCGGCGGCCGCGGTGACGCCGGGCGGCGAGGTCACCGTGCCCGGACTCGGCGCGGGCGCGCTCCAGGGCGACCTGGGCTTCGTGGACGTACTGCGGCGCATGGGCGCGCAGGTGACGGTCGGGGCGGACCGTACGACGGTGAAGGGCACCGGCGAGTTGCGCGGCGTCACCGTCACCATGCGGGACATCTCCGACACCATGCCGACCCTCGCCGCGATCGCCCCCTTCGCCTCCGGCCCCGTGCGCATCGAGGACGTGGCGAACACGCGCGTGAAGGAGTGCGACCGGCTGGAGGCCTGCGCGGAGAACCTCCGGCGGCTGGGTGTGGAGGTGGCGACGGGCCACGACTGGATCGAGGTCCACCCGGGCCCGGTCGCACAGCACGGCACGGAGATCAAGTCCTACGGCGACCACCGCGTCGTCATGTCCTTCGCGGTGACCGGCCTGCGTGCCCCCGGAATCTCGTTCGACGACCCGGGGTGCGTCCGGAAGACTTTCCCCGGTTTCCACGAGGCGTTCGGGCGGCTGCGGAAGGACATCGTCGGGTGAGTTTCACACTGGAGGGGCCGGTTCTCGATGGCGCGCTGGTGCGCCTGGAGCCGCTGGAGCACCGGCACGCGGCCGAACTGGCGGTGGCGGCGGAGGAGCAGCGGGGGACGTACACGTACACCTGGGTGCCGAGGGCCGACGAGGTCGGCGACTATGTCGACGCGCAGCTCGCCCGCGCCGCCACGGGCTGGGTCGCGCCCTACGCGCAGGTGTCCCTCGCCACCGGCCGGGCGGTCGGCGCCACGGCCTACCTGGATCCGCGGTGCTGGTGGGGCGAGGACCGGCTGGACGCCGTCGAGGTCGGCTTCACCTGGCTCGCGAGCTCCGCCCAGGGCACGGGCGTGAACGCCGAGGCCAAGTTCCTCCTCTTCCGGCACGCGTTCGAGGAGTGGGGGGTGTCCCGGGTGGATCTGAAGACCGATGCCCGCAACAGCCGTTCCCGCGCGGCCATCGAGAGCGTCGGCGCCCGCTTCGAGGGCGTCCTGCGCAACTGGTCCCGCTCCTGGGCCCCGGGCGAGGACGGCCGGCTCCGCGACTCCGCGATCTTCTCGATCACGGCCGACGAGTGGCCGGAGCGCCGGGTGCGGCTGGCGGAGCGGGTGGCGCGGTTCCGGGCGCGTACGGCGTGACCGCGGTTGTCCGCCTCAGCCGAGCAGCACGCTCAGCGTGCCCGCCGCGATCAGCAGCACGGCCAGGGAGGTCCAGCCGACGCCGAGGCTGACGGGGGACTTCTTCTCCGTCCACCGTTCCGCCTGACCCGGGTACTGCGCGTCGTAGATCAGCTCGATCGGCTCCCCCACGCGCGGGAAGGAGTCGGGGTCGGCGTCCACGTTCCAGCGTGCGGAGTGGCCGTCCGCGGTGATGCCGGTGCAGACCAGCCTTCTCGGATGCGCGCTGTTCCCCTCGTAGACGTGGTCGACGCAGGTGGCGACCACGCGCACGCCGTTGCGCCTCATGCTCCGCTCGACGTACCAGATGCGCAGCCCGAACGGCAGGAGGAGCACTCCGACGCCTATCAGTCCCGTCATGCCGCCCCCGTCGTCGGTTCCCTCACTCGGCGCCGGCAGCCCCCGCCCCGGCCGCCATCAACCTACCTGCCGCCAAGGGGTGGTGCCCGGCGCCCCGGTGTCGTTGCCGGCGCTGCGGCCTGGCGCCGGCGCCGGTCTCACGGCCCGGCCGCAGCCGTGGTCGGCGGGGCCCGTCCGGCTCCGTTGCCGGGGACGCCGAGAGGGTGCCGGGCTTTGCCGTCGACGGTGGCGCGTCCGCCTCCGGTGCCGTTCCCTCGCTCGCCGAAGGCTCCTCCGTCCCGCCCCCGCGCCGTAGTTCCGGCGTGGTCGCGCCCACCCCCGCCACCGCGAGCAGACACAGCAGGCCGCCCGTGACCAGCGCTGTCGCTCCCGAGGTCCAGCCGGCCACCACGCCGGCGCGGAGGTTGCCGAGGTGGGGGCCCGCCTGGCCGACGATCGTCTCGGCGGCCGTGACCCGGCCGAGCAGGGCGTCCGGGGTACGGGTCTGGACGATCGTCGTCCGGGAGAGGACGGCCACCGCGTCCGCTGCGCCGGCCAGGATCAGCATGCCGAGGCCCGTCCAGGCGTCGGTCGTCACGCCGAACAGGGCGAGGGCCACGCCCCAGGTCGCGGACGCGCACAGCATCACCGGGCCCGGACGGGCCAGCCGGGTGACCGGGCCGGAGAACGCGGTCGCCGCGACACCCCCCACCGCCAGCGCCGACAGGAACAGGCCCAGCGTGTGCGGATCACCGCCGAAGCGTTCCGCGTTGACCAGCGGGAACAGGCTGGCCGGCATCGCGAGCACGGTGGCGGCCAGATCCGTCAGCAGCGCGCCGCGCACCACCCGGTGCCCGGTCAGGAAGCGCAGGCCGTCCAGGACGCCGTGCAGACCGGGGCGGGACTTCTCGCCCTCGGGCGGCAGGGCGGGCAGACCGAAGGCGCCGTAGAAGGACACACCGAAGCTGAGGGCGTCCAGCAGATAGCAGACGCCGATGCCCCACCACCCGAGCACCACACCGGCGACGGCCGGCCCGAGCAGCATCATCGCCTGGCCGGTGACCTGGTTCAGGGCGAGCCCCGCGGCGACCTGGTCCTTGGGCAGCAGTCGCGGCACGAACACCCCCGCCGCCGGCGCCCCGACCGCCCCGAACGCCGACTGCACCGCGACCAGCCCCAGCACGACGGCCACCGGCACATGCCCGGTGAAGCCCTGCACGGCCAGCAGCAGGGAGCACACCGCCTGGCCGACGGTGCCCAGGAGGTAGACGCGGCGCCGGTCGACCCGGTCGACCCAGGCCCCGGCGAACAGACCGAAGCCGACCATCGGCAGCGCCTGCGCCAGGCCGACCGCGCCGCTCCAGACCGCGCTGTGGGTCATGTCCCAGACCTGGTACATGACGGTGACCATGGTCATGAAGCTGCCGAGCACGGACACGGTGCGGCCGATCAGCAGCCGCCGGAAGAGGGGGGAGGTTCGGAGGGGGCGAACGTCGAGGAAGGTCCGGCCGAGACTCATGACGCCGACGGAGCGGCGGGCGGCGCGACAGGCGCTGAGGGCTGATTCACGGCGCGGAGGCTAGCCCGCACCCCCGCGGACCCGCCAGCCAATTACGGGCCAGGGCGATCCCGGCAGGGCGATCCCGGCAGGGCGATCCCGACGGGGAGATTCCGGCGGGGATATCCCCGCAGGGGGTCCCGGCGGGGATATCCCGGGCGGGCCATCCTCGCAGGGGGCCCGGCAAGGCGGGCCCGGCGGGGCGATCCCTGCGGGGAGATTCCGGCAGGGGCGCCCTCGCAGAGGGTCCCGGCAGGGCGATCCCGGCAGGGGCATCCCCACGGGGAAGATCCCGGCAGGGGCCTCCCCGCAGAGGGTCCCTGCGGGGCGATCCCGGCGGGGCGATCCCGGGAGGGCCATGCCCGCAGGGTGGTCCCGGCAGGGCGATCCCCCCGGGGGCGACCCCGGACAGGCCTAACCAGGGGCCGGACCCTCAGGCGGACTCGTTGAGCAACCGCCCCAGATGCTCCCGCCCCGCCTGCAACAACCCGTCCAACGGCTCGGCGTTCTCGTACCACCGCTTCTCGTACTCCCAGCACAGCCAGCCGTCCCACCCGTGCCGGGAGAGGACCTCCACGCACTCGGCGAGCGGCAGCACTCCCGCGCCCAGTGCCAGCGGGGTGGTGTCCTCGGCCGAGGCGATGTCCTTCACCTGCACGTATCCGAGGTACGGCGAGAGTGCCGCGTACGTCTCCTGCGGCTGCTCGCCGCCCAGCCAGGTGTGCATCACGTCCCACAGCGCGCCCACCTGCCGGTGCCCGACGAGGCCGAGGACGCGGGTCGCGGCGGCGCCGGTGCGATGGGAGTCGTGGGTCTCCAGCAGGACGCGGACACCGAGGTCGGCGGCGTACTCGGCGGCGGTCCCGAGCCGCCGGGCGGCGACGGCGTCCGCCTCGGCGGGGGACTGGGTGTCGGACCCGCCCGGGAAGACGCGGACGAAGGGCGCGCCGAGGTCACGGGCGAGGCCGATGAGTCCGCGCACCTCCTCGATCACGGGCTCGTCCGCACCCGGCGCGGCCACGCGCGCGTACCCCGCGAGTCCCAGGATCTCGACCCCGGCCGCCTTGAACTCGGCGGCCGCGGCGGCGCGTTGGGCGGGCTCCAGGCCGGGATGCACCGGCTCCTCCGGGTGGGCGCGCAACTCGACGCCGTGGTAGCCGTGGGCGGAGGCGAGCCGCAGCACGTCGGCGAGCGGCAGACCGGGAACACCGAGGGTGGAGAAGGCGAGCTTCATGGTCCCACTGTGGCCCGCGGGTGCGGTGCGGGTCCAGCCGGGGGGCGTCAGCGGACGACGTCGAAGACGTTCTTCTGCAGACCGTTGGCGTAGACCTCGTGCTCGACGAGCTCCAGCTTCTGGGTGTCCTTGTCGGTGGCGCTGAAGAGGCGCTTTCCCGCGCCGAGCAGGAGCGGGAAGACGAGCAGGTGGTAACGGTCGATCAGGCCGGCGTCCGAGAGGGCGTGGTTCAGGGTGGCGCTGCCATGGACGATGATCGGGCCGTCCTCGGTCTCCTGCAACGCGGCGACGTCGTCGAGCGAGCGCGGGATCGTCGTCTCGCGCCAGTTCGACACCAGGCGGTCCTCGGTCGGAGCCGGGGACCGGAGAAGTCCCGGGGACCGGAGAAGTCCCGGGGACCGGAGAAGTCCCGGGGACCGGAGAAGTCCCGGGGACCGGAGAAGTCCCGGGGTCCCCGAGCCGCCCCGCCCCCGCCCCCGCCCCGGCCCCTCACCCCCGAGGCACCCCGGAGGACCCCCGCACCATCAACTCCCCCCGCACCGTGGCGATCCCGCCGGGCGGCGGCTCCTCCCGGCCCATCGCGATCCGGCCCGCCCGGGCCCCCGCCTCCGCCAGCGGCAGCCGTACCGTCGTCAGGGCGGGCACCGCGTCGATGCTGAAGGGGAGGTCGTCGAAACCGGCGACCGAGACGTCCTCGGGGATGCGCAGCCCGGACTCGCGCAGTGCCGCGCACGCTCCCAGCGCCACCGAGTCGTTCGCGGCGACGACGGCCGTCAGGGACGGGTCGCGGCGCAGCAGCTCCAGCGTCGCCTCGTAGCCCGCCCGCCGGTCGTAGCGGCCGTGGACGGTCCAACGGGGGTCCTCCTCGATGCCGGCCGCCGCCAGCGCGGCGCGGTGGCCCTCCAGCCGGTGGCGGGTCGTCGTCCGCTCCTCGGGGCCCGCGATGTACCCGAGGCGCCGGTGGCCGAGCCCGATGAGGTGCTCGGTGAGCTCCCGTCCTCCGCCCCGGTTGTCGAAGGTCAGGGCGATCGCCCCGGTCTCCGGCGCGGGCGGGCGCCCGCACAGGACGACCCGCGTCCCCGCCTCCCCCAGCTTCCGCAGCTTCGCCGCCACCGCCGCCGCGTGCGGCTCGTCCTCCACGGCCCCGCCGGTCAGCACCACGGCCGCGGCCCGCTGCCGCTGCAGCAGCGTCAGGTAGGTCAGCTCACGCTCGGGCGTGCCCCCGGTGTTGCACACCACCGCCAGCCGTTCCCCGCCGGCTCTGCCGCCCGGTCCCCCGATCTCCGACTGGATCGCGCTCGCCATGATCCCGAAGAACGGGTCGGCGATGTCGTTGACCAGGATGCCGACCAGGTCGGAGGTGGCCGCCGCCAGCGCGCTCGCGGGTCCGTTCAGTACGTAGTCCAGCTCGTCCACAGCGCGCAGCACCCGCTCCCGGGTGGTTGCGGCCACGGGATAGTTCCCGTTCAGTACGCGCGACACCGTCGCGGGGGAGACCTGCGCGCGGGCCGCCACGTCCGCCAGGGTCACCGTCATCTCGTCGTCCTCCGGTCGCGCATCTCGTCGTACGTCGTCGTACGCCCTCGTAGACAGGGCACGCCGCGGGCATGGTTCCGGGCGTGCCGAGCAGACCTTACGGCCAAGGACCCCGTTTGTTCGCCCCCTCGAACAACTCGGGATGGACACGGTCTTGTCCAGACCGCTGGTCAGAGGCTAGCTTCTCATTGGATAGAAAGCGCTTGCTGTAACGCTGATCAGGAAAAGGCGTACGCGGCGCGCACAACCGCGTACGAGACGCGTCGGAACGCTGCGTACGACCTACGAAAGGGACCCACGTGACACGCAAGACGGTGCGTATCGCCATGAACGGCGTGACCGGGCGCATGGGCTACCGCCAGCACCTGGTCCGCTCCATCCTGGCCATCCGCGAACAGGGCGGCCTCGACCTCGGCGACGGCACCGTGCTGTGGCCGGAGCCGATCCTGGTCGGCCGCCGCGAGCACGTGCTGAAGGCGCTCGCCGAGCAGCACGGCCTGGAGCACGTCTCGACGGACGTGGACGCGGTCCTCGCCGACCCGACCGTCGAGATCTACTTCGACGCTCAGGTGACCTCCGCCCGTGAGGAGGCGATCAAGAAGGCGATCGCGGCCGGCAAGCACATCTACACGGAGAAGCCGACGGCCACCGGCCTCGAAGGCGCCCTGGAGCTCGCCCGGCTCGCCAACGAGGCCGGCATCAAGCACGGCGTCGTCCAGGACAAGCTCTTCCTCCCCGGCCTGCTCAAGCTGAAGCGCCTCATCGACGGCGGCTTCTTCGGCCGGATCCTCTCCGTCCGCGGCGAGTTCGGCTACTGGGTCTTCGAGGGCGACTGGCAGGCCGCCCAGCGCCCGTCCTGGAACTACCGCGCCGAGGACGGCGGCGGCATCGTCGTCGACATGTTCCCGCACTGGGAGTACGTCCTGCACGAGCTGTTCGGCCGGGTGAAGTCCGTCCAGGCCATCGCCACCACCCACATCCCGCAGCGCTGGGACGAGAACGGCAAGCCCTACGACGCCACCGCCGACGACGCCGCCTACGGCATCTTCGAGCTCGACGGCGGCGCCATCGCCCAGATCAACTCCTCGTGGGCCGTGCGCGTCAACCGCGACGAGCTGGTGGAGTTCCAGGTGGACGGCACGGAGGGCTCGGCGGTGGCCGGGCTCAGGAACTGCCGGGTCCAGCACAGGTCGGCCACCCCCAAGCCCGTGTGGAACCCGGACATCCCCGCCACCGAGGTCTTCCGCGACCAGTGGCAGGAAGTGCCCGACAACGCCGACTTCGACAACGGCTTCAAGGCCCAGTGGGAGCTGTTCCTCAAGCACGTCTACACCGGCGCCGACTACCACTGGGACCTGCTCGCCGGCGCCCGCGGCGTCCAGCTCGCCGAGCTGGGCCTGAAGTCGTCCGCCGAGGGCCGCCGTCTCGACGTACCGGAGATCCAGCTGTGACCATCCAACTGCCCGACGGCAAGGGCGGCCTGCGGACCTACGAGCCCCGCACGGAGCCCCTCGCCGTCACCACCGGCGCCCCCTTCACCTCCCGTACGGTCTTCTCGGCGGCCCACGTCGTGGCCGACCCGTTCGCCGACACCACCCCCGACTCGCCCGCCGCCGTCGACTGGGACGCGACCCTCGCCTTCCGCCGCCACCTGTGGTCCCACGGACTCGGCGTGGCCGAGGCCATGGACACCGCCCAGCGGGGCATGGGCCTGGACTGGGCGGGCGCGGCCGAGCTGATCCGCCGCAGCGCCGCCGAGGCCAAGGCGGTCGGTGGTCTCATCGCCTGCGGCGTCGGCACCGACCAGCTCACCGGCCCGGCGACCCTCGCCGAGGTCCGCGCGGCCTACGAGGAGCAGCTCGCCCTCGTCGAGGCCTCCGGCGCCCAGGCCATCCTGATGGCCTCCCGCGCGCTGGCGGCGGCCGCCCAGGGCCCCGAGGACTACCTGGAGGTCTACGGCCACCTGCTGCGCCAGTCCTCCGAGCCGGTGATCCTGCACTGGCTGGGCCCGATGTTCGACCCGGCGCTCGAGGGCTACTGGGGCTCGTCCGACCTGGACGCGGCGACGGACACCTTCCTGGAGGTCATCGCCGCGCACCCGGACAAGGTCGACGGCATCAAGGTGTCGCTGCTGGAGGCCCAGCGCGAGATCGACATCCGCCGCAGGCTTCCGCAGGGTGTGCGCTGCTACACGGGCGACGACTTCAACTACCCCGAGCTGATCGCGGGCGACGAGAAGGGCTTCAGCCACGCCCTGCTCGGCATCTTCGACCCGTTGGGCCCGCTGGCGGCGGAGGCCGTACGGGTCCTGGACACGGGCGACGTGGCCGGCTTCCGGGAGCTCCTGGACCCGACCGTCGACCTCTCCCGCCACCTCTTCCAGGCCCCCACCCGCTTCTACAAGACGGGCGTGGTCTTCCTGGCCTGGCTGGCGGGCCACCAGTCCCACTTCACCATGGTCGGCGGCCTCCAGTCGGCCCGCTCCCTCCCGCACTTCGCCCGCGCCTACGAACTCGCCGACGGCCTGGGCCTGTTCCCGGACCCGAAGCTGGCGGAGGAGCGGATGAAGAACCTGCTCGCCCTGTACGGAGTGGCCCAGTGACCGGTCTCGAGCGTTTCAGCATCAACCAGATGACGGTCAAGCAGCTGTCGATGCCGGAACTGGTCGACGCGTGCCTGGAGTTGGGCGTGCCGGGCGTCGGCCTCTGGCGTGAGCCGGTCCAGACGTACGGCCTGGAGGCGACGGCGAAGCTGGTCCGCGACGCGGGCCTGGCGGTGACGACGCTCTGCCGCGGTGGCTTCTTCACGGCGATCGACCCGCAGGAGCGGGCCACGGCCCTGGCCGACAACCGCCGCGCCGTCGAGGAGGCGGCGACGCTGGGCACGGAGGTGCTCGTGCTGGTCTCCGGCGGCCTGCCCGCCGGTTCGAAGGACCTGCGGGGCGCGCGGGAGCGCATCGCGGACGCGCTGGCCGAGCTGGGCCCGTACGCGGAGGAGCACGGGGTGAAGCTGGCCATCGAGCCGCTCCACCCGATGTACGCCTCCGACCGCTGCGTGGTCTCCACCCTCGCCCAGGCCTTGGACCTCGCGGAACGCTTCCCCGCACACCAGGTGGGCGTCACGGTGGACACGTACCACATCTGGTGGGACGACACGGCCCCCGAGCAGATCGCCCGGGCGGGCGCGGGCGGCCGTATCCACACCTTCCAGCTCGCCGACTGGACCACCCCCCTGCCGGAGGGCGTCCTCACCGGCCGGGGCCAGATCGGCGACGGCGCGATCGACATGCGCGAGTGGCAGGGCTACGTCGAGGCGGCCGGCTACACGGGCCCGATCGAGGTCGAGCTGTTCAACGACGGGCTGTGGGCGCGGGACGGGCGCGAGGTGCTGGCGGAGACGGCGGCGCGGTTCGTGGAGCACGTACGGCACTGACGAAGGGGCGGCCGGCCGTCCAGGGGCTCTGGGCGGCCGGCACTCCTCGACGCACCTCCGTTGTGCGCGGCCGCTCGGGTGTTCCGGGTCGCTCGGGCCTGACGGATCACTCCGGATGGACCACTGCCTCCTTCTGCAGTTGCACCGCGGCCAGCAGGCTCAGCTTCGGCTCGGCCCGGCGCAGTGCCCTCACCGCCGCGACCGAGGCGATGTCCCCCGTGAAGCCGACGGCGGCCAGCCGCGAGCGGACCCAGCGGGCGCGCAGCTCGGTCTCGGTGGCGGCGGCGGTGGACTCGACGAGTGCGGCGGCGCGTTCCAGGCCGGGGCGTTCCCCGGGCGAGGCCTCGGCCAGCGCCTCACGCAGGGCCGCGGCGACCACGTCCGCGTCCCGGACGAGCAGCACGAAGTTGTGCTTCTTGTTCAGCCCCGTGATTCCTGTCATGGGGAGCACCGTGACCGCCATGATCCCTGCCCGGCAAGCGACTTGAGGAGTCTCAGAGGCTCCGCGAAGAAAAACTCGATGAGCGTGCAACCCTGCCCGGCCCCCGCCGGTCGTACAGGGCGTCAGGACTTCTGGAGGGGGATCTGGGGGGATCGCGGGGGTTCTGATGGTTGGAGGGGGCAAGCCGAGGGGCCCGGTCGACGGACCGGGCCCCTCGAAGCGTCTGCGCGCGTCCGCGCGCGGGTCAGCGGCGTGCGGGCGCCGGTGAGCGGCTCAGAAGAAGACCCCGCACCGCAGCAGCACATTGGCGTACGGCCGTGCCTCACCCGTCCGTACGACCAGCCGCGCCCCGGCCGACAACTCCTTCAGCTTCTCGTGCGAGACGTAGACGAGTTCGGTGAAGTGGCCGGCCAGCAGCCCGGCCGCCGCCGGATTGGCCTCCCGCACCTCGGAGGCAGCCGTGGCTCCCTCCACCACCAGCTCCTCCAGCAGCCCCTCCACCACCTCCGCGAACGACGGCACCCCCGCCCGGAAGGCGAGGTCGACCACGCGCGGCCCGTCCGGTATCGGCATGCCGGCGTCACACACCAGCACCCCGTCCCCGTGCCCCAGCTCGGCGAGCGCACCGGAGAGATGACGGTTCAGGATTCCCGCCTTCTTCACAGAGCTCCGACCTCCTCCGCCGTGGGGAACGACTCCTGCGCGCCCCGCCGCGTCACCGAGACCGCCCCCACCCGTGCCGCGTACGCCGCCGCCTCCGCGAGCGACGCGCCCGCGCCCAGTTTCCACGCCAGCGCCGCCGTGAAGGAGTCACCCGCGCCCGTCGTGTCCACGGCGTCCACCTCGACGGACGCGACCCGCTCGACACCGTCCTCGGTGGACGCCACCAGCGCACCCTCCGCGCCGAGCGTTACCACCACCGACCGCGGCCCCTTCGCGAGCAGGAGCCGTGCCCAGTCCTCCGGCTCGTCGCTCGAACACGCCTCGCCCAGGATCACCTTGGCCTCGTGTTCGTTGACGATCAGCGGGTCGCAGGCCGCGAGCAGCACGGCGGGCAGCGGACGCGGTGGGGAGGGGTTCAGCACGAAGCGGCTGTCCGGCGCCAGGCTCGCCGCCGCCGCCACGACCGTCTCCAGCGGGATCTCCAGCTGCGCCGACACCACCCGGGAGGACTGGAACAGGCCCTCCGCGGCCCGTACGTCCGCCGGTGTCAGCCGGCCGTTCGCGCCCGGTGAGACGACGATGCTGTTGTCGCCGGACGGGTCCACCGTGATCAGCGCGACCCCGGTCGGCGCCCCGCCCACCAGCACGCCCACCGTGTCGACGCCGGCCGCCCGCTGCGAGTCGAGCAGCAGCCGGCCGTACGCGTCGTCGCCGACCCGGGCCAGCAGGGCCGTACGGGCGCCGAGGCGGGCCGCCGCGACGGCCTGGTTCGCGCCCTTGCCGCCCGGGTGGACGGCCAGGTCGGAACCGAGGACCGTCTCGCCGGCCCCCGGCCGTCGTTCGACGCCGATCACCAGGTCGGCGTTGGCCGACCCTACGACCAGTAGGTCGTAGTCGTACATGAAAGAACTCCCCTGCTACGTGACGTGGGGCGGACGGCCGCACGGACCCTGAGATCCCGAAGGACCCTCGTGTCCCGAACGGCTGTCCGCCCGCCCGCCGATGTCAGCCGCTGAAGCCGGCCACGTTCTCCTTCGTGACCACCTTCACCGGCACCTTCACCGTCTGCTCGACCTTCTTGCCCTGCAGCGCCTTCAGCGCGTTGTCCACGGCGATTCTGCCCAGCTGGGACGGCTGCTGCGCGACGGACGCGTACAGCGTGCCGTCCTTCACCGCGTTCAGGCCGTCCGGCGTGCCGTCGAAGCCGACGACCTGGACGGACCTGCCCGCCTTGGAACCGAGCGCCTTGATCGCGCCGAGCGCCATCTCGTCGTTCGCGGCGACGACGCCCTGGACGTCCGGGTGCGCCTGGAGCAGGTTCGACATCACGTCGAGGCCCTTGGTGCGGTCGAAGTCGGCCGGCTGCTGGGCCAGCACCTGGATGCCCGGGTAGGCCTTCAGCCCCTTGGCGAAGCCCTCGGCGCGCTCCCGGGCGGCGGAGGTGCCCGCCTGGCCCTGCAGGATCACGATCTTGCCGGTGCCGCCGAGCTTCTCGGCGATCGTCTTCGCGGCGAGCTCGCCGCCGGCGACGTTGTCGGAGGCCACGAGCGTGTCCGTCGGCGCCTTGTTGACGCCGCGGTCGACCGCGACGACCGGGATCTTCGCCTTGTCGGCGGCGCGCACGGCCGGACCGGCCGCGTCGGAGTCCACCGGGTTGACGATGATCGAGTCGTAGCCGGAGCTGGTGAAGTTCTGCAGCTGGTTGGCCTGCTGCGAGGCGTCGTTCTGGGCGTCCGTGACGGTCAGGTCGACGCCGAGCCGCTTGGCCTCGGCCTTCGCACCCGACTGGATCTGCACGAAGAAGGGGTTGTTGAGCGTCGACAGCGCCAGACCGATCTTCGGGTTCGCCGCCGAGGACGAGCCGCTGTGCAGGAAGGAGGTCGCGCCGACGATCGCCACGGTGACGACGGCCGCGAGACCGTACGTCGCCGCCTGCCTGCCCTTGCCGCCGCCCGTGCCCGCCGCCGCCGGCGTCGCCCCGGCCTTGCGGCGCACGGTGTCCAGCAGGACGGCCAGCGCGATGACGACACCGATGACGACCTGCTGCCAGAACGCGGAGACGGAGAGCAGGTTGAGGCCGTTGCGCAGCACCGCCAGGATCAGCGCGCCGATCAGGGTGCCGGAGGCCTTGCCCGTACCACCTGCGAGGGACGCGCCGCCGATGACGACCGCGGCGATCGCGTCCAGCTCGTAGCCGTCGGCGGCCTGCGGCTGCGCGGAGGACAGCCGGGCGGCGAGCACGATGCCCGCGGCGGCGGCGAACACCCCGGACAGGGCGTAGATGGCGAGCTTCTGCTTCTTCACGCGCAGACCGGACAGGCGCGCGGCCTCCTCGTTGCCGCCGATGGCGTACATCGAGCGGCCGATGTACGTCCGGCCCAGCACGAACGCGGCGATCAGACCCATGACGACCATGACCAGCACGGGGACGGGCAGCCAGCCGCCCAGCGTGTCACCCAGGTGCGAGACGGAGTCGGGGAAGGCGATCGGGGAGCCCTCGGAGATCACCAGCGACAGACCGCGGCCCACCGACAGCATCGCGAGCGTGGCGATGAACGGAGGCAGCTTGCCGTACGCGATGAGGAAACCGTTCACCAGACCGCACACGATGCCGGTGACGATCGCGAGGAGGACCGCGAGCACGACCGGGACGCCCTGCTGGGTGGCGCTCCAGGCCAGGACGGTGGCCGACAGGGCCGCCACCGAGCCGACCGACAGGTCGATGCCCGCCGAGACGATCACGAAGGTCACGCCGAAGGCGAGGATGGCCGTCACGGCGGCCTGCACGCCCACGTTGAGCAGGTTGTCGGTGGTCAGGAAGTCGCCCGACAGCGCCGACATGGCGATGACGAGGACGATGAGCGCGGTGAGCGCCCCGTTGTCGAGCAGCAGACGGCGTACCGCCGCGGCGCCACCGGCGCCCGTTGTGCTCCTGAGCGTGTCAGCGGCCACGGCCGGCCTCCACTTCGGAAGTAGTAGGGGTACTGGGGGTGCCAGGAGCGCTGACGGCGAGTGCCATCACGGCGTCCTGGGTGGCCTCGTCGGCCGGGAGTTCGCCGGCGATCCGGCCCTGGGCCATCACCAGCACCCGGTCGCTCATGCCGAGCACCTCGGGCAGATCGCTGGAGATCATCAGGACGGCGGCACCGGCGGCCGTCAGCTCGTTGACGAGCTGGTAGATCTCGACCTTGGCGCCGACGTCGATCCCGCGCGTCGGCTCGTCGAGGATCAGCACCTTGGTGTCGGCGAGCAGCCACTTGCCGATGACGACCTTCTGCTGGTTGCCGCCGGAGAGCGTGCGCACGTGCTGGCCGAGGCCCGCCATCCGCACACCGAGCTGCTGCGCGATCCGGTCGGCGGCCTCGTGCTGGCCCTTGAGGTCGACGAGCCCCGCCCGGGTCGCCGACCGCATGGTCACCAGCCCGAGGTTCTCCTCGACGGAGGCGTCCAGGACGAGTCCCTGACCCTTGCGGTCCTCCGGTACGAGCCCGACCCCGGCCGCCATGGCCGCGTTCACGTCGTACCGGGGCAGTCGCGCGCCCCCGACCCGCACCGCTCCCCGGTCGTACGGGTCCGCCCCGAACACGGCCCGTACGACCTCGGTACGACCGGCCCCGACCAGCCCCGCGATGCCGACGACCTCACCGGCGTGCACCTCGAAGCTGACGTCGTGGAAGACACCGTCGCGCGTGAGGCCCTCCACGGACAGCAGGGCGGCGCCCGTGTCGGCGCGCTCACGCGGGTACTGCTGCTCGATGGAACGGCCCACCATGAGCCGTACGAGCTCGTCCTCGGGCGTGGTGGCGGGCACCTGGCCGACGCTCCTGCCGTCGCGGATGACCGTGACCCGGTCGCCCAGGGCGGCGATCTCCTCCAGGTGATGCGTGATGAAGACGATGCCCACGCCGTCCTCGCGCAGCCTGCGCACGATCGCGAAGAGCTTCTCGACCTCCTCGGAGGTGAGCACGGCCGTCGGCTCGTCCATGATCAGCACGCGCGCGTTCAGGCTCAGCGCCTTCGCGATCTCGACCATCTGCAGGCGCGCGATGCCGAGTTCGCGCACGCGCGCGCGGGGAGAGACGTTGACGCCGACCCGCTCCAGCAGGACGGCGGCCTCGGCCTCCATCCGCTTGCGGTCGATCATCCCGAAGCGGCGCGGCTGCCGCCCCAGGAAGATGTTCTCGGCGACCGTCAGATCCGGTACGAGGTTGAACTCCTGGTAGATGGTGGCGATCCCGAGGCGCTCGGAGTCCTGCGCACCATGGATGCGCACCTCCTCGCCGCCGGCCAGGATCCGCCCGGCGTCGGGGCGGTAGGCGCCGGAGAGCATCTTGATGAGGGTGCTCTTGCCCGCGCCGTTCTCACCGAGCAGTACGTGCACCTCGCCCCGGCGCAGGTCGAAGTCGACGCCGTCGAGCGCGACCACCCCGGGGAAGGTCTTCCGTATGCCTTCGATGCGCAGCAACTCGTCCGCGTTGCTCACGACTGGCTCCTGTTCCTTGCAGGGTTCTCGCCGCACGAGCGGCGTACGACGAGACGGGCGGCGAGGGTGACGGACTGCGGGGGCCGTCCCTCGATGCGGTCGACGAGCGCGCGCACGGCGGCGCGTCCCAGCTCGCCCGTCGGCTGGGCGATCGCCGTGATCGGCGGATCGGTGTGCACGAACCAGCGGATGTCGTCGAACGCGGCGAGCGCGATGTCGTCGGGAACGCGCAGTCCACGCGCGCGTACGGCGTCCAGCGCGCCCAGCGCCATCAGGTTGTCGGCCGCGAAGACGACCTCGGGCGGCTCGGGCAGGTCGAGGAAGCCGTCGGTGACCCGCCGCCCGCTCTCGGCCTGGAAGTCGCCCTGCCCGGTGTAGGCGTCGGGCAGGGGAAGGCCGTGTTCGGCCAATGCCGCCCGGAAGGCCTCGACGCGCTCGCTGCCCGTGGTGGTGGCGGCGGGCCCGGCGATGATGGCGAGCCTGCGGTGCCCCAGCCCGTGCAGATGAGCGACCAGGTCCCGGATGGCCGCCCGTCCGTCCGCCCGGACCACCGGCACGTCCACGCCCGGGATCCACCGGTCGACGAACACCATCGGCGTCCCCGCGCGCACGGCGTCCAGCATCAGCGGCGAGCCGCCGTCGGTGGGGGAGACGAGCAGGCCGTCGATCCGGCGGTCGAGCAGGGTCCGTACGTGGTGGTCCTGGAGGTCGGGCCGCTCGTCGGCGTTGCCGATGATGACGCTGTAGCCGAGCGCGCGGGCCTCCTCCTCGACGGAGCGGGCCAGTTCGGTGAAGTAGGGGTTCATCACGTCGCTGATGACCAGCCCGAGGGTGTGGGTCTGGTCGGTGCGCAGCGACCGGGCGACGGCGTTCGGGCGGTAGCCCAGCGTCTCGACGGCGGCCAGTACGCGCGTGCGTGCGTCCTCGCTGACCGACGGATGGTCGTTCAGGACGCGCGAGACCGTGGCGACGGAGACCCCCGCCTCGGCAGCGACGTCCTTGATGCTCGCCATCGCCGCTCCACCTCCTCGTGGAATCGATTACATCGACGTGTAGAGAGGATTGGAATCGATTACACGGCAGTAGGCAAGACCCCGAGACAGGATCGTGATGTCAGACCCCGGCGGTACCGTCGGACCATGACCGATCAGGCGGGGGCGTCCCGGGCGGGAGAGCGGCGACTGGCCACGCTCGAGGGCGTGCTCGAGCGCATCACGTACGCCAACGAGGAGAACGGCTACACGGTCGCCCGCGTCGACACCGGCAGAGGCGGCGGCGACCTCCTCACGGTCGTCGGCGCGCTGCTCGGCGCCCAGGTCGGCGAGTCGCTGCGCATGGAGGGCCGCTGGGGCTCGCACCCGCAGTACGGCAAGCAGTTCCTGGTGGAGAACTACACGACCGTCCTCCCGGCCACCGTCCAGGGCATCCGCCGCTACCTCGGATCAGGACTGGTCAAGGGCATCGGCCCGGTCTTCGCCGACCGCATCACCCAGCACTTCGGCATGGACACCCTGAAGATCATCGAGGAGGAGCCGAAGCGTCTCGTCGAGGTCCCCGGCCTCGGACCGAAACGCACCAGGAAGATCGCCGACGCCTGGGAGGAACAGAAGGCGATCAAGGAGGTCATGCTCTTCCTCCAGACCGTCGAGGTCTCCACGTCGATCGCGGTCCGCATCTACAAGAAGTACGGCGACGCCTCGATCTCGGTGGTGAAGAACCAGCCGTACCGGCTCGCGGCCGACGTCTGGGGCATCGGCTTCCTCACCGCCGACAAGATCGCCCAGTCCGTCGGCATCCCGCACGACAGCCCGGAGCGGGTCAAGGCCGGCCTGCAGTACGCCCTGTCCCAGTCCGCCGACCAGGGCCACTGCTACCTGCCCGAGGAGCGGCTGATCGCCGACGCGGTCAAGCTCCTCCAGGTCGACACCGGCCTCGTCATCGAGTGCCTGGCCGAGCTGGCCCGGGTCCCGGAGGAGGGCGAGGACCCCGGCGTCGTACGCGAGAAGGTGCCGGGACCGGACGGAGGAGAACCCGTCACGGCCGTCTACCTGGTTCCCTTCCACCGCGCCGAACTCTCCCTCTCCGGCCAGCTGATGCGCCTGCTGCGCACGCCGGAGGACCGCATGCCGGGCTTCCGCGACGTGGCCTGGGACAAGGCGCTGACCTGGCTGAGGGGCCGTACGGGAGCGGACCTCGCGCCCGAGCAGGAGGCCGCCGTCAAGCTGGCGCTGACCGAGAAGGTCGCCGTGCTCACCGGCGGCCCCGGCTGCGGCAAGTCCTTCACGGTCCGGTCGGTCGTGGAGCTGGCCCGCGCCAAGAAGGCCAAGGTCCTGCTCGCCGCCCCCACCGGCCGCGCCGCCAAGCGCCTGGCCGAGCTGACCGGCGCCGAGGCCTCCACGGTCCACCGCCTGCTGGAGCTCAGGCCCGGCGGCGACGCGGCCTACGACCGCGACCGCCCGCTCGACGCCGACCTGGTGGTCGTCGACGAGGCGTCCATGCTGGACCTGCTGCTCGCCAACAAGCTGGTGAAGGCCGTGCCCCCGGGCGCCCATCTGCTCTTCGTCGGAGACGTCGACCAGCTGCCCAGCGTCGGCGCGGGCGAAGTCCTCCGCGACCTGCTCGCGGACGGCAGCCCCGTCCCCGCCGTGCGCCTCACGCGCGTGTTCCGCCAGGCCCAGCAGTCGGGCGTGGTGACGAACGCCCACCGGATCAACGCCGGACAGCACCCGGTCACCGACGGCATGAAGGACTTCTTCCTCTTCGTCGAGGACGACACGGAGGAGGCCGGCCGGCTCACGGTCGACGTGGCCGCCCGCCGCGTCCCGGCCAGGTTCGGCCTGGACCCGCGCCGCGACGTCCAGGTCCTCGCCCCCATGCACCGCGGCCCCGCCGGCGCCGGCACGCTCAACGGCCTGCTCCAGCAGGCCATCACCCCGGGCCGTCCCGACCTGCCCGAGAAGCGGTTCGGCGGCCGGGTCTTCCGCGTCGGCGACAAGGTCACCCAGATCCGCAACAATTACGAGAAGGGGGAGAACGGTGTCTTCAACGGCACCGTGGGCGTGGTCACCTCGCTCGACCCGGTCGACCAGCGCCTCACGGTGCTGACGGACGAGGACGAGGAGGTGCCGTACGAATTCGACGAACTGGACGAACTGGCCCACGCGTACGCGGTGACCATCCACCGTTCACAGGGGAGTGAATATCCCGCCGTGGTGATCCCGGTCACCACCGGGGCGTGGATGATGCTCCAACGCAACCTCCTGTACACGGCGGTGACCCGCGCCAAGCAGCTGGTCGTCCTCGTCGGTTCCC
Source organism: Streptomyces aurantiaciflavus (assembly GCF_049808595.1). NCBI lineage: Bacteria > Bacillati > Actinomycetota > Actinomycetes > Kitasatosporales > Streptomycetaceae > Streptomyces > Streptomyces aurantiaciflavus. The sequence continues at coordinate 338,188 of NZ_JBNCAQ010000001.1, read as the reverse complement.
GCAAGGCGATCGGACAGGCGGTGCGCACGGTGTCGGCCGGACGCCGCTGCACGGCACTCGACTTCCGGCTCTCCGGCTTCTGACCTCGCCCTCCGTCCGTCAATGCCGAGACATCACAAAAAATGATCGATCAAATGAGTCGTGAAGGTCACAGAGCACTTCCGCAAGCGTGACGAAGGCGGCAGGATGAGCAAGTTGACGGCACTGAGTGCCGTCGATAAGCCCAATGGTCGCCCCCGAGTGCACTCTCCTGCGCCAAATGGGGGATGGTAGAGACAGTCAGGGCAACCTCGAAGAAGAGGCACAACGTCGGTGAGGGATGACGTGAGCGACAACTCTGTAGTACTGCGGTACGGCGACGGCGAGTACACCTACCCGGTGATCGACAGCACCGTCGGCGACAAGGGCTTCGACATCGGGAAGCTCCGCGCCCAGACCGGTCTTGTGACCCTGGACAGCGGATACGGCAACACCGCCGCCTATAAATCCGCCATCACCTACCTCGACGGTGAGGCCGGGATCCTCCGGTACCGCGGCTACCCGATCGAGCAGCTGGCCGAACGCTCCACCTTCCTGGAGGTCGCCTACCTGCTCATCAACGGTGAACTGCCGACCGTCGACGAGCTCTCGGCCTTCAAGAACGACATCACGCAGCACACCCTGCTGCACGAGGACGTCAAGAACTTCTACAAGGGCTTCCCGCGCGACGCCCACCCGATGGCCATGCTGTCGTCGGTGGTCTCCGCGCTGTCCACCTTCTACCAGGACAGCCACAACCCGTTCGACGAGAAGCAGCGCAACCTCTCGACGATCCGTCTGCTCGCCAAGCTCCCGACGATCGCCGCGTACGCGTACAAGAAGTCGATCGGCCACCCGTTCGTCTACCCGCGCAACGACCTCGGCTACGTCGAGAACTTCCTGCGCATGACCTTCTCGGTCCCCGCCCAGGAGTACGAGCTCGACCCGGTCGTGGTCGCCGCCCTGGACAAGCTGCTCATCCTGCACGCCGACCACGAGCAGAACTGCTCGACCTCCACGGTCCGCCTGGTGGGCTCCTCGCAGGCGAACATGTTCGCCTCGATCTCCGCCGGCATCTCCGCCCTGTGGGGCCCGCTGCACGGCGGCGCCAACCAGTCGGTGCTGGAGATGCTCGAGGGCATCCAGGCCACCGGCGGCGATGTCGACTCCTTCATCCGCAAGGTGAAGAACAAGGAGGACGGCGTCCGCCTGATGGGCTTCGGCCACCGGGTCTACAAGAACTTCGACCCGCGCGCCAAGATCATCAAGGCCGCCGCGCACGACGTCCTCTCCGCCCTCGGCAAGTCCGACGAGCTGCTGGACATCGCGCTGAAGCTGGAGGAGCACGCGCTCTCCGACGACTACTTCGTCTCGCGCAGCCTCTACCCCAACGTCGACTTCTACACCGGCCTGATCTACCGGGCCATGGGCTTCCCGACCGAGATGTTCACGGTCCTGTTCGCCCTCGGCCGCCTCCCGGGCTGGATCGCCCAGTGGCACGAGATGATCAAGGAGCCGGGCTCCCGCATCGGCCGCCCCCGCCAGATCTACACGGGCGTCGTCGAGCGGGACTTCGTCCCCGTCGAGGAGCGCTGACATCCACGGGTGAGGGGGCGCTGCTGCACCGGTCCCCCGTCACTGAGGGCTTGCGGTGCCGGGTCCGCGGCCGGGGGTCCGGGGGTGGTCCCCCGGGTCGGCACGGTCACGGGCGTGGTCGAGCGGGACTTCGTCCCCGTCGAGGAGCGCTGACATCCACGGGTGAGGGGGCCCGCTGCACTGGTTCCCCGTCACTGAGGGCTTGCGGTGCCGGGTCCGCGGCCGGGGGTCCGGGGGTGGTCCCCCGGGTCGGCACGGTCACGGGCGTGGTCGAGCGGGACTTCGTCCCCGTCGAGGAGCGCTGACATCCACGGGTGAGGGGGCGCTGCTGCACCGGTCCCCCCGTCGGCCGAGTGCCGTGGTTGCCGAAGGCTGAAGGGCTGTCCATAAGGGCAGCCCTTCAGTGTGACGGGCTGTCCGTGAGGGCGGCCCGTCGGCGTGACGAGGGCGGTCCTGGAGCCTGCGGAAGAGTCGGGCGCCGCATCGCCGAGGTGTCCGGGCGCAGCAGAAGGCGCCCTGGTGCGCCGGTCCCCCCACGGGCCGACGACCAGGGCGCCTTCCCATGTCCCGGTGCGGATTCCCCCCACGGGATCCGGCCGGGCGCTTGTGAGGACACAGCGCCTGAATCGCTGATGCCATATGCGGTTGTCTGGCTGGCAGGTGTTGAGCGAAACGAGCAGAACTCGCCGTACTCCTGCCGTGTGCGATCTGCCGGGACAGCGCACGCTGGGAGGGCCGCTCAAAGCTTCCCGGTGTGCGTGCCCCGGCAACGCATCTCTGAGGAAGTCCCCCAAGACATCCCCAGATGTCAGTTCGCGCCCCCCAAGACGCTTGCTGACACCGTCAACTTAGACCTTCGAACCCCTTCGATGGTTACGTTCGCATCACTGTGATCTGCGTCTCTTGCATATGTCCCGTTAGATACGCAAGAGACCGGATACAGCGATCGAGGCCCAAGCGTAAGGATGATGCGCGAGCCTTGTGAAGAGCTTATGTGAGGCTCGCGCAGGACTCCAGGGGGCTAGTTGTTTCGACTTCGCCTAACCGACGGTAACTTGGCGCGCGTGCCCCTCGGGGTCAGCGGAAGGTCCGCAACCGCAAACTGTTCGTCACCACGAAGACCGACGAGAAGGCCATCGCCGCCCCGGCGAGCATCGGGTTCAGCAGCCCGGCGGCGGCCAGCGGCAGCGCGGCCACGTTGTATCCGAAGGCCCAGACGAGATTGCCCTTGATCGTCGCCAGGGTCCGCCGGGACAGCCGGATGGCGTCCGCGGCCACCCGCAGATCCCCCCGCACCAGCGTCAGATCGCCCGCCTCGATCGCCGCGTCCGTGCCCGTCCCCATGGCCAGCCCCAGGTCGGCGGCGGCGAGCGCGGCCGCGTCGTTGACGCCGTCGCCGACCATCGCGACGACCCGTCCCTCGCCCTGGAGCCGCCTGACGACGTCGACCTTGTCCTCGGGCAGCACCTCGGCGATCACCTCGTCGATGCCGACCCGGCCGGCCACCGCCTGGGCCACCGCCCGGTTGTCCCCGGTCAGCAGCACGGGCGTGAGCCCCAGCGCCCGCAGCTCGCGCACCGCCTGGGCACTGGTCTCCCTGACCGTGTCGGCGACGGCCAGCACCCCGCGCACCGCCCCGTCCCACCCGACGACGACAGCCGTACGACCGTCCCGCTCGGCCTCGTCCTTGGCGCGGGCCAGCTCCGGCGGGAGCGGGGCGTCGACGAGGCGCCCGACGGTCACGTCCCGTCCCTCCACGCGCCCGCGTACGCCCCGCCCCGGCACGTTCTCGAAGTGCTCGACCGCCGGCAGCTCCCCGGCCCGCCCCCACTCCCGGCTTTCCTCGAGCGGGGGGACCCCCATCTCGGCGCCCGCGGCCACCGCCCGGGCGACCGGGTGCTCGGAGGCGTGTTCCAGGGCGCCCGCGAGCCGCAGCAGCTGCTTTACGTCGGTGTCCTCGGCGGCGTACACCTCCTGGAGGGTCATCCGGCCGGTGGTGACCGTGCCGGTCTTGTCGAGGACGACGGTGTCGACGCGACGGGTGCTCTCCAGGACCTCGGGGCCCTTGATGAGGATGCCCAGCTGCGCGCCCCGGCCGGTGCCGACGAGCAGCGCGGTCGGCGTGGCCAGGCCCAGGGCGCACGGGCAGGCGATGATCAGGACCGCGACGGCCGCCGTGAACGCGGCGACGGTGTCACCGGTGAGCCCGAGCCAGGCCCCGAAGGTGGCGGACGCGATGAGCAGGACCACGGGGACGAAGATGCCGGCGACGCGGTCGGCCAGCCGCTGCACCTCGGCCTTGCCGTTCTGCGCGTCCTCCACCAGCTTCGCCATGTGGGCGAGCCGGGTGTCGGCGCCGATCCGGGTGGCCTCGACGACGAGCCGGCCGCCCGCGTTCACGGTCGCGCCGGTGACGGCGTCGCCCGGGCCGACGTCCACGGGCACCGACTCGCCGGTCAGCATGGAGACGTCCACGGCGGAGACGCCCTCGACGACGGTTCCGTCCGTGGCGATCTTCTCCCCGGGCCGTACGACGAACCGGTCCCCGACCGCCAGCCGGTCCACCGGGATCCGCACCTCGCGGCCGCCCGCCCGTCTCCGGCCGCCACCCTCGACCGAGAGCGCTCCGCGCTCGCCCTCCTCGTGTCGCAGCACGGCCACGTCCTTCGCGCCCAGTTCCGTCAGCGCCCGCAGGGCGGCCCCGGCGCGCCGCTTGGAGCGGGCCTCCAGGTAGCGGCCGAGCAGGATGAAGGCGGTGACGCCGGCGGCGACCTCCAGGTAGATCGTGGAGGAGCCGTCCGTCCGCGAGACCGTCAGCTCGAAGGGGTGCCGCATGCCGGGCATGCCCGCGTGGCCGAGGAAGAGCGCCCACAGCGACCAGCCGAACGCGGCAAGGCTGCCCACCGAGACGAGCGTGTCCATGGTGGAGGCGCCGTGCCGCAGGTTCGTCCAGGCCGACCGGTGGAAGGGCAGGCCGCCCCAGACGACGACCGGCGCGGCGAGGGTCAGCGACAGCCACTGCCAGTTGTCGAACTGCAGCGCCGGAACCATCGCGAGCAGTACGACGGGCGCGGCGAGCAGCACGGAGACGAGGAGGCGCTGCCGGAGCGCCGTCAGCTCGGGGTCGGCGTCGGCCGACGTCTCCTCCGGCGCCGGGTCCGGTACCGGAGGCGCCGGCTCCTGCGCCGTGTAGCCGGTCTTCACGACGGTCGCGATCAGGTCGGCGACCTCGATGCCCGCGGGGTAGGTGATCCGGGCCTTCTCCGTCGCGTAGTTGACCGTCGCGGAGACGCCCTCCATGCGGTTGAGCTTCTTCTCCACGCGGGCCGCGCAGGACGCGCAGGTCATGCCGCCGATGAGCAGCTCGACCTCGGAGCTCTCGGCGGCTATGGGGGCCGTGGCGGTGGTGCTGGACATGTCCGTACTCCCAGGGAGCGGAAACGGGCCGTATCCCACCGGGTGTCGACCGGTCGGTACGGCCCGATGCCGAAAAGGGGCCTCAGGCGCGGCCGACCAGCTCGAAGCCGGCCTCGTCGACGGCGTCCCGTACGGCCTTCTCGTCCAGGGCGACGGTGGAGACGACGGTGACCTCACCGGTGGAGGCGACGGCCTGGACCGAGCTGACGCCGGGCAGTCCGGAGATCTCCGCGGACACGGCGCCCTCGCAGTGGCCGCAGCTCATGCCGCTCACCTTGTAGACGGTCGTGACGGAACCCGGGGTGTCGGTCTGGGCTGTCATCTCGTTCTCCTCGTCGAGGCGTGGGGCTGAGGGGGTCCATGGGGGCCCTCCACTTGCAGACTATACCCCTTGGGGGTATTTCCAGGATCCTCAGGCGCTGTCGACGCGGTTGCCCACCAGTGGCTCCAGATAACGGGTGAGGGCGTTCTTCAGCTCCTGCACATACGCGTCGCGCTCCGCCCCCTCGTGGCCGAGGACCAGCTCCAGGCCCGCCTTGTACAGGCCGAGGCACATGTACGCGACGCGGGTGAGGTCGGCGGGGGGCGCGTCGGGCAGGAACGAGGAGAGCAGGCCCTCGATCCGGGAGAGCAGCGTGGCGTGCAGGGCGTCGTGTTCCTCGGCGATGCGGCCGGGGATGTCGGGGCCGTGCATCAGGGCGAAGAACACCGGGTGCTCGCAGTTGAAGGCGATGAACCGGTCGACGGCGGCGCCGACCGCCTCCTCCAGCGGGGTCGCGGGGTCGACCGGGGCGAGCGCCTCGCCGTAGGTCTCCCGCATCTCGTGCATGAGGCGGTCGCCCAGCTCGATCGCGATCGCTTCCTTGTTGGGGAAGAACTGGTAGAGCGTGCCCGGGGAGACGCCCGCCTCGCGGGCGATGGCGTTGGTGCTGGCGGCCGTGTAGCCGGTCGTGCAGAAGACGGACGCGGCGGCTTCGAGGAGTTGGGCGATACGGCGCTCGCCCCGCGCCTGACGGCGGCGCGGCTGCTCCTTCTCCTGGTTCTCGGGCACGCGTTATCCCCAGCTCTCCGAACGCGATTGACAAACACGAGCGGTCGCTCGCATTCTTGATCTCAGAAACGCGAGCGATCTCTCGTGTTTGCCAGTCTATTGGCAATGGCGCACCCATGCTGCCTGTCCGAGTCGGCACGGGTCACGGCGAATCAAGGTGAAGGGGACACCGCACCATGACCGAAGTCAACGGCCCGCCGCGTGTCGGAGGCTGGACCAGGTTCGTGACCGCCCGCCCCCGCCTGTCCCTGCTCGCCGCCCTGGTGCTCACCGTGCTCGCGGTGCTGGCCGGCAGCGGGGTCGCCGACCGGCTCGGCAGCGGCGGCTGGGAGGACCCGGACGCCCAGTCCACCTACGCGACCAAGGCCCTGGAACGCGAGTTCCCCGCCTCCCAGCCGAACCTGCTGCTGCTCGTCGACTCCGGCCGCGCCTCCGTCGACGACCCGGCGGTCGTTGCCGAGGCCACCCGGCTCACCGAGCGGCTGGCCGGTGAGAAGGGCGTCGTCGGTGTCGGCTCCTACTGGCAGGCAGATGCGTCGTCGGCCCCCGCCCTGCGCGCACAGGACGGTCACGAAGCGCTGATCGCCGCCCGCGTCACCGGCGACGAGAAGACGATGGGCGAGACCCTCGACCGCATCGCCCCCGCGCTGCGCGGCACGCACGGCCCGGTGGAGGTCAGGATCGGCGGCATCGTCGCCGTGCGGCACGAGATGCAGACGACCATCCAGGAGGACCTCACCCGCGCCGAGATCATCGCCCTGCCGATCACCCTGGTGCTGCTGGTGATGGTCTTCGGCAGCGCGGTCGCCGCCCTGCTGCCGCTGGGCGTCGGCATCGTCGCCATCCTGGGGACGAACGCGATCCTCGGCGGCCTCGCGGAGTTCACGGACGTCTCCATCTTCGCCATGAACCTCACCACCGCCCTGGGCCTCGGCCTGGCCATCGACTACGCCCTGTTCATCGTCCGCCGCTTCCGGGAGGAACTCGCCGGCGGCGCCGAGCCGCTCACCGCCATCGCCACCACCCTGCGCACGGCGGGCCGCACGGTGCTGTTCTCCGCGCTCACCGTCGCGGTGTCCCTCGCGGCGATGCTCGTCTTCCCCCAGTACTTCCTGCGCTCCTTCGCCTACGCCGGCATGGCCGTGGTCCTGCTGGCCGCCGCGGCCGCCCTCATCCTGCTCCCGGCGGCCCTGATCCTGCTCGGCCACCGGGTCGACTCCCTGGACCTGCGCCGCCTCTTCCGCAGGGGCGGACCGGCCAAGGGGAAGGGCGAGGCGGCGGGCAGGGAGGACGGCACCGCCTGGGCGCGCACGGCGACCCTGGTCATGCGAAGGGCCCCCTTCTTCGCCCTGGCGACCACCGCCGTCCTCGTCCTCCTCGGACTGCCCTTCCTGGGCGTCAGGTTCGGCACCGCGGACGATCGCCAGCTGCCCTCCTCCGCCGAGTCCCACGTCGTGCAGCAGCACATCAGGGACGGCTTCCCGGGCAGCCCCGGCGGCGGCCTGGAGGTCCTCGCCGAGGGCAGGGCGACCGAGGCGCAGTACGCGGCCTACAAGGAGCGCGTGGCCGCCCTGCCCGAAGTGGCCCGGGTGGACGGCCCGTTGGTGAACGGCGACTCGGCGTACTTCACGGTGCTGCCCAAGGGCGAGGCCGTCGACGATGCCGCCCAGCGCCTGGTCGGTGACCTGCGCGCAACCGGGGCACCCTTCGACACCAAGGTGACCGGCACGGCGGCCGCCCTGGTCGACTCCAAGCACGCGATAGCCGCACAACTGCCCTGGGCGGCAACCTTCATCGTGGTCGTCACCCTGATCCTGGTCTTCCTGCTCACCGGCAGCGTGCTGATCCCCCTCCAGGCGGTGCTGCTCAACGCGCTCAGCCTGACGGCGATGTTCGGCGCTGTGGTCTGGGTCTTCCAGGACGGCCACCTCTCCGGCCTGCTCGGCTTCACCAGCCCCGGCTCCATCGAGACGACCCTGCCGGTCCTGATGTTCTGCGTGGCCTTCGGCCTCTCGATGGACTACGGCGTGTTCCTCCTCTCCCGCATCAAGGAGGAGTACGACCGTGGGGGCGCCTCCCGCCCCCTTGAGGCAGTGGGGGACGGCGGCCACGAGCGGGCGATCCGCCTGGGCCTGCAGCGCACGGGCGGCCTGATCACCGCGGCGGCCGTCATCCTCGCGGTCGTGATGGTCGCGATAGGCACCTCCCGCGTGACCAACACCAAGATGCTCGGGCTCGGCATCGCCCTGGCGGTCCTGATGGACGCGATGGTCGTCCGCAGTCTCCTGGTCCCGGCGATCATGCGGCTCACGGGGAAGGCCACCTGGTGGGCGCCGGCACCCCTGCGGAGGCTCCACGCCCGCTTCGGGCTCAGCGAGGGGGAGCCCGCCCCGCTCGGGGAGCCGGACCGGGAGGAGGACAAGGTGGGGGCGCGCGGCTAGCGTTCGCGGTGATCACCGGTGATCACCGGTGGTCCCGGGGATCCCGGTGATCTCCGGTCATCCGGTGGACGAAGGCGAGGGCGAAGGCGCATGCGGGCTGTGGTGTTCGAGCGGTACGGGGAGCCGGCCGAGGTGCGGGAGGTGGCGGACCCGCGGCTCGCGGAGCACGGAGTGGTGGTGCGCGTCGAGGCCACCGGTCTGTGCCGCAGCGACTGGCACGGCTGGATGGGCCACGACCCGGACATCACCCTGCCGCACGTCCCCGGCCATGAACTCGCCGGAGTCGTCGAGGAGGTCGGGACACAGGTCTCCCGCTGGAGCCCCGGCGACCGGGTGACGGTGCCGTTCGTGTGCGGCTGCGGCAGCTGCCCGTCCTGCGCGGCCGGCGACCACCAGGTGTGCGAGCGTCAGACCCAGCCCGGCTTCACCCACTGGGGCTCCTTCGCCCAGTACGTGGCGCTGGACCACGCCGACGTGAACCTGGTCGCGGTCCCCGGCGACCTGTCCTACGGCACCGCCGCCTCCCTCGGCTGCCGGTTCGCCACGGCGTTCCGGGCGGTCGTGCAGCAGGGCCGGGTCGCGGCGGGGGAGTGGGTGGCGGTGCACGGCTGCGGCGGGGTGGGCCTGTCGGCGGTGATGATCGCGGCTGCTTCGGGGGCGAGGGTGGTCGCCGTCGACGTGTCCCCGAAAGCCCTGGACCTGGCGCGCAGGTTCGGCGCGGCGGAGTGCGTGGACGGGCGGAGCACGCCGGACACGGCGGCAGCGGTCCGCGACCTGACCGCCGGCGGCGCCCACCTCTCCCTCGACGCCCTCGGCTCGCCCGCCACCTGCGCCGCCTCGGTGAACGGCCTGCGCCGCCGGGGCCGCCACGTCCAGGTGGGCCTGCTGCCCTCGCCGGACGGTACGACCCCCGTGCCGCTGGCCCGCGCCATCGCCCTCGAACTCGAACTCCTCGGCAGTCACGGCATGGCCGCCCACACCTACCCGGAGATGCTGGAGCTGGTCCGGGCGGGTGTCCTGCGCCCCGACCTGCTGGTGACGTCGACGATCCCGCTGGACGCCGTACCGGAGGCGCTGGCGGCGATGGGGACGGCGCCGGGGGCGGGCGTGACGGTCATCGAGCCGTGGAGGTGAGCGCCGCCCACTCCCGGTCGAGGACCGCCATCAGCACCTCGTCCACCCACTTGCCCTCACGGAACGCGGCCTCCCGCCGCACCCCCTCCACCACGAAACCGACCTTCTCGTAGACGTGCCGGGCCCGGTCGTTGTCGCCGTACAGCTCCAACTGGATCCGTTGCAGGCCGAGTTGCTCGAAGCCGTGCCCGACGATCAGCCGGGTCGCCTCGGTGCCCAGTCCACGGCCGCGGCCGCCTGGGCCGATCAGGGTGCGGAAGGTGCAGCTGCGGGCGTCCCGATCCCACTCGTACAGGACGACCTCGCCGACGAGTTCACCGGTGGCGCGGTCGACGACGGCGAGGTCGAGCCGGTCGGGCTGCCCGGCCCGGGAGCCGTACCAGGCACGCAGGCGCTCCGGGGTGAGTTCGCTGTTCGGCGGGAAGGTGAAGCGGACGACCTCGGGATCACCGATGATCTCCCACATCACGTCGGCGTCGGCCTCGGTGAAGGGCCGCAGCACGGTGTTCTCGCCGGTGAGCACGGGTTTGACGGAGAAGTCCATGCGCAGCACTGTGCCCCACCCGGAAGTGGGGCGCAGAACGATTTTCGAGGCGGGCCACCGCTCGGCGGGGAGGGGGATCAGTCCCCTCTGCGGCCACGATTGCCGGGCCGTGACGCCACCCACGCGTGGATGGTGTCGGGGTGCCAGTACAGTTTGCCGCCCTCCACATGGTCGGGTGGGGGCAGCAGGCCGTGCTTGCGGTAGGACCGTACGGTGTCCGGCTGCACCTTGATGTGTGCCGCGATCTCCTTGTAGGACCAGAGCCTTTGGTCGGTCATGAGTGCACCTCCCTGCGCGCGGGGGCGGCGGCCGGGAGGCCGCCCGGGGAGCCCGGCGCTGCGCTGGCGATCACCAGGCCAATTGCCCTGTCAACGACGCGGAGTGACCGCGCGCATACGGCCGTCGACCGGGTGTGACACGGGGCCCGCGTAACCGCGACAGCTGTGACGGAAGGGAGTCATTTGTGACAGAGGTGCCGCAGAGACGTACGCGGGTCTGTCGGAGGGGCGCGTTGACACGCGGGGGAGGAGGGCCCCGGACGCGGAGATGGGCCGGGTCCGCTGCGACGGACCCGGCCCACCTGCTTCCCCGCCATCCCCCGGAGCAACTGGCCGGACGCTCAGCGTGCAGTCACCGCGGACGCCGGGTCTTGGAGAAATCCGCACCCCGCTCACCCATCGACACCGGCAGCACCAGGCTCGTCGCCTCCCCGTTCAACCGGTCCCCGCTCACCTGGTCCGCCACCGGCGCTTCCTGCCCCGGCAGCCCCCGGGCCGCCGTGAACTGCCTCGGGGTGAACCCGGTCATCGCCTTGAACTCGCCGCTGAGATGGGCCTGGTCGTAGAACCCGCACGATGCCGCCGTCTCCGCGAGGCCCCGCCCGGCCGCCAGCAGACGGCGGGCCCGTTGCAGCCGCAGGACACGTGCCGCCGCCTTCGGACCGAGCCCGATCTGCTCACGGAAGCGGTTCTCCAGCTGCCGTACGCTCCAGCCGACCTCCTCGGCCAGCCGCGGTACCGGTATCGCGCCCGCCGACCGCACCAGCAGCGACCAGGCCCGCCGTACCCGCACCGCACTCGGCGTCCCGGCCGCCGACCAGCGCGCGAACACGTCGTCGAGCAGACCGAACCGTTCCGCCCAGGTCGGCAACGCGGTCAGCGCGGCGGCCAGTTCACCGGTGCCGCGCCACCGTCCGCCGACACCGGCGCCCAGGTCGTGCGGCAGTTCGTCCGGATCGACCACGCGGTCGGCGAGTTCGTGCTGCGGCGTACCGAAGAGGGTGAACGCGGCCCAGGGCGCGAGCAGCACCTCCACGCCCGCGACGCGCCCGGCGTGCTCACCGACGACGGCAGTCGTCGTCAGCCCGGAGTACACCGACACCAGCAAGGCCGTGACCCGCCCCGCCCCCGAGATACGAACGGGCCCCTCGAACCCCAACAGCAACGTGACCGCCCCGATCGGGGTCTCCAGCCTGCGCCGGGGCCGGTCCAGGGCGAGCCGGATCCCGCGATAACTCAGCACACCGGGCAGGAGCCGGGGGTGGGGTCGCGCCACGGCGACTTCCCACGCGCCCCCGACCCCACTGCCGGACCGCACCCGCACCGCCTCGCCGCCCACCATCGCCCCATGCTCCTACGCCCGGGAAAGGCACGGAAGGGCAGCGCCCCGAAGAGGCGCGGGGCCGTCCGGCCACGGGCAACGAAAGCGCTGTCAAGGGGCGCGGGGAACTGCGCGACAAGCCACGAACGCGCCGCACACGCACGATGACAGAGCCCGGCACATGAGTGCGCCCCGCTCAACCCCCGGAGGGCTACGCCCCGCAGGACCGCAGAAACGCCCGCGTCCGCTGAGCGATGGGCAACGGCTTGTCCGGCTCACACGGGTACATGTCCTGCTCCACGATCGCGAACAGGTCGACGTCCAGCTTCTGCGCGGCCTCCAGCACGGGTCCCAGCGCGGGCACCCCTGCAGGGGGCTCGCACATCACGCCCTGCGCGACCGCCGGCCCGAACGGCGTCCCCTTCGCCCGCACGTCCGCCAGGATCTCCGGGTCCACCTGCTTGAGGTGCAGGTACCCGATCCGCTCCCCGTACGTCTCGATCAGCTTGACGCTGTCGCCACCGCAGTACGCGTAGTGCCCGGTGTCGAGACAGAGCGACACCAGTGAGGAGTCGGTCCCGTCGAGGAACCGGACCACGTTCTCCTCGCTGTCGATGTGCGTGTCGGCGTGCGGGTGCACGACGATGCGCAGCCCGTACCGCTCCCGCACCTCTCGGCCGAGGCGCTCGGTCAGGGAGGTGAGGTTCCGCCACTGCTCGGGCGTGAGCGTGTCCGGCTCCAGCACCTCGCCGGTCTTGTCGTCCCGCCAGAAGGACGGGATGACCACCAGGTGGGAGGCGCCCATGGCCTGCGCGAGCGCCGCGTTGTCCGCGACGTGCGCCCAGGTCTTCTCCCAGACCGCCTCGCCGTGGTGCAGCCCCGTGAAGACCGTGCCGGCCGACACCTTCAGGCCGCGTGCGGCCGTCTCCTCGGTGAGGACGGCCGGGTCGGTCGGCAGGTACCCGTACGGGCCCAGCTCGATCCACTCGTAGCCGGAGAGCGCGACCTCGTCGAGGAAGCGCTGCCACGGCACCTGCTGCGGGTCGTCCGGGAACCAGACGCCCCAGCTGTCGGGGGCCGAGCCGATCCGGATACGGGACAGTGAGGACTGAGGTGACAACGACGTCATGGGCGTCAGCGTGCGGTCTCCCCGGAGGGGTGTCAAGGGCTGGTCCGAATGTCTGGACAAAACATTGACAGGGCCCGCCGCGCGGGCTACAAAGCCGTGGAGAGCCGAACGGGGACGCTGACCGGGACGGCCCGACACGAAGGGAAGCCGATGGCGTACGACCTGATCACCATGGGGCGGATCGGGGTGGACCTCTATCCGCTGCAGACGGGTGTGCCGCTTGCGCGGGTGACGTCCTTCGGGAAGTTCCTGGGCGGTTCCGCGACCAACGTCGCCGTCGCCGCGGCCCGTCTCGGCCGGCGCACCGCGGTGATCACCCGCACCGGCGACGACCCCTTCGGCGCCTACCTGCACGAGGCACTGCGCGGCTTCGGCGTCGACGACCGCTGGGTCACCCCGGTCCCCGGACTGCCGACCCCGGTCACCTTCTGCGAGATCTTCCCGCCGGACGACTTCCCGCTGTACTTCTACCGGCAGCCCAAGGCCCCCGACCTGGAGATCGACGCCCACGAGCTGGAGCTCGACGCCATCCGTGAGGCCCGCGTCTTCTGGGTCACCGGCACCGGCCTGAGCGAGGAGCCGAGCCGTACGGCGACGCTGGCGGCGCTCGCCCACCGCGCCAAGGCCGGCACCACCGTCTTCGACCTCGACTGGCGCCCGATGTTCTGGACCGACCCGGACGCGGCCCGCCCCTTCTACGCCGAGGCGCTGAAGCACACCACCGTCGCCGTCGGCAACCTCGACGAGGTGGAGGTCGCCACCGGAGTGCGCGAACCGCACGCCGCCGCGCGGGCGCTGCTGGACGCCGGTGTGGAGCTCGCGGTCGTCAAGCAGGGCCCCAAGGGCGTCCTCGCCGTCAACAGCAAGGGCGAGTCCGCCGAGGTCCCCCCGCTCCCGGTGAACGTCCTCAACGGACTGGGCGCCGGCGACGCCTTCGGCGGCTCCCTCTGCCACGGTCTGCTCGCGGGCTGGGACCTGGAGAAGATCATGCGCCACGCCAACGCCGCCGGAGCCATCGTCGCCTCACGCCTGGAGTGCTCCTCGGCCATGCCGACCCCCGACGAGATCGAGACGGCGCTCACGGCAGGAGCCGTCAGGTGACCGTCGACATCGCGGGGCTCGTCCACACCCGCACCCGCCACCCCGAGGCGATCGCCGAGGCCGCCGCCCGCCGCACCCGCCGGACGCTGCTGGGCGCGAGCGGCCGGCTGATGATCGTCGCCGCCGACCACCCGGCCCGTGGCGCGCTCGGTGTCGGCGACCGCAAGCTGGCCATGGCCAACCGCGCCGATCTGCTCGAACGCCTCTGCCTCGCGCTGTCCCGGCCGGGCGTCGACGGTGTCCTCGCGACCGCCGACATCCTCGACGACCTGCTGCTCCTCGGCGCCCTCGACGGCAAGGTCGTCATGGGCTCGATGAACCGCGGCGGCCTCCAGGGCGCCAGCTTCGAACTCGACGACCGCTTCACCGGCCACCGCGCCGAGGACATACAGCGTCTCGGTTTCGACGCGGGCAAGCTGCTCCTGCGGATCGACTACGACGACCCGGGCTCCCTCAACACCCTGGAGTCCACCGCCCGCGCGATCGACGACATGGCCGCACGCCGGCTCCCGATCTTCGTCGAGCCGTTCATCTCCCGCCGCACGGACGAGGGCCGGGTGCGCAACGACCTGTCCGCCGAGGCGGTCACCAGGTCCATCGCCATCGCCTCCGGCCTCGGCGGCAGCTCGGCCTACACCTGGCTGAAGGTGCCGGTGACCGACAACCCAGACGACATGGCCGAGGTCATGGAGACCTCCACGCTCCCCGCCGTGCTCCTGGGCGGCGAGGTGGGCGACGACCAGGACGGGGCGTACGAGAAGTGGCGCGGGGCGCTGCAACTGCCCACCGTCCGGGGCCTGGTGGTCGGACGTTCGCTGCTGTACCCGGCGGACGGGGACGTGGCCGCCGCCGTGGACACCGCCGTAGGACTGCTGTGAGGGCCGTATGACGAACACAGAGCCGCACGCCTCGACCCACGACGACCTGTACGTCCCCAAGGGGACGACCGCCGACGGGGACTACGTCCTCGACATCGACCCCAAGAGGGCCGGCTGGACCCACAGCAGTCTGCGGATCGTCGAGCTGGCGCCCGGTGGCACGCACACCTTCACCACCGGTGACAGCGAGTGGATCGTGCTTCCGCTGGAAGGCGGATGTACCGTGCGAACGGCGGATGAAGAGTTCCAACTCCTGGGCAGGGAAAGCGTTTTCGCGTCGGTCACCGACTTCGCGTACGTTCCCCGTGACGCCCGGGCCCAGATCGCCTCCGGCGCGGGAGGCCGCTTCGCCCTGGCAGGAGCGAAGTGCGAGCGACGACTCCCCGCCCGCTACGGCCCCGCGCCGGAGGTCCCCGTCGAGGAACGCGGCAGCGGCAGCTGCGCCCGCCTGGTGCGCAACTTCGCCTCCGCCGACGCCTTCGACTGCGACAAGCTGATCGCCGTCGAGGTGATCACCCCTGGCGGCAACTGGTCCTCGTACCCGCCGCACAAGCACGACGAGCACCGGCCCGGCGAGGAGTCGGAGCTGGAGGAGATCTACTACTTCGAGATCGACGGACCGAACGGTTTCGGCTACCAGCGCGTATCCCCTTCGCGTGAGGGCGGATCCGACGTCCTCGCCGAGGTCCGTTCCGGCGACGCCGTCCTCGTCCCCGACGGATGGCACGGCCCGTCGATCGCCCAGCCCGGCCACGCCATGTACTACCTGAACGTCATGGCCGGTCCCGGCGCGACCCGGGAATGGCGGATCTGCTTCCACCCAGAGCACACGGAGGGGTACCGATGACCTCAACGACGAGGCTGACGGTCGCACAGGCGCTGGTCCGCTTCCTGGCCGCCCAGTACACCGAGCGCGACGGCGTCCGGCAGCGACTGATCGGCGCGACCTGGGGCATCTTCGGCCACGGCAACGTCGCCGGCCTCGGCCAGGCGCTCGTCGAGTACGCCGACGTCATGCCCTACCACCAGGGCCGCAACGAGCAGTCGATGGTCCACGCGGCCGTCGGCTACGCCCGCCAGTCCAACCGCCTGTCCACCCACGCGGTGACGACGTCGATCGGCCCGGGCGCCACCAACCTGGTCACCGGCGCCGCCCTCGCCACCATCAACCACCTCCCGGTCCTCCTCCTCCCCGGCGACATCTTCGCGACCCGCCCGGCGGACCCGGTCCTGCAGCAGCTCGAAGTGCCGTACGCGGGCGACGTGTCCGTCAACGACTCCCTGCGCCCGGTGTCGAGGTACTTCGACCGCGTGACCCGACCGGAGGCCCTCATCCCGGCCGCCCTCCAGGCGATGCGCGTCCTGACGGACCCGGTGGAGACGGGGGCCGTGACCCTGGCCCTTCCCCAGGACGTCCAGGCCGAGGCCTACGACTGGCCCGACGAGTTCTTCGCCGAGCGCACCTGGACCGTACGCCGCCCGGGCGCCGACCCCGCGGAACTCGCCGAGGCGGTCCGCGTGATCAGGGCGGCCCGCCGCCCGCTGGTCATCGCCGGCGGCGGTGTCCACCACAGCCGCGCCGAGGAGGCCCTCGCCGAGTTCGCCGAGGCCACCGGAATCCCGGTCGCCTCCACCCAGGCCGGCAAGGGCTCCCTGCGCTACGACCACCCCCAGGACGTCGGCGGCGTCGGCCACACCGGCACGGCGACGGCGGACGAACTGGCCCGCACGGCCGACCTGGTGATCGGCGTCGGGACGCGGTACACCGACTTCACCACCGCCTCCAACACCCTGTTCGCCGGCGACGGTGTCCGCTTCCTCAACCTCAACATCGCCGCCTTCGACGGCCACAAGCTCGCCGGACTCCCGCTCGTCGCGGACGCCCGCAGCGGCCTCCAGGAGCTGACCGAGGCCCTGCAACTGCACGCCCACCGGGTCACCGACGCCTACGTCTCCGAGTACACCGAGGACAAGGAGCGCTGGGAGCAGCGCGTCGACGCCTGCTACGAGGCCGACGAGCCGGACGTGCGCCCGACCCAGCCGCAGGTGCTGGGCGCGCTGGACGCGCTCGTCGACGAGACGGACGTCATCATCAACGCGGCCGGCTCGCTCCCGGGCGACCTGCACAAGCTGTGGCGGGCGCGCTCGCGGGACCAGTACCACCTGGAGTACGGCTACTCGTGCATGGGCTACGAGATCCCGGCCGCGCTCGGCGTGAAGCTGGCCGCGCCCGACCGTCCCGTGTGGGCGCTGGTCGGCGACGGCACGTACCTGATGATGCCGACGGAGATCGTGACCGCGGTGCAGGAAGGCGTCGCGATCAAGATCCTGCTCGTGCAGAACCACGGGTACGCGTCCATCGGCGGCCTGTCCGAGGAGACCGGCGGTGAGCGCTACGGCACCGCCTACCGCTACCGGAGCGACGACGGCACCTTCACGGGCGCCCCGCTCCCCGTCGACCTGGCCGCCAACGCCGCGAGCCTGGGCATGCGCGTGCTGCGCGCCAAGACCGTCCGGGATCTGCGCGAGGCCCTCGCCGAGGCCCGGGCCGCCGACACTCCCACTTGTGTCTACGTCGAGACCCAAACGGCAGACACAGTGTCGGGCGCGCCTCCGGCGCAGGCCTGGTGGGATGTACCCGTCGCCGAGACCGCGACCCGATCGTCCGCGGTCAAGGCCCGTGAGCTGTACGAACGGCACGTCTCGACCCGACGCCGCCATCTGTGAAGGAGTAACTGGGCATGACGAAGATCGTCAACCACTGGATCGGCGGCAAGACCGTCGAAGGCGCGTCGGGTACGTTCGGGCCGGTCACCGACCCGGCGACCGGCGCGGTCACCACGAAGGTCGCGTTCGCGACGGTCGACGAGGTGGACGCGGCGGTCGCGGCCGCCAAGGACGCCTTCGCGACCTGGGGCCAGTCGTCGCTGGCCAAGCGCACGGAGATCCTCTTCCGCTTCCGCGCCCTGCTGGACGCCAACCGTGACGCCATCGCCGAGCTGATCACCGCCGAGCACGGCAAGGTGCACAGCGACGCTCTCGGCGAGGTCGCGCGCGGCCTGGAGATCGTCGACCTGGCCTGCGGCATCAACGTGCAGCTGAAGGGCGAGCTGTCGACGCAGGTCGCGAGCCGTGTCGACGTGTCGTCGATCCGCCAGCCGCTGGGTGTCGTCGCCGGTATCACGCCGTTCAACTTCCCGGCGATGGTGCCGATGTGGATGTTCCCGATCGCCATCGCGTGCGGCAACACCTTCGTGCTCAAGCCGTCCGAGAAGGACCCGTCGGCGTCCATCAAGATCGCCGAGCTGCTGGCCGAAGCCGGTCTGCCGGACGGCGTGTTCAACGTCGTCCACGGCGACAAGGTGGCCGTCGACCGTCTCCTGGAGCACCCGGACGTCAAGGCCGTCTCCTTCGTCGGCTCGACCCCGATCGCCCGCTACATCCACACCACCGCCTCCGCCAACGGCAAGCGCGTCCAGGCCCTGGGCGGCGCCAAGAACCACATGCTGGTCCTGCCCGACGCCGACCTCGACGCGGCCGCCGACGCGGCGGTCTCCGCGGCCTACGGCTCGGCGGGCGAGCGCTGCATGGCCATCTCCGCGGTCGTGGCCGTCGGCGCGATCGGCGACGAGCTGGTGGAGAAGATCCGCGAGCGCGCCGAGAAGATCAAGATCGGCCCCGGCAACGACCCGACCTCCGAGATGGGCCCGCTGATCACGAAGGTCCACCGCGACAAGGTGGCCTCCTACGTCACCGGCGCGGCGGCCGAGGGCGCCGAGGTGATCCTCGACGGCACCGGCTACACCGTCGACGGCTTCGAGGACGGCCACTGGATCGGCATCTCGCTGCTGGACAAGGTGCCGACGTCCGCGAAGGCCTACCAGGACGAGATCTTCGGCCCGGTGCTGTGCGTGCTCCGCGTGGACACCTACGAGGAGGGCGTGGCCCTCATCAACAACTCGCCGTTCGGCAACGGCACCGCGATCTTCACCCGGGACGGCGGCGCCGCCCGCCGCTTCCAGCTGGAGATCGAGGCCGGCATGGTCGGCGTGAACGTCCCGATCCCGGTCCCCGTCGGCTACCACAGCTTCGGCGGCTGGAAGGACTCCCTCTTCGGCGACCACCACATCTACGGCAACGACGGCACGCACTTCTACACCCGCGGCAAGGTCGTCACCACCCGCTGGCCCGACCCGGCCGACGCCCCGGCGGGCGTGGACTTGGGCTTCCCGCGCAACCACTGAGCCGCACAGGCCGTACGGTGCCCCGTCGTCCCCGTGAGGGGAGGGCGGGGCACCGCCGCGTCCAGCCGCGGTCGCCCCTACTGCTTGCCGGCTTCCTCGAGCACCTTGGTGAGGTCACCGGTCTGCGCCGCCGGCGGCGCCTGCACGTCGGCGGTCTTGCCGAACTTCTCGAAGTCCATGGTGACCTTCATGGCGCCGACCTGCTGGACCAGGCGCACCGGCAGGTCCTTGTCGCCGACCCAGACCTCCATGGTGATCGAGGACGCGCCGCCGGTCACCGAGCCGAAGAGGCTGTTCTGGTCGCCGTAGGCGTCCTTGAGCTTGCCCATCTGGTCCTGGCCGATCACGGCCCGGTAGTGGGTCGTGCTCTGCCCGTTCACGGTTTCCTCGCCGAGGTCTTCGACGTCCTTGGCGTACTTCAGGCCCTTCATGGACGCCGACGGGCTGCCGTTGCTGCCGCTCAGGGCCTGCGCGCCCTGCTTGCCGAAGACGGCCGACCCGTCGATCCTCATCCACTCCTTGCCCGCGAGCGGACCGTCGGCCTGGGGATCGACGTCGTAGTAGTAGGCGCCGTCCACGAACAGCATGCGCATCGTCGGCGCGTCCTGGAGCTGCTGCATCTGCGCGGCCGCGGTGTCCATCTCGACGTCGAACGCGTACCCGTCACCCCAGGAGTACGTGCCCTCCATGGTGACCGGGGCGCCCGTGCCCAGGTCGGTGGTCATCTTCACCTCGGCCGACCCCACCTGCTCGGTGCGGTCGGTGGCGCGCGCGAGCGCCGCCATGACGGTGTCGGTCTTGTCGACGGCGTCGGCCGCCTGCTTCACGCTGTCCGCGCCGCACGCCGACACCACGAACATCGCCGCCGACGTGACCCCCACCCAGGCAGCGGTGTACTTCAACTTCATCGGTCCCCACCCCGTCGCTGTGAATCCTCTGTGTCTCCCGACCCTAGCGACACACACTGACAGCCCCCGGTTCCGGACGCCTCACCTTTTTCCGACGCCCGCCCCACATGGGTACCGCCGTGTACCGCGCCCGCAGTACGCGACATGGTCCCGTACGCCCTCGGGAGGGGTGCCGGTTCGCTCTCCGGTCGACAACTCCCCGACAGGTTCACCCCGTACCGTTGACGCATGGATCTTCGACTGCCCGGACTCCGGGGACCGCGGCGGCCGCGACGGCTCCTGGCCGCCGCGGCCGCCGTCGCCGTGCTGGCCGGCGCAGGGACCTGGACGGCCGTCGCCTCCGACGAGGCGCCCCCGGTGCACCGCGCCGACCGGGTCATGGCCGTGGACGGGGTGCGCCTGGACACCTCGTACTTCACCTCCGGCTCCGACGGCCGCCGTCCCGCCGTCCTCCTCGGGCACGGCTTCGGCGGCAGCAAGGACGACGTCCGGCAGCAGGCCGAGGACCTGGCCCGCCACGGGTACGCGGTGCTGACCTGGTCGGCCCGCGGCTTCGGCGGGTCGACCGGCAGGATCGGGCTGAACGACCCAAAGGGCGAGGTCGCCGACGTCTCCCAGCTGATCGACTGGCTCGCCCAGCAACCCCAGGTCCAGCTGGACAGGAAGGGCGACCCGCGCGTCGGCGTGGCCGGCGCCTCCTACGGCGGTGCGATCTCCCTGCTCGCCGCCGGGTACGACGACCGCGTCGACGCCATAGCCCCCGCGATCACCTACTGGAACCTCGCGGACGCCCTGTTCCCCGACGGCGTCTTCAAGAAGCTGTGGACCGGCATCTTCTTCAACACCGGCGGCGGCTGCGCCAAGTTCGAGCCCGCGCTGTGCGCGATGTACGAGCGGGTCGCCGAGTCCGGCACCCCCGACGCGGCCGCCCGCAAGCTGCTGGAGGAACGCTCGCCGTCCGCCGTCGGCGACCGCATCAAGGTGCCCACCCTGCTGATACAGGGCCAGAGCGACTCCCTCTTCACGCTCGCCCAGTCCGACGCCGCCGCGAAGGCGATCCGAGCCAACGGCGCCCCCGTCGACGTCGACTGGATCGCGGGCGGCCACGACGGCGGCGACATGGAGACGAGCCGCGTGCAGGCGCGGGTGACGTCCTGGTTCGACCGCTACCTCAAGAACGACGAATCCGCCGACACCGGCCCGGCCTTCCGCGTCACCCGCACGGGAGGCGTCGACTCCACCGACGGCGCGGCACTGCTGCGCGGCGCGAGCGACGACACCTACCCGGGCCTCGACAGCGGCGACCGCTCGATCGCGCTGACCGGCCGCGAGCAGACCGTCACCAACCCGCCCGGCGCCACCCCGCCCGCCGTCTCCGCCCTGCCCGGCCTCGGCGGCGCCGGCGGCCTCGCCCAGCTGTCCTCCCTCGGTGTCGGCGTCTCCCTCGACTTCCCCGGCCAGTTCGCCGCGTTCCAGTCGGCGCCGGTCACGGACGACCTGCGGATCACCGGCTCCCCGACCGTCACCGTCCACGTGAAGTCGACGACCGACGACGCCGTCCTCTTCGGCAAGGTCTACGACGTCGGCCCGAACGGCACCCAGCAGGTCCTGCCCTCCCAGCTCGTCGCCCCGATCCGGGTCGAGGGCGCCAAGGCCGGCAAGGACGTGACGATCACCCTCCCGGCGATCGACCACGAGGTCGACAAGGGCCACCGCCTGCGCCTGGTCCTCGCCTCCACCGACCTCGGCTACGCCTCCCCGATGGCCCCGGCGACGTACACCGTCTCCGTGAAGGGCGACCTGAAGGTGCCCACCGCCCCCGGTGTGAGCACCGCGGCCGCACCGCTGCCGTCCTGGGTGTGGTGGCTGCCCCTCGCGGGCGTGCTGATCGCCCTGGCCCTGGTGGTGACGGGCCGCCGCCGCACCGCCACACCCGCCCCCGACCCCGAGCTGGCCGAGGTCCCGCTCCAGATCACCGACCTCGGCAAGCGGTACGCGAGGTCGACGGACCGGTACGCGGTGCGCGACCTGTCCTTCCGCGTGGAGAAGGGCCAGGTGCTGGGCCTCCTGGGCCCCAACGGTGCGGGCAAGACCACCACGCTCCGCATGCTGATGGGCCTGATCAAGCCGGACGGCGGCGAGATCCGCGTCTTCGGCCACGCCATCCGCCCCGGCGCCCCCGTCCTCTCCCGGGTCGGTGCCTTCGTGGAGGGCGCGGGCTTCCTGCCGCACCTCTCGGGCCGGGAGAACCTGGAGCTGTACTGGCAGGCCACCGGCCGCCCGCCCGAGGACGCCCACCTCGACGAGGCGCTGGAGATCGCCGGCCTCGGCGACGCCCTCGCGCGCGCGGTCCGCACCTACTCGCAGGGCATGCGCCAGCGCCTCGCCATCGCCCAGGCCATGCTCGGCCTGCCGGACCTGCTCATCCTCGACGAGCCGACCAACGGCCTGGACCCGCCCCAGATCCGCGAGATGCGCGAGGTGATGATCCGGTACGCGGCCGCCGGCCGCACGGTGATCGTCTCCAGCCACCTGCTGGCGGAGGTCGAGCAGTCCTGCACTCACCTCGTGGTCATGGACCGGGGCCGGCTCGTGCAGGCCGGGCCGGTCGGCGAGATCATCGGCTCCGGCGACACCCTCCTCGTCGGCACCGCCACGCCCGTGGAGGAGCCGGTCGTCGAGAAGGTGGCCGCGCTGCCCGGTGTCGCCTCGGCCGCGCGGCTCGACGACGGACCGGGCCTCCTGGTCCGCCTCGACGCCGACGGCACCGCCCAGCGCCTGGTCGCCGAACTCGTCCGGCTCGACGTGCCCGTTCAGGCGGTCGGCCCCCACCGCCGCCTGGAAGACGCGTTCCTCACCCTGATCGGAGGCTCCGCATGAGCACGCTCACCGAGCGGGCCGAGCCCGTGCAGAACGCCTCCGGCTACCGGGCGTCGCGCACCCTGCCGCTGCGGGTCGAGCTGGTCCGCCAGCTCAAGCGCCGTCGCACGCTGATCATGGGCGGCATCCTGGCCGCCCTGCCGTTCGTCCTGCTCGCCGCCTTCGCGATCGGCGGCGATCCGGACGGCCGAGGCGGCCAGGTGACCCTGATGGACACGGCGACCGCGTCCGGCGCCAACTTCGCCGCGGTGAACCTGTTCGTGTCGGCGGGCTTCCTCCTGGTCATCCCCGTCGCCCTGTTCTGCGGGGACACGGTCGCCTCCGAGGCGAGCTGGTCCTCCCTGCGCTACCTCCTCGCCGCGCCCGTGCCCCGAGCCCGCCTCCTGTGGTCCAAGCTCGTCGTCGGGCTCGGCCTCAGCCTGGCCGCGATGGTCCTGCTGCCCGTCGTCGCCCTCGCCGTCGGCACCGCCGCCTACGGCTGGGGCCCGCTCCAGCTGCCCACCGGCGGCGCGCTCGACTCGGGCACCGCCGCCCAGCGGCTCGTGGTGGTCGTGGCGTACGTCTTCGTGTCCCAACTGGTCACCGCGGGGCTCGCGTTCTGGCTGTCGACGAAGACGGACGCCCCGCTCGGCGCGGTCGGCGGCGCCGTCGGCCTGACCATCGTCGGCAACGTCCTCGACGCCGTCACCGCGCTCGGCGACTGGCGCGACTTCCTGCCCGCACACTGGCAGTTCGCCTGGGCCGACGCCGTCCAGCCCACGCCGGAGTGGTCCGGCATGATCCAGGGCACCGCGATCTCCCTGACGTACGCGGTGGTGCTGTTCGCCCTGGCCTTCCGCGGGTTCGCCCGCAAGGACGTGGTGTCCTAGGCCGCGCAACGCTCCCGTAGCGCGCATTTACCGGCCGCGAGGTGATTTCCCGATCCCCCGCGGCCACAACCATGCCCGGACAAGGCCGAAGGCAGCGACGGCAATTGCGGGGACCGCAGAGACGCACGCTGGGATTTCCTCGCCCGTTTCCTCCATTTGCCCTGAAGGGTCGCCGCCCGGCTGCGGTGTGATGCCGTTACTCCGGTTGTCGTAAAAGGTGCATACCTTGATTAGTAGTACTCAATCGGGTGTGTCGGAAATGGTGCGTTAAGTGAGGCCTGTGTTAGCGTCTGTGACGAGCCGGACACGGTCCGTAAGGAGGGTCGTGTGCGTGAAGAAATCGGAGACGTGATGAACAAGCTCAAGAAGGCTGCGGCCGTAGCGGCCATGGTCGGCGGCCTCGGCCTCGCCGGCAGCGGGGTTGCCAGCGCCACCGGTGGCCACGACTACGACGACCCGTTCCCGTTCGCCATCAACAACCTGCAGGTCGTGGACTGCGACCAGGACTTCGAAGGCGGCACCGCCTTCGCTCCCGGCGGCGGGGCCGGCACTGGCGACCAGAACCAGTTCATCGGCAACTTCTGCACGGTGGTCGGCGGCGTCGGCGACTGATCCCAGGACGCGGCGGGGAGTCGGGTCTCGTGCCTGCGGTGTGAGACGCGCTCCCCGGTTCCTGTTGCGTCGGGTGCCCCCTGTGGGGAGCCGGCTGACCCCCGGGTGGTGCCGCCGCCCGAGGGTGATTGACCCCGGAATGCGTTGCGCTTCCGGGTGCGAACGGAAAGTGCCTTCGACCGGTGTGAACCAGGGCATTCATGCTCCTGCTTCCCAGCGCCTGTCGGAGGCACTCTGTTTTACGCCCTCTGTTATGGGCCCTCTGTTGTGGCCTCTGTGCCGGCTGTCCCGGCGCGGTCCACCTCTCCGATTGTCGTAAAAAGCGCATAGCCAAATAAGTGTCGCTTAATCGGGTGTGTCGGAAATGGTGCGTTAAGAGGGGACTGTGTTAGCGTCTGTGACGAGCCGGACACGGACCGTAAGGAGGGCCGTGTGCGTGAAGAAATCGGAGACGTCATGAACAAGCTCAAGAAGGCTGCGGCCGTAGCGGTCATGGTCGGCGGCCTCGGCCTCGTCGGCAGCGGGGTTGCCAGCGCCACCGGTGGCCACGACTACGACGACCCGTTCCCGTTCCCGTTCGCCGTCGACAACCTGCAGGTCGTGGACTGCGAGCAGTCGTTCGACGGCGGCACCGCCTTCGCGCCCGGCGCCGGGGCCAACGGTGGGGACGAGACCCAGCTCGTCGGCAACTTCTGCACGGTGATCGGGGGCTGATCCCAGCCGCCCTGGAGTTCCGGTCTCGCACTTCCAGCGGCGAGACCCGCTCCTCAGGTCCTTGCCGCGTCGGACGCCCTGATCGTTGTCCGCTCGGGGTCGCGGGGGCGAGGGTCAGCAATGCGCGGAGCAGGGGATGTCGAGGCGGTAAGGGCTCGACATCCCCTTTGCTGCGCCGATCGAGGCCATGACGTTTCGTGGTGGCCGCGAGTCAATCCATGGAGATATGCGTGCGCATGTTCAAGAAGGTCATGCTGGTGACTACCGCCATCAGTAGCATCGGCCTGACGGGTGCCGGTGTGGCCCAGGCCCACAACGACGGCGGCGACCAGCCCGACGCCACCATCGAAAACGCGCAGTTCCTGAACTGTGAACAGGCATTCAACTCATCCCTGATCACGGTCAGTGTGCCGGTCACCATCGGGGGCGACAGCATCACGAATATCGGGAACTTCTGCACGCAGGCGGCTCCACGCAAGTGATCGGACGATCGTCCGGACCCTGGTCCAGAAGTGAATGAAGCCGGGCCCCTCCGCGTATGCGTGGAGGGGCCCTGGTGCGTGAAGCGGTCATCATCCTGATGGCCGCTTCCTCCTTTTCCCGCCCGATACCATCCGATCAGCGCAATTCACATCAGCAGTCAATGCGGGGCTATTCGGATGAAGCTCGAAGGCTACTCGTCCGTAAGGGAGTCACCCGCTTGATCCAGCGGTTTACTTCTGATGCAGCATCGATTCCATCCTCCTGTCGAAGAGGGATGTGGGCCGAATCGCGCTTCGGAGGTCACATGAGTGATGTAATTATCTATCCGCGTTGCCCGGAGAGCGGGAAAGCGTCGTTCCGCACTGAATCCGAGGCGAGGGTCTGGCTGGTCAGGCAGCCGCTGCTGGACCGGATCCCGGACCGTATCTACCGATGCTCCGACTGCCGGTACTGGCACTTCACCGGGTCCCACCACTGGACCAGTCAGAAGATCCGGTGGCAGCGAAACTACGGCAGGCGTGAAGTCGCCTCCCGGCGCGGCGGCAGGAGGAAGAGGAGGAACTGACTGCCGCACGTCCGGTCAGTGGCGCGTGTTCCCCAGTGCCTCCGCGGCTTTCCGGCCCGCCGGTACCGGGACGGGCCGGGCGGGTGCGGCGGCGCTCAGTCGCCGGCGTACGCCTCGCACGAGGGTCGTCGCGGTGAAGGTCGCGCCGTGGACGAAGCGCATGGCCGGGCCGAAGGCGGAGGCGGTGAGCAGGCCCGCCAGGAACAGCCCCGGGTACGACGACTCGAAGCCCCGCCCGACCGCGGGGGAGCCGTCGGCCGTCGTCGCCAGGGTCCCGCGGAGCTCGGCGGAGAGCAGGTCCAGCCGGTCCAGGGTCGCCCGGAACCCCGTGGCCGCGATGACGTGTTCGGTCTCCACGGTGCCCAGCTCCCCCGTCCGGCTCACCGTCTCCAGCCGTACGCCGCCCGGCACCGCACGGGCCGCGGCGACCTCGCGGCCGAGCAGCGTCTCCACCGCCGGCTCGACCCGGTCCCGCACCCACCAGGCGCCCGCCGGCCCCAACGCGGTGGCCGCGACACGCACCCGGGTCGGTTCGGGCAGGCGACGGAAGAGGTCCGGACGTTCGGCGTAGAACCAGTTGCGCCAGCCGCAGCCGAGGCCGCTGTGCGGGGTGCGGGCCGACTGCCACCAGGGGCGCTGCTCGGGCGGCGGCACGTCGTTCCAGCGCAGCCGGTCCGCCCGCGCCAGCACCCGTACGCGGGTGCCTTGTTCGGCGAGGAGCGCCGCCGTCTCCAGGGCCGCCTGACCGCCCCCGATCACCGTGACGTCCCGGCCGCGGAAACGGCCGAGGTCACTGTGGTGGCTGCTGTGCGTGACGAGCGCGCAGGGCAGGCCGCGCAGCGGGGAAGGCAGCTTCACGAAGGGCATGACGCCGACCGCCAGCGCCACGGTTCGGGCGCGCAGCACCTCTCCGTCCTCGGTGACCGCCTCGAAGCCGGCCGGACAGGCCGCCACCCGGCTCACCATGCGCTCGTCCACCCCGGGTACGGCGTGCCGCGCGAACCACAGGCCGTACGCGGCGAACGTCGCCACCGGGATCGGCTGCGCGTGGCGTGCCGTGATCCCGCGGGTGGCGCAGTACGCGTCCAGCCGCCAACGGCCGTGCGGATCGGCGAGGTTGGAGGCCCACGGTTCCGACTTCAGGAACATGCCGCTGGGCATGTGGTCCCGCCAGGACGCCATGGGCCGCCCGAGGACACGCAGGCTCAGCCCGGCGGCCGCGGCGTGGGACGCGATGGACAGGCCGTACGGACCGGCGCCCACCACCAGCAGGTCGTACATCAGCAACTGCTCGCTTTCTCGTCGTCGGTCAGGGACGGCATGGTCGCCGGGCGGGCCGTGCGCGCCGGCGCGGGCGCCGGCAGGGCCGCGCTGAGTCGCTCCCGCAGCCGGCGGGACACATGACGGCACCACAGGGTCCGCATCGCCCGGCCGGGAGCCGGGTCGTCCGCGGCGTGCCAGGCCAGTTCGCGGCCGCGGGGAGCAGGCCGCAGCGCGGCGAGCGGCGCGTAGTTCTCCACCACGAACGACCGTCCCACCAGCGGCGCGGCCTCCGGCAGCGGACGGTGCGTCAGGTCGAGGTGCAGAGCGCGTACGACGTCCAGTCCGGCGGAGTCGGAGAAGAGCCGGAACTGGGCGCCGGGACGCGGGTTGAAGTCGAGCAGGTGATAGCGGCCCGTCGCGCCACAGCGGCGGAAGTCCAGGTCGAAGATGCCGTGGTAGCCCAGCTCGCCGGTGAGCCGCTCGGCGAGCGCCTGCACCTGTGGGTTGGCCGTCCAGCAGCCGACCGCGGTCAGGCCCGCCCCGCGCGGCCACGCCCGTTGCTTGCGGCCCGTCCCGCCCCCGCGCACCGCGCAGGAGCGGTCGGCGTATCCGTGGACGAACCAGTCGCGGTCCGGGCCCGGCGGCAGGTAGCCCTGCAGCAGCAGCGGGCTGTCGGCCTCCTCGGCGCGCAGATACAGCTCCCGGGCCTGGCGCGCGGTGTCGACCAGGACCGTGCTGCGCAGCCCGCTGTCGGCCGGCAGCAGCCAGGGCCGGCTCCACTTGGCCACCAGCGGCAACCCCAGCCGCCGGGCGGCGTCGGCGGCCTGCGCCGGGCTGTCCGGGACCAGCGTCACCGGGTGCGGGATGTCCAGGGCCGCGCAGACGGCGGCCAGTTCGGCCTTGTCGGCGACGTGTTCGGGCAGCGCGCCGGGGGCCGGCAGCAGATAGGAGGGCGCGAGTTCCTCGCGCATGCGGCCCACGGCGACCGCGCTCGCGTCGTCCATCGGGATCAGGACGGCGGGCCGCTCGATCCCGGTGGCCACCCGGCGCAGCGCGTCGGCGATCTCGCGGGGGGACGACCCGGGTGGCGGCGGGGGGTGCATTTCCCGTACGAAACGCGATCCGGACACGGGGCTTCCCGTGGAATCGGCGACCACGTGCACTTCCACTCCCGCTCTGCCGAGCGAGCGCACGGCACCCAGCGTTCCGTGGTGAAAGGGATTCCGGTCGATCCGCAGAAGAACGGCGGGGACGCGGGTGTCGAGCGGCGGCACAGACTTCATTCCTTCGGTTCGGCTCACCCGTGCGGGCGAGTGAGGCACTCGAAAGCGGTAGGGATAGTGGCGTTATTCCATTTCATATGACTGACTTCATGTGACCGCGTGTCAGTAATACGAACAGCGAGGAAGAAGACCGACAGCCGCAGAAGAAGCGCAACGGCAGGACAGCAGGACAGCAGGAGAGAGGAGCAGGCATGGTCCTACAACAGCGCCGGGCCCGGACGGGGCGGCTGGCGGTCGTCGCGGCGGCGGTCGCCGTCTCGGCGGCGCTGGCCGCCGGGACCGGCTTCGCAGTGGGTACGGTGCCCTTCACCGAGCCTCCCGATCCGGCATCGGCCCCCCCGGTGCCGCCGGCACCCGTGACGGTCGCGTCGGACGCGCCGCCGGCGCCCCAGAAACCCGGCGTGACCGCGTCGGACGTGCCGTCAGCACCGCAGACCCCCTCGGCCACGCCGGCCCTCACGGCGCCGCCCGCCCTCCAGCCGCCGGCGCCCGCCGGGCCGAGCTCCTCCGCGGCCGCGCCGGCGACCCCGGCGCCCGGCAAGGAGAGCCCCGCGTTCGGCGCCTTCCTCGACTCCGGATCCCGGGGCGTGGCCCGCATCAGGAAGCTCAGCAGGTGGCTCGGGAACGCCGACCTGCGCGTCGGACACACCTACCTGCCCGGCGACCGCTGGAGCAACATCGAGGGCGCCCCCGGCTTCCTCGAGACATGGGCGCGCTGGCGCAAGGCCAAGGACGACCGGATGTTCGTCCTCAACGTGCCCCTGCAGGAGCGCAACGAGGAGGGCGTCTCCGACGACGAGGTCCGGTCGCTGCTCCGGCAGGGCGCGGCCGGCGACTTCGATCACCACTTCCGCACCCTGGCCGAGCGGCTCGTCGCGTTGGGGGTGCCCGACACGGTCCTGGTGCTCGGCTGGGAGATGAACGGCTCGACGTACACCCATCGCTGCGGGCCCGACCCGGAGGCCTGGAAGACGTACTGGAACAGGATCGTCACCGCCATGCGTTCGGTGCCGGGTCAGCAGTTCCGGTTCGACTTCACGCCGAGCCGCGGCCTGGACGCCGTCGCCTGGACGCAGTGCTACCCGGGGGACGACACGGTCGACATCATCGGCATGGACGCGTACGACCAGCCGCGAGGACTTTCCTTCGACGAGCAGGTGAAAGAGCCCCTCGGACTTCAGACACACGTGGAATTCGCGAGACTCCACAACAAGCCCATCTCCTATCCCGAATGGGGACTCTTCCGTAACGGTGACAACGTCGAATACATGCGGCGGATGCTCGCCTGGATGGACGAGCACAAACCGCTGTACAACACGGTGACCGACTACTGCCCGCACGGTGTCTGGCAGTGCCCGGCCAACCCCGGTTCGTCCCGGGCCTACCGGTCGGCCCTCTTCGGCCGCGCCGACGAACCGGCGACGCCGCCCGTGCCGTCCGTGCCGCCCGCGCCCACCGGACTTCCCGCCGTGTCGCCCGCGACGGGCTGCTCGCCGCCCCGCGTCGGCGACTGGGTCGAGGGCGGGCTCGGCAACGGGCTGTGCCTGCCTCCCGACTGGCGTTCGTGGACCCGATAGCGGCCGCGGCCGTCGCCGGCGGCGGGTTCCGGGGCGGGCCCGCCGTCGGCGGTCCGCTCCCGGAAGCGACGCAGCATCTCCTTGGCCTGCCGCCGCGCGGCCACGTCGGCGACCACGGCCGAGATCAGCGGGGCCGTGCGCCGCCGGGCCAGCAGCAGCCGCTGGTTGACGACCGGTTCGGGACGCCAGTGATGCTTGTAGGGCTCGTTGCCGCGCAGCAGGCTCAGCGTGCCCAGCCCGCCGTTCCCCGTGTGCTGGGTGCACGCGTCGAGGAGCATCACCGCCACGTCCGCCTTGCGTTCCCGCAGGCGCGGATGGGCGCCGTACAGGTAGCCGCCCGCGAGCCGCCGCGACAGCAGCGTCAGGTCCACGGCCACGACGTCGCCGTCGAGCCGGAACTCGGTGACCACCGCGTCGCCGGAGCGCACCATCGGCCCCACGGAGCGCACCAGGTGCTCGCAGAAGCGTGGCTGCAGGTGCTCCGGCGTCACGTTCCGGCCCTGCCACTGCAGCCGGTGCAGTTCGAGCAGCCGCCGCAGCGCCGCGCCCACCCCGTCGGGCGGTACGACGGTTCGCTCCACGCCGAGCGACCCCAGCTTGCGCAGCTTGGCGCGGACCCGCTGGGCCTTGCTGGACGGCAGCCGGGACAGCAGTTCGTTCATGGGCACGGCGGGCAGTTCCAGGCACAGCGAGTCCGGCATCCGCCGGCGCGGCCCGCTCCAGCGGTCGTAGACGTACTCGACCGCACCGCCCGGCCGCACCTCGCGGAAGTCGATCAGCGCGGTGCGGGCGGCGGCCGACAGCGCCTCGGCGAGCACGCCGGCCGCCCGGTCCGCCCGCTCGTCGTCGATGAGGACGTCCCCGTAGTCGGAGATCGCCCCACCGAGCGGCACGAGCGTGGGCACCGGGCCGCGCCGGAGCATCAGCGGCGCGGCCGCCACTAGGTCGGCCCCCTCCCGCACGAGCACCAGCCGCAGCCGGCCGGGCCTGCCGTACGACACCCACCACGAGTGCAGCCAGGCGTGGGTCTGGAACGGCGTGGCCGCGGCGCACCGCTCGTACAGCCGTCCCCAGTCCGCGGCCACCTCGGCGAAGGCGCGCCCGTCGGTGACCAGTTCCGTCGTCCAGGCCGCCGTCACAGCTGCCCGCGCACGTCGGTGGCGGTGGCCGGGCCGGGCACCGAGGCGGAGCGGGCGTCGTCGTCCTCCGCACGCCTCGGCCGTACGAGCAGCGCCAGGCCGCCGAGCAGGCCGCCCGCGCTCGTGCCGACCAGACCGGTCACCATCGGTGACGCGGACGTCGGGTCCGTCGGGCGCACCGCCCGGGAGAACTGGATGAGTTCGACGTGGGTGCTGCTCTTGGTCTCGTTCGCGTGCCGGGTCAGCGCGCGGGTGACCGCGTTGGCCATGTCGGAGGCGAGGCCGGGGCGCGGGGAGGTGGCCGAGACGGCGATCATCGGCGCGTCCGGCGAGGTGGCCGCCCGCACGTTCCGCTGCAGCGTCCGGACCGGCACGCCCACCGACGACTGCGCGTCCCCGAGCACCGCGAGCTGCGTGGCGGTGCGGCCGTACGCCTGTGCGAAGCCGAGCGCGGAGGCCGAGTCGGACTTCTCGGTCGGTACGGCGACGACATAGCTGGTCGCTGTGTACGTCGGGGCTTTGAGCGTGCCGTAGGCGACGCCGAGCAGGCCGCCGACGAGCGCGCCGGCCGCGAGCAGCGACCAGGGCCGCAGAAGGCAGGCGCGGGCCAGGCGGCCGGGCTGCCGGCGGTGCCGGGTGGGATTGTCGGTCATCAGGAACTGGCCTTCTGGAGTGAGTGGGTCGGTGAGCTGGACAGCGCTGCCGCGTACACGTCCATGAGCCGGGCGGCGCTGCGGGAGATGCTGTAGCGGTGGGCGGCCTCGGGGGCCGTACGCGGCCGCGGTCCGGCCGCGCGCACCCCGGCCACGGCACGGGCGTACTCCTCGGGGCCGCCGCGCACGCGCCGGGCGTCGGCGGCGGCCCGCGGGGGCAGGTCCTCGATCGCCGGGCAGGAGGCGTAGAGCACGGGCAGGCCCGATGCCAGGGCCTCCACCGCCGCCAGGCCGAAGGACTCCTCCGGGGACGGCGAGGCGAGGAGGTCCATGGCGAAGGTGAGCGAGGGCAGGTCCGGGCCGGGGGAGCCGTCGGGGACGTAGGGGCGTTCGCCGGTGAACAGGACGCGGTCGGCCACGCCCGCCTCGTGCGCCGTCCGGCGCAGGACGCTCTCCTCCGGGCCGCCGCCGACCAGCAACAGCCAGTGGTCGTCCGGAAGCCGGGCCATCGCCCGGACGAGGACGTCGAAGCGCTTGCTCGCGATGAGCCGGCCGATCCCTCCGACGACGTAGGCGTCCTCCGGCAGGCCGAGGCGCCGGCGGGTGTGGTGGCGCTGGGTCACGTCGAAGCGGAAACGGGCCAGATCGATGCCGTTGGGGACGACCTGGATGCGCGGGGAGGGCACGCCCCAGCGTCTGAGGCGGTCGGCGACCGCGGGGGAGACGGCGACCGTGGCGCAGCCGAGGCGCTCGCTGGCCAGGTAGAGCGCGCGGACGCCCGCCGTCAGCTTCCGGCCCTCCAACTGGGACGCGCCCAGGGAGTGTTCGGTGGCGACCACGGCCCGGACGCCGGCGAGGCGGGCGGCGAACCGGCCGTAGACGCAGGCGCGGTAGAGGTGGGTGTGCACCAGGTCGTAACCGCCCGCGCGGATCAGGCGGATCAGACGGGGCAGCGCGGACAGGTCGCGGTTGCCGCCCATGCCGAGGTGGTGCACCCGGACACCGTCGGCGAGCAGCCCGTCGGCGACGGCGCCCGGGTTGGTGAGGGTCACCACCTCGCAGTCGACGGTCAGATGCCGCAGCAGCAGGCGGAGCTGCTGTTCGGCTCCGCCGACGCCGAGACCGGTGATGATGTGCAGGGCCCTCACGTCACACGCCCTTCACGGGGCGCCGCCGCAGCCGGTGCAGCTTGAGCTTGAGGTGCAGCCGCCAGGCCGTGTCGTTCTGGCCGATGTGCAGACGGGGCAGGGCGTGCGGGCCGGTCAGGGGGCCGGGGTCGATGGCGCAGGCGTAGGTGTACCCGGCCTCCCGCACGGCGGCGACGGCGCGCCGGTCGATCGTGCCGTACGGGTAGCAGAAGCCGTCGACCGGAGCGCCGATCAGCTCCTCCAGCAGCGCCCTGCTCTCGGTGACCTCGGCCTTCAGGGTGACGTCGCCGGCCCGGGTGAGGTCGACGTGCGTCAGCCCGTGCGACCCGATCTCCACGCCCTCGGCGGCCGCCCGCCGGATGCCGTCCGCGGTCAGCAGCGGCTTGCGCGGGCCGAGCGGGTCCCAGGCGTTGACGCCGCCGAGCCGTCCGGGCAGGACGAAGAGGGTGGCGCCGCAGCCCCGGTGGCGCAGCACCGGAAGAGCGTGGGTGAGGAAGTCGACGTATCCGTCGTCGAAGGTGAGACCGACCAGGCGCCGCCCCTCACCCCGGGCGCGGGCGGCGAACAGGTCGCGCAGGGACACCCCGCGCAGTCCGCGCCGGCGCAGCCAGGCCAGCTGCCGGTCCAGCCGCTCGGGCGTGACCGTGATGCGGTACGGGTCGTCGGAGCAGTCGCCCACGGAGTGGTACATCGCCACCCACGGGACCGGACCCGGACGCGCTCCGTCGCGTCTGCCGGATCCTACGGATTCAACTGGAGCGGCCATGCCTCAGCCTTCGCGTGATGGTACGGACGGAATGAAGCGCGGATGTGCAGCCCTGGGCGCCCAGGGCCTTTCCGAGCAGGAGGAAGACGACGGTCACGGTCGCGCAGCCGACCGCGAGGCCGGCCACCGGGGACTCCGGCACGCTCGCGGCGAACGCCCCCGCCGCCGTCGCAGCGGCCGCCGCCCGCACCGGCCTGCTCAGTTCGGACAGCACCTGCCGGGTACGGATGGGGACCCCGCGCGGACGGCTGTGCCGCCCGGCCCGGCCGCGGCGCACCAAGGCCCACGCCGAGGCGAGCCTGCGCGGCCCCTCGGACGTGCGGGCCCGCGCGCTCTTGAGGCGGGCGCGCCCCTCCGGCTCCTGCCCGAGACCGGCGAGCAGCAGTGCGGCCGTGACGGTGATGCCGGCGGCGTTGGCGGCGGCGATCCCCGACACGCCCCAGAGGCCCACGGTCCCCGCCCCGATCCAGGAGGTCGCGACGAGACCCGCGGCCATGGCGCCGATCGGATACCAGGTGGCCCGGCCCGCCGAGAAGTACGAGCGGACCAGGATTCCCACCAGGGTCTGGCCGAGCAGCCCGAGGGCGTACACGCGCATGACGCTCGAGGTCACCGCCGTGTCCTGCGCGGTGAACGCGCCCCGCTGGAACAGGATGGTGATGATCTGGGGGGCGCAGGCGATCACCGTGGCCGCGCCGAGGAGCACCAGGAAGGAAGCCAGCGCCATGTCCCGTTCCACGCGGGCGCGGGCCCGCTCGGTGTCGCCGTCCGCGAGCGCCTGCGCCACCACCGGGAAGGTGACGGTGCACAGCATCAGCGAGAGCGTCATCGGGATCTGGGCGACCTTCTGCGCGTAGTTGAGGTGCGAGATGGCGCCGGCGGGAAGGGTGGAGGCGAGGAAGCGTTCGATCAGGACCTGCGACTGGCGGCACATGGCGAACAGCAGAACGGTGCTGATCAGGGCGACGTTCATCGGACGCACTTCGACGTCGGCACCGCCCGGGGTGACCGGGTGGCTCGTCAACTGCCGCCACAGGGAGGGAAGCTGGGCCGCCACCATCAGGCAGCCGCCCACCGCCACCCCGGCCGCCGCCGAGCGCACCCCCCAGTGCCCGCCGAGCAGGAACATCGTGGCGATGATGCCGGCGTTGTAGACCACGTAGATCGTCGCGGGCGGCAGGAAGCGGCGGTGGGCCCGCAGGGCCGCGCTGCAGTACCCGGCGAGCCCGAAGCTCAGCACACAGGTCGCCGTCAGCCGGGTGCAGTCGACGGCCAGGCCGGGGTCGGGCAGGCCGGGCGCCAGCACCTCGACCAGGTAGGGGGCGCCGCCGATGATCAGCGCGGACACGGCGACGAAGCCGAGGGACAGACGGGGCAGGGTGCCGGCGACCAGGGAGCGGACCGGGTCGCCGGGGACCCCCTGGGCGCGCCGGGCCAGAGCCAGACTGAACGCCGGGATCAGCGCGATGGCCAGCCCGTCCTCGATGAGCAGCGTGGCGGCGAACTCCGGCACGGTCCACGCGACCAGGAAGGCGTCCGTCTCGCGGCCCGCCCCGAAGAGCCGGGCCAGTGCCTGGTCCCGCACCAGGCCGAGGAGCGCGCCGGCGACCGACAGCGACGCCGTGATCAGGGTGGCCTTGGCGAGGAACTTCCGGGTGACCGCGGTGAGGCCGGTGCCGTCCACGGCCCGCTCGGCGGGGCGCGCCGCGGGTACGGCCGCTGTGTCGGCCCCGGGACCGGGAGCCCGCGGCGGCGTCACGGTCATCGCGCCACGGCCTTCTCCGCGCACGCGCGCACCGGGGCCGGCGTCACGGCCTCGCCGTTCCCGGCCAGCGCACACCACGCGACCATCCCGAGGCACACCGCGGTCAGCACGGTGGAAGGGCCGCCGATGTCGGCGTACACGAAGTCGATGAGCAGCCACACCAGCAACCCGCAGGCGATGAGCGCGCAGTCGAGGCCGTGCGCCCCCGACGCGCGGGCCCGCACCAGCGCCCGCAGCCCGCACACCAGCAGCGCCAGCCAGCTCCCGGCGAGTGCCAGCAACCCGATCAGGCCCTGCTCGCTGAGCACCAGCAGATACATGCAGTGCGGCGACAGCAGCGGCTGCTTGCGAAACGCGGCCCCCGCGCCCTCGGTGTCACTGCCCGCGGACAGCGCCGACGAGGCGTACCCGTCCCGGTACTCGGGGAAGCCCTTCAACCCGACGCCGGTCAACGGGTGGTCCCGCCAGATGTCGGTCGCGGCCGCCCACATCGTGTACCGGTCGACGACGGACTGGTCGGGGGCGTCGGCGACCCGCGTGATGCTGTCGAGCCGCTCCTGCAGCATGGCCGTGCCGACACCGAAACCGCCCACCAGGACCACACCCGCGGCGGCCACGGTCGCGCCCACCTTGAGCGCGCGCCGCAGCCCGGCCAGCACCAGCTGCACCCCGCAGGTCAGGGCCGTCGCGATCCACGCGCCCCGGCTGAAGGACAGCGCGAGCGGCAGCAGCAGCGCCAGCGCGCACACGAAAGCGGCCCCCCGCTGCCGGGGGGACGGCCGCCCGAGCGCGAGCCCGAGCGCGCACACCAGGCCGATGCCGACCACCGTCGCCATGCCCATCACGTCCTGCGGCCCGAACGTGCCGACGGCCCGGATCTGCTCGCCCTGGTAGGAGGCGCCGGTCCGGGTGACGTACTGGTGCACGCCGACGGCCCCCTGCCAGAGCGCGAGCCCCACGAACGACCAGGCCAGCAGCCGGAAGTCGCCCCGGTGACGGATCAGCAGCAGGACCGCCGCCGGGACGAGCACGAACACCTGCAGATACCGGCCCAGTCCGGCGACACCGGCGCCGGGCGTGTACGCCCCCAGCGCGGCGAGGCTCAGCCCGACCACCGGCAGGCCCAGCACCACGGCGGCGGTGCGCGACAAGGGGCGCCGCCGGTCCCGTACGAGACGGACCGCGCAGTACAGCACCACCACCCCGGACACGGCGTCGGCGGCACCCGGACCACCCTCGCCGCTCGGGTCGAGCGGCAGCGCCAGCACGGCGAACACGGCCACCACGGGCAGGACCGGCGTCAGGGCGGCGCCCCGGCGCATGCGCGCCGGCAGGACGAGGCTCACGGCTTTCAGCTCCCCGTCCGACGCACGAGCGTGCCCGCGGTGCGCAGCAGGATGCACACGTCCTGCCACAGCGACCAGTTGTCGATGTAGACGTTGTCGAACCGGCAGCGGTCCTCGATGGACGTGTCACCGCGCAGCCCATGGATCTGGGCGAGGCCGGTGATGCCGGTCCGCATGCGGTGCCGGGCCGCGTAGCCGGGATAGACGCCGCTGAACTGCTTGACGAAGTAAGGGCGTTCGGGCCGCGGTCCGACCAGGCTCATGTCGCCCCGGAGCACGTTCCACAGTTGCAGCAGCTCGTCGAGCGAGGTGCGCCTCAGCATGCGGCAGAACCCGCGCATCTCGTGCTCGTTCGCCACGCTCCACCGGGTCGCCGCCTCCTGCTGGTCGACGGGGCGGTGGGTGCGGAACTTCAGCAGTGTGAACGGCTTTCCGTCCTTGCCGATGCGCTCCTGCCGGAACACCACGCCCGGCCCCTCGCTGATCCGCAGTGCCACCCCGAACACCAGCAACAGGGGGCTGACCAGCAGCAACAGCGCCCCCGACACAAGGACGTCCAGCGCCCTCTTGCCCGCGCCGGCCCAGCGCGCAGCCGACCTGTCCAGACGCCGGCAGGAGAACCCGGCCAGCCGCTCCTTGGTCGCGTACGACGGAGAGTCAGGGTCGACCTCCCACACCACGCAGCCCCACTCGGCCAGCGCGCGCAGCAGCGGTTCCTGCTCGGCCCGTACGGAGGGATGGACGGACAGCACCGCCCGCACCCCGTTCTGGACGATCGCCCGCTCGATCTCCTCACTCGCCGTCAGCACGGGCAGGTCCTCGGCGTCGTCCTGCCGTTCCGACACGATCCCGACCGGCCGCACCCCGCACTGCGGGTGCCGCAGCACGGCGGCCGCCACGCGCTGCGCGGTCGCCACCGGGCCGATGACGAGGGCGGTGCGCGGGTTGCGCAGCAGCGCGGCGCGCCACGCCGCGTGCACGCCGCCGCGCAGCGCGCAACTCGCCGCCGCGTGCACGGCGAAGCCCATCAGCAGGGTGCGGGCGGACAGCGCGTGGTCCGGCCGGTACGCCGCCGCCAGCGTGGCGAGCGCCAGCCAGGCCACCGCTGTGCGGCCGCAGACGGCGGGAAGCTCGTCGAGCACGCCCGGTACCGGCGGACACGTGTGGCGTGGGCGCAGCAGCAGCGCCGCCGCCACCAGCACGGCCGACAGCAGGGGGTGGAGCTGATCGCCGGTCAGTATCAGCGCACCCAGCAGCGCTGCTGTGCCGTCCGCGACGAGAAGGGGCACCGACGCGGCCGACCACGCGGACGACCTGCGCAGGGGGAACCGGCCCCCCGTGGTGCCGCGGGGCGGCACGATCGAGACGGGCTTGAATCCGTGATCCCGGGGATATGTGCCGGGGGACGAGACGGTGCTTTCCGCGGACACGAGAGGACGTGCTCCCTAGGCTCTGTGGGCGCTGACGCGTGGTGCGGGCCGCAGGTCGATCAGATGGCGGTAGACGTCCGCAACCGCCTCGGCGGTGTGCCGCACGTCGTGTGAGGACAGGACATGCCGGAAACCCTGCCGGCCGAGTGACTCGCGCAGCGGCAGGTCGAGCAGCAGCGCGGCGAGGGCGTCGGCCAGCACCGCCGGGTTCTCCGGCGGGACCAGGCAGTGGGGATCGTGTGAGGGGGGCAGGCTCTCGCGGGCACCGTCGACGTCCGTGACCACCACCGGCCGTCCGCAGGCCATGGCCTCCAGCGGGGCCAGCGCCATGCCCTCCCAACGGGACGGCAGGACGACGAGATCGGCGGCCTGGTACCAGGGGACGGCGTCGTCGACGGCCCCCGCGAACACCACGGACCTCGGCGCCCGCGCCTGCAGCCGGTCGTGGTCCGGCCCGTCGCCGACCAGGACGAGACGAGCGCCGGGCACCCTGCGGGCGACGGTGTCCCACGCTTCCAGCAGGACGTCCTGGCCCTTCTGCCGGCACAGCCGCCCCACACAGACGACCAGCGGCGCGGCCGGATCGACCCCGCCCAGCGGCCTCAGCCCGGCCCGCACGGTGGCGGTGGGGGCGGGGCGGAAGCGCCGCAGGTCGACGCCGTTGGGGACGACGCTCCACCGCGCACGGATCCCGGCGCGCACACCGGTCGTGCGCTCCGCCTCACTCACGCACACCACCTGGGAGGCCCAACGCGCCCCCCACCGTTCCCACACCAGCGCGAGCGCCGAGGTGGCCCCGCCGACGGCCTCGAACGACCAGGCGTGCGGCTGGAACACGGTGGGGATCCGCCCCCGCACGGCGAGCCGCCCGGCGAGCCCGGCCTTCGCGCTGTGCGCGTGCACCAGTTGGGGGCGCACGTCATGGACCACACGCGCGAGGTGCCGTACCTCCCGGGCGAGCGACGGACCCGGTGACCGCGTCGCCCGCCAGTGCCGTACGTCCGCGCCCAGGGGCCGCAGCCCGGTGGTGAGCGCGCCGTCGGGACAGGCCACGGTGACGGCCAGACCGGCCTCGATCTGCGCCCGGACCAGGTCCGTCACGACGCGGGCGACCCCGCCGTCCACGGGCTGGGTGACGTGAAGGACCCGCGGGCGAGGGTCGGTTGATGACTGATGCATGCGCGATGTCCTCGCTCACGGTGACGCTGGGGACGGGAGAGAAGGCCTCACTGCTGGGCGTCGACGGCGACGAAGAGCACGCCGGCCCACGCCGTGTCCCGCTGGGAGACGAGGCGGAAGGCCAGCTGGTCGCCGCCGTGGCGCAGACCAGTTCCGAGATCGAACACGTCGGAGTCGTAGCCGAGGGTGCCCGCGTACGCCGGCACCCGCAGCGGCTGGTCCCTCCCCGGGTCGCTGATCGTGGAGTTGAGGACGTCGTCGCGGGGATTGAGGGGGTCGGTGAGGGCGGTCGCCGGGGTGCGCAGGGGCGGACGGGCGGAGCGGGTGCGGGCCGTCGTGAGGGTGAGGGTGTCGCCGGTCAGGCCGCGGTCGCCGTCGTACGTCACCAGGCCGACGCGGCCGCCGGCGCCCGCCGGGAACCGCAGTCCGCGCAGCGAGATCTCCTGCCCCGCACCCGAGGTCAGCGCGTCGAAGCCGTCCCAGACGGCGAGGTGCCGCAACGGCTGCGCCGGGTTCTCGTACGCCACCACCAGCGTCCAGCCACCCCACGCGCCGGCCGCCGACTTCCCCATCGCCACGTTGACCTGCGCCACGGTGTACAGACCCGGCCCGCTCTCCCGCACGAGCTTCGTGACGTCCGCCGAGGCCTGGAAGGCGTCCGCGCCGTGCGCCACGCGGTGGCCGACCACCGTGTCCGCGAGGACCTCCCGGTACTCCCCGCCCGGTTCGGCGACCAGCACCCGCCCGTTGTCCTTGGGCGGCTTCTGCTCGCCGACGCGCAGGTTGCCGCCCCAGTACAGCCGTGCGTAGCCGACCCGTGAACCCTTGGGCAGACGGACCTCCGCGCGGGAGGAGTTGTAGGTGTTCGGGTCCTTGTCGACGTCGACGTAGGACATGTCGAAGTCACTGTTCGCCCCGCTCCGCCCCCCGCGTGCGGCCGGGCAGGAGTGCGCCGTCGACGCCAGGGTTCCGTGCACCGCCCGTGGCATCCGGCAGGTGATGGAGACGTTGGCCGCGCGGGCGATGCCTCCGTGCTGGACCGTGTGGTAGCGCTGGGCGAACGCGAGTCGGCCCGCCTCCGGCGACGGCGGCGCGGCAGACGCGGTCGCCAGGGCGCCGGTGGGAGCCCAGATCCCGGCGAGGGCGAGGGCGCCCGCCGTCGCACGGCGTAGCAGGGGGGCCAGGGAATTGCGCATGACGGGCGTTGCCCTTTCGGAACAGGTCGGGGGGTCGGGGGCAGCACGAAGGGTGCGGCGTCAGGGGCAGCGCCAAGGCGATTGCATGCTGAAGACCGCGTCGGGAGGTGCGCCACACTAGCCGTTGTCAGACTTAATCCCCGGAAACGGGGCAAGTGTGTCGGATTGGTGAAGTAATGCGTTCCTGACCCGGCCGCCGGGCGGCAGTGCTCCCTGAGTCATACAGCAGTCACCGGCGTCGAGTCGGAATCGTCGGGCTCTTCAGTCTTACGGGGGACAGCGGACCTCCAACTGCTGTTCCCGGCCGGGGATGACGCCCGCGCCGCCCTTGACCGGGCGATGTCGCGGGCGGTCCGCCCGCGCCGGCGCGACGGCTGTTTCTTTCACTCTTTCTCGGGCCGCGCCCTCGTCCTTTCGGAGTCATATCCTTCAGAGGTCTCATATGAGGACTCGGCAATTCTCGGCACATGGGTTTCCGGACCGGGCGGCGCTCGTTGTGCACGGCGTAGAAATCCCTCCGGCCACTCATGTGGCCGAAGAAAGGAACACCCATGAAGTCTGTGAAGGTTGCCGCTGTCATCGCCGGGTCCCTGGTCATCGCCGGTGCCGCCGCGCCCGCGTTCGCCCAGAACGCCAACGACGTGGCGCGCAACACCCTCGACAACACGGTGAGCACCCTCAACAACGGCCCCGTTCACGTGGCGCCGCTGGAGCAGACGGACACGCTCGACGTGAAGGAGAGGAAGGAGTCGCTGCTGAAGGCCGTGGACCGCGCGTCCACCGACCTGAACAAGCGCCCCCCGCTGAAGGGCGGTCTGTCGCTGTAGCGCTGAGAACTTCTCCGGGTGCGATGCCCGCCGTTTTCTGACGCGGCGTTTCCCGGCGTTTTCCCGGTGTTGCTCCGAAGAGGCCGATTCCGTGTCGCGCGGAGTCGGCCTTTTGCGGGATGTCGGCTCCCTGAGTGACCCGGCCCGGGCGGCACGGAATCCAGTCGTCGGTGACTCCGTGGGAAATGGCGTACCAGGGGTCCTGGAGAATCCCTCGTTCGAGTGGTCGGGTTGACGGGGCGTCACCCGCGTGGGTGACGGAGCATCCGTGTGCGATCTGACTCGTCCTACGATGCGGCGGTGACCTCAAACCCCACCGAAACGCACCTTGTTCGAGCCGGTGATCCCGTCCCGCTCGTCGGCGACCCCACGGAGGCGACCGGTCGCAGGCGG
This sequence comes from Streptomyces aurantiaciflavus, assembly GCF_049808595.1. Taxonomy (NCBI): domain Bacteria; kingdom Bacillati; phylum Actinomycetota; class Actinomycetes; order Kitasatosporales; family Streptomycetaceae; genus Streptomyces; species Streptomyces aurantiaciflavus. The sequence goes on along the minus strand of NZ_JBNCAQ010000001.1, from coordinate 296,040 downwards.
GTGTTGTGGGGGCTGTTGGCGTCGGCGGCCGGGGCGGCGCTCGCACCGGTCCTGGTGGCTTCGAGGCCGGCCGGGCCCAAGGAGGCGCGGTTCGACGAGACGTATCGCGGACGGAGCATCGTCGGCATCAGAGACGACGACGGGCAGTCGGGGGAAGACGCCTCCGGCACGTGGCACGTCACCGTCGACGGGCGGCCACTGCACATGATGCGTCGCGTGGACGGCACCTGGATGACCATGGTCGACCACTACCAGTCGTATCCGACACCGCTTGCCGCGGCGCGCGCGGCCGTGGACGAACTCGGCCCCACCACGCGGCTGGTCCCGTCGCGCGCGAGCGGCGGCCGCGACGACGACGGCGGCACGCCGGGCGACGGCCGGGAAACCGAAGGGGGGCACCGCCATGGTGTACACGCGTAAAAGCGTCAGCACGCTCACCCCGTCCGAGCGGCGCCGGTTCGTCGACGCCGTACTCGAGGTCAAACGCCGCGGTGAGTACGACGAGTTCGTGCGCATGCACATCCAGTACTACCTCCCGGACGGCGAGAGCGGCCTGCGGACGGCCCACATGGCGCCCTCCTTCCTGCCCTGGCACCGCAGGTTCGTCCTGGAGATGGAGCGGGCGCTGCGCCGCGTGGACGAGTCGGTGACCGTGCCGTACTGGGACTGGACGCGCCACCGCACCACCACGGCCGTACCGTGGACCGACGACCTGCTCGGCGGCACCGGGCGGGCTTCCGACCGGCAGGTCATGACCGGTCCCTTCGCCTACAGCCACGGCCGGTGGACCGTCAAGGAGGGGTTCACCGACGCCGAGTACCTCATGCGCGACCTGGGCCGCGCCCGGGACCCGATCGCCCTGCCGACGGCCGGGGACCTCGAGAAGGCCCTCGCCGATCCGGTGTACGACGCCTCCCCCTGGAACTCCACGACCACCAAGGGGTTCCGCAACAGGCTGGAGGGGTGGGGGCGGGGGCCCGGCACGGTGTCGTGGCTCAACCACAACCGGGTCCACCGATGGGTCGGCGGCCACATGGTGGGCGGCGCCTCCGTCAACGACCCCGCCTTCTGGATGCACCACGCCTTCGTCGACCTCGTGTGGTCCCGCTGGCAGCGGCGGTACCCGGACGCGCGCTACCTCCCCGCGAAGCCGCTCGCCCGGGGGGACGCCCAGCACGGCCGGGTCATCGCACGGGACGAGAAGATGCCGCCCTGGGACGCGACCCCGGCGGAGCTGGAGGACCACCGCCAGATCTATCGGTACGAGTAGCCCCGCCGCAAAGGGGCGCTCACTCCGGCTGCCGGTGCGCCACGACGAAGTCGGTGAGTGTCGCGATGGACTGCAGGCTGTCCAGGCTCAGGTCCAGGGCGGCCACGTCGACGCCGTACCGCTTGTCGATCGCGCCCAGGAGCGTCACGCCGGCCAGCGAGGTGAGGCCGATCTCCGGGCCGAACAGGTCGGTGTCGGCGGGGAGCTGTGCGACCGCGGCGGTGTCCAGGCGGGCGGCCTCGGCGACCATCGAACGGAGCTCCCGTTCCACCGTTGCCCGGTCTTCGGAGGAGGGGAGGGGGGAGTCCGTCACGCTTCGGTGTCCTTTCGGGTGGATTCTCGGGCGGAGAGGTGCAGCCAGTCGGGGGGCTTCGGCAGGTCGCCGTGGAGGGGCCGGCCCAGGACCGCCGACGCGGCGCCGGTGTCGCCGGCGTCCTCCGTGCGGCGCAGTCCCGCCTGGCGCAGCAGGATCCGCATCTCCAGGTTGGCGTCGGTCGGGCGCAGGGTCACCCGGAACTCCTCGGCGTCCGCCTCGCGGGCCCGCTCCATCAGCCAGAACAGGAAGGCCGCCGCGGCGCCCCGGCCGGCGACCCGGCAGGAGAGCGCCAGCAGCGGCACCGACCAGGTGCCCGGGGTGCTCCGGTCGACCAGCGCGGCCCCGATGACGCCGTACGCGCCGAACCGGTCGGCCATGCGGGCGGTGTACAGCTCGTGCCCGTCCGCGGCGGCCAGCGCCCGCAGCCGCTCCGGGCTCAGCCCGGAGGAGTTCAGCCGGTGGGTGCGGGCGGCGAGCTCCAGCGCGCGGGGGACCTCGTCCGGTACGGCCGCGCCGACGGTGAGCCGCATGTCGCACCAGCGCAGGAACTCCTCCCGCGTCCCCTGGAAACGCTCACTCTCGGCCCGGCGGGTCTCCTCGGTGCGATAGCGGTTGACCCGCTCGCGCGACTCAGGGGTGACCGCCCGGCCCTCGAACGCCGCCAGCAGCGCGGGCACGTCCTCGGGGGCGAGGGTGCGGACGCCCGGCAGCAGCGCCTCCACCTCGGCGCGCTCGTACGGCGAGTCGTCGACCAGGACCAGCGCCTCCACGGCGATCCCGAGGTCCTTGGCGATCCTGCGCAGCGACTCGCTCTTGTCCTGCCAGTTCACCTGCGGCGCGAGGAAGCGCTCACGCAGCTCCGGTACGGCGGTCAGCCGGTCGAGGACCGCGGGCGCGCTGCGGCTCGCGAGGCTGCTGAGCACACCGCGGGCCGCCAGCGCGTCGATCACGGCGAGCATCTCGGGCCGGGGTGTGGGCAGGTCGTCGGTGGGCGACTCCACCGCGATCTCGTCCCACAGCGTGCCGTCCAGGTCCCAGACGACGCACTTGACCCGGTCGGGATCGAAGCCGGTCACGCCGGTCACGCCGGTCGCCCCGGTCATCGGGAGTCCTCCTCCGGAAGGCGCAGCTTCATCGTCAGGGTGGCGGGGTCGAAGCCGAACTTGCGGTAGACCGTGCGCATCGGGACGTTGCCGACGTGGACGCGTCCGACGACTTCCGTGATGCCGTTCGCCAGGCAGAACTCCAGGCCCGCGGTGAGGAGCAGCTCGGCGATGTCGCCGCGGTTGTCGAGGGGCGCGACCGCGAGGGAGCGGAAGTTGGCGTAGCGGTCGCCGGTCATCTGGTTCTGGTTGATGCTCACCCAGCACCAGCCGGCCGCCTCCTCGCCCGGGCGCTGGGCGACGATCATGCCCTCCTTCGACTTCTCCATGGCACGGCCCACCCGGGACGCGTGCCGGGCGGGGTCGTCGACGGCGTCCTCACCGAAGGAGATACGGGCGATCTCGGCCTCGAACTCGCCGATGGCCGGGAGGTCGCGCTCGTCGGCCTGCCGGGTGACGTAGGGATCCGCCCGCTTTTCCAGAGCCGCGCGGTCGTCGGGGGTCGGGGGGCGCCAGCCGGGTCGCTGGGCGGACGGGGAGGTGGGCGCGGGGGCCGGTGCCGGTGCCGGTGCGGACACGGGTGCCGGCACGAGGGCCGGTGCCGGTGTGGTGGGGGCGGCCGGGGCCTGCGGTTCCTCCGCGACCAGGCGGCCCGGGCGGAAGGGGCCCTCGCCGCACCGGGGGCAGCCGTCGGCGCGCAGGGCGGCGACCGAGGCCCAGCGGGCGCCGGGGCCGACGCGGACCTGGGCGCCGCAGGCCACGCACGCGTACTCGCGCTGCCGGGTGCGCTTGTCGCCGGTGTAGAGGGGGCCGCCGTACTCGCCCTGCACGGAGGCGGTCGAGCTGGTGGTGAGGAGGTGCTGGAAGAAGCCGACCCCGCCGAGGATGCCGCTGCCCTCGTACTCGTTGAAGTTGCGGATGTAGCCGTTGGTGACCAGGCCGAGGGCCATGATCTCGCGCTGGACCTCCAGCATCTCGTCGGGGCTCTTGCCGCCGAAGGAGAAGAAGACGCTGTGCGCGGGGCCGGGACGCAGGCCCTCCACGGCGCGCGACAGGAACAGGCGGGCGCCCTCCGCGGTGTAGGGCGGGTCCGTCATCGCCACGTCGAAGCCGCCGCGCAACTCGGCCGGCAGCGGCCGGCGCAGGTCGTGCTCGACCGTCTCGACGCGGGTGCCGAGACCGGCCGACACCTTCCTGATGTAGGCGAGGATCTCGGGGGAGATGTCCACGACGGTCACCCGCTCGACGATCGGGGCGCCGAGGACGTCGCCCACGACGGCGACGGCCAGGGAGACGAGGTCGTCGTCGCCGACCAGCAGCAGGGAGCCGCCCGGCAGCGCGCCCGACGCGAGCAGCGCGAGGACCCGGCGCACCTTGGTCTCGGGCGTGCAGTGGGACTGGTCGATCGCCATGTCCGCGGCGGGACCGGACTCCATGACGGCGCGCAGCCGCCGCACGGCCTCGTCCAGCACGGAGGGGATGACCAGCTCGCGGCCGTCGCAGGTGGTGCAGGTGGCGTCGAGGGTGAGGTCCATGCCCAGCTGGGCCACGACGTCCAGACCGGCCGGGGTCAGCCGGGAGGGGCGCTCCTTGGTGAGCAGGTCCCGGCGGCGCAGCTCGTTGCCCACGGCGGCCACGATCGGGACGGGCAGGCCGGTGGCGCGGCTGATGTCCTTCGTGGAGGCGGGAGCCAGGCGGCGCAGGGCACGAAGGACGGACCGCACGCCGGGCGGGCCCTCCTGGAGCCGGACGGCGTCCGCGACTTCCGTGAGCACGTGATCGGCTGTGGTACTCCGACGGTGTCGAGGCGCGTTTTTCACAATGCTGCTCCGGGCGGGCGGTATGGAATCCAGGAGTATCGAGTATACGGGCTGGCGGGGTGCCGACTCGACTCGGTGCGCGAGGGGGGAATTCGGAAGGGGACACGGGGGGAGGGGAGGAGTTTTTGAGGGGAATTCCTCCGGAGTTTTTCTGTGGCTGTTCCCGTGATATCCGGTGAATTCCTTCCGGAATGCCCAGGTGGAATGTCCGGAGCGAGGGGAAGGGGCGGGGGTGGCTCCCTTGACGCCGTGCGCGCGGGAGCCCCGTAGCTCCCCGGATGCTACGCTGGGCAGCACCGAGCGCCGGTTATCGGCCTCGAAACCTTCCGCTTCGGCCGCGCGGACCAGCGCAGATCTATTGAAAGGAGACGGGGGCAGCGGTTCACGACCCCCGGTTCCCCATGACCAACTCCGCCAGCCTCGCCACCGAGGGTATAAACGTCGACGATCTGTGCTCCTACGCCGTCGACGTGTGGGTGAGCGACCACAGCATCCTGACCGACGAAAAGCGCCTCCTCCAGGTGCTGCGTATGGCTGCCGAAAAGGGAAATGCCCAGGTTCTCGGTGAAGCCTCGCATGTTTTCCCGAATGGTGCCGTCACTGCCATTCTGCTGCTTTCCGCGTCCCATCTCAGCATTCACACCTGGCCGGAATTCAGCCTGGCCAACGTCGATCTGCTGGCGTACGGCCGGCTGAACGGCGAGCGGATGATGCAGAGCGTGGAGCTCGGCCTGTCGCCGACGAAAATCAACGTGACGCGCATGCTGCGCGCCGTGCACTGATCCGCCGAGTCACCGTCACAACCACCCCGACAGCGACGCGACGAACGCGTCGAAATGGTCGCGGTGGATGGCGTGCGGCGCCGCGGGCACCGTACGCACCTCGAAACCGCGTCGCACCAGTTCCGCCCTCATCTCCGCGCTGACGAGCAGGCTCGGGTCCGAGACCTGGACCAGGGAACGCACCAGAGCCTTCTTCGGGGTGTGGTCGACGAGCCGGTAGGAGGACAGGGCGAGGGCGGTGTTCTCGTCCCAGGAGTCGAGAGCCTGGCGTTCGGCGGCGATGCGTACGGATTCCCGGTCGCCGAACGGTGCGTCGTCCGTCGGTTGGCCGGAGCTGGTCGCCGGTGGGGCGCCCGCCGGGCGGACTCGCGCCGGCGGGCGGGAGAAGCTGGTCAGCAGGCGGGGAGAGCGCTTGAAGAGCGTGAAGAAGGCCGGGTCCAGGGTGCCCAGGGAACCGGCCAGCCGCCAGGCGGGCTCCGAGTAGACCGCACGGTCCGGCGCCAGCTCCTCCACCGCCAGGGCCAGGGCCAGCGCGCCCAGCGAATGCCCCAGCGCCAGTTCGGGGCGGCGCGGGAGCGTGTCCAGCAGGTCCTCGGCGAACAACTCGGGCGCGTACGCCCCGCGGGCGCTGGCTCCGTGGCCGCGCAGGTCCACGGCGAGGACGCGGTAGCCCCGGCCCGTCAGGACCGGGACCAGTTCGTGCCAGGTGCGATGGTCGGCCATGATGCCGTGGACGAGGACGGCGAGACGCTCACCCGTCCCCCACTCCCGTGTGTGCAGGCGCATCCGGCTTCTTCCCCCTGTTGTCGTCTGAATCGTGCGTCGAGCGGTCGTCGTCCGAGTGGTCATCGTCCGAGCGGTCGTCGTCCGAGTGGTCGCGTGAGTGGTCGTTCGGGTGTGGCGTCGTTCGGGCGAGGTCGTGCGGGGCGGGCAGGAGTGTAGGGCGTGGGCCGATCGTCGAATCAGGGTGAGGCATGTGACAGGGCGACACGCGGTTCCGGTGTGGTGGGCGCGTCGGGCCGACGGGCATGCGGGGCTCCTGGGGCTGCTCGATCCCGTGGAGCGTGCCCGGTACGAGGCGACCGCCGACTACGCCAACAGGGGGCGATTTCTGGTCGGTTGCGCACTCAGCCGCCTGGCCCTGGGCGAACTCCTCGGCCTGCCCCCCGCCGACGTCCCCCTGCGCCGCGTGTGCCCTCGCTGCGGCGGCCCGCACGGCAAGGCGCGACTGGCGGTGTCGCAGGCGTCCGAGCACGCCGACGTCGACTTCTCCGTGACCCACAGCGGGGAGGTGATCGGGGTCGCCGTCTGCCGTGGCGCGGCGGTCGGCCTCGACGTCGAGGAGAACGCCGTGCGCCTCGACCTCGACACGGTGGCGCCGAGCGCCCTCAGCGGCGCCGAACTGACGGCCCTGTACGCCCGCCCGGCCGCCGAGCGGCGCTCCGCCTTCCTGCGCACCTGGACACGCAAGGAGGCCGTACTGAAGGCGCTCGGTGTGGGCCTGCGCGTGCCGCTCCGGGGACTGGAAGTGTCCGCTCCGGATGCGCCGCCGGCCGTGCTCGCCTGGCCGGACCAGCTCGCCGAGCGGCCCGAACTGGCCATGGCGGACATGATCGTTGGCACGGTGCATCCGGCATCGGCCGTGGTCGTGGGGGTGAGCGGAATGCGGCTCGAGCAGCGCGACGCGTCGACCGCGCTGGCCGCGTACGGCCCGGGGAGATGACGACGACCGGGTGAAGGGATCTGGGCGCCCCCGGCAGGACTCGAACCTGCGGCCAAGCGCTTAGAAGGTGCGCAGGCATTAGCGCTGCGCTTACCTGCATCTTTGCAGGTTCCGGATGACCAAACTTACGGGGGGCGCTTGGCCAATCTCGCGGCTCATCTTGTCCGCATTTCGCTGGTCCCAGCATGGCACCGCCCCCGGCCCACCGTAGTGGGCCGGGGGCGGCTCTGGGACCGGGCTCCGTCATCCGGGCGGAGCGGCGCACCTCGCAGAGAAGCGCCTGCCAGGTCCCGCTCGCGGTGGGGGGTGGCTTCGGGATCATGGCCACACAGCTATCCACATATGCCAACGGGAAGATCACCTAGGGGACACGGGCGATCGTGTGCACGTCATGTGAGCCTTCTGTGTGGAGGCGGCCGCCCCCGACGGGGGGCGAGGGCGGCCGCGAGGACCCGCTACCGGGGCGGTCGGCGACGCGCCCGGGAGCGGGTGGACTCGGTGAGAACGACAGGCGGTTCCGGCGTCCGCTGTCGCGATGCCGGGCGACAGCGGGCCCGATGCAGCAGCACCGTGGCAGCGGCGCCCGATCCGACGTCGGGGGTGAACTGTTCGTAGGGCTGGCCCGCGCGGATCGGCTGGCCGCATCGGTCGCACATCATCCGCGCACCGCCCTGTGCGCCTGGCTCCAGGCGCGGAGCAGTAACAGGGAGTCCGGGCACTCCTCCTTGGCCCTGCACGGCGCGCAGCCGAGGCAGTGGTCCATGAGGCGGCGGTAAGCCTCGTCGGCCCGGGACTGGGCCAGCTGTACGCCGGCGCTTATGCGGCTCATGCCTGGTTCACCTCGGTCTCGATGAGTTTCCTGGTCGCCCCCAGCTGGGCCCACAGCCCGCGCTCGTCGGTGGTGAGCCCGGTGGTGTGAGCCAGGCCGCTGATGAGGGCCCAGCCGGGGCCGTGGCTGCTGATGACTGGGAGCGGGTCGGAACCCTGCGCGGTGATGCGGATGCGGGCGCCGGCCGTCGAAAGCGTCATCTCGACCGCCGCGGCGCCCGAAGCGAGCACGGCCACGAACAGCTCGCTGGCGATCAGGGGGGCGTCGGGGTGCGTCACGCGGCCTGCTGTCCACAGGCGGACGTGGCGCGCCTCGATGGGCTCGGCCTTGAAGGGCTTGCGCCACGTATGTCCCGACTCGGGCATGACTGTCCCCTTGCAGGCAGGGTTATCTGAGTACAGGTAGTCGTTATCTGTACTCAGATTGTCCCCGGGATTGGCGTTGGTCAAGTGGAACGGGAAGTATGTGTACTCAGATTGACCTGATCACTCGGAATGGGGTGCAGCGGTGGCACAGCCTGAGTACGTGCGGATCGCCGCCGACCTGCGGCGCCGCATTTCCACCGGGGAGTTCGGGCCAGGTGATCAGATCCCGACGCTGCCCGCGCTGTGCCGTGAGTACGGGGACGTCTCGCAGACCACCATCCGCAACGCGCTACGGCTGCTCTCGAACGAGGGTCTGATCGAGACGCGGGCCCGCGCTGGAACGCGCGTCCGCCCGCGGCCGCCGATCCACCGCATGGCTGCTGACCGCTATCGCTCCACCCCTGGCGCCAGGAGCACGCCGTTCACCAGGGACCAGGGGATCGGCTGGTCGGAGTACAGGCTGGACAAGCGATTCGAGCGGGTATCAGCCGACGCCGAGCTGGCCGCTCTGTTCGAGTGCGAGCCTGGTGAGCGGCTGCTGGCCCGCCACTTCGTGTTCTACGACAACGACCAGCCGACCCAGATGAGCACCAGCTACGTCCGGTGGTCTGACGTCGCAGGAACACCAGTCGCCGATCCGATCAACGAGCCCTGGCCGGGCGGCACCAAGGCCCAGCTGGCCAGCGTTGGCATCCGTGTCACCCGGATCACGGAGTCCTTCACCGCAGGTATGCCGACCGAGATGGAAGCTGCAACCCTCCGCGTGGGCGCCGGTGTCCCAGTCCTGCGCTACACGCGTCGGCACATCGCCGACACCGGGCGCATCGTCGAGGTTGCCCACCCGATCGTCCGCAGGGGCGACACGACGGTGGTGGACTTCGTCATCGACCTCGACGACTGACCCCGGACACGACGAAACGCCCCCTCCCGCCCGAAGGCGAGAGGGGGCACACGCGTTCACGGGTACTGCCGGCGCTGCGGATCGAGAGCCATAGCCAGCGGGGATGACGGTTGGCTGTCGCTGTCAGACGGCGCGCCGGTCCTGCGGCACACCAGGGCATCGGCGTCCCAGGCCGGGGCCTGCAAGGTGTACCCCTCAGGGCAGTCCGGGCCGGGCGGTCCTTGCTCACCGCGGGGACCCTGCTCGCCCTGCTCACCTTGCGGCCCGGTCTCTCCAGCCGGGCCCGCCGGGCCTTGTGGTCCTGCTGGCCCTTGAGCGCCGTCCGCCCCGGGTGTGCCTGGCGCGCCGTCTGTCCCGTCCTGCCCAGGGGATCCCGACGGGCCGGGCTCACCTGGCGTCCCAGGCTCGCCTGTCTCTCCCTGGGGGCCACGGGGCCCCGGGATGGGTACGGGTACGCGGGTGCGGTCGTCCAGGTCCTCGACGGCCTGACTCGGATCCGGCACCCGCGGTGTCTCACCGGCCGCCTTCACCTGCTGGCGCAGTATGCGGACATCGGAGGCGAGGGTGCTGACTGCCTCGCCCCTGCGGTCGGCCTCGTCGGCCAGCTGGCTGTACCAGGACCAGCCGATGACCACCGCGCCGGACAACGCGAGGAGCCAGCATGTGACGGCGATCCAGCGCCAGCGCCCGGCCAGGGCCCGTTCGGCACGGGTCACTGCGGATCGCCTCCCAACTCGACGACTTTGACGCGGAGGCGCGCGAGCTCCACCTGGTCCGCCAGGCGCTGCTCGAGCAGCTCGGCGATCCGGCTGTCCCGGTCGGCGAGCTGCGTGCGGAGCCCGTCGCGCTCCTCCTGAATCTGGTCCATCTCGGCGTTCCAGCGGGTGGTCGCGTTCTCGCCCCGCTTGCCGAGGTACGCCACCACCGAGCCGGACAGCACCCCTACCAGCGCCAGGACTGCGCCGAGGGTGGTGGCGTCCAAGGTGGCTCCCTACAGGTTGCGCGCGGTGCTCTTGGGCCGGTTGGGCACGGCGTAGGTGATGCCCCACGCGCCGAGGACGGCGAGCGCGATCGTCACGCCCTCGCCCGTGGTGATGACGTTGTCCTGCACGGCGGTCACCGCGGCCGTGGCCCCGGCAGCGACGCCGGACACGATGCTCTTGGCGATGCTGCTGACTCTCATGGGTCTTCCTTTCGGTGGGAGGATCAGGGGGTTGGTCAGTCGACGGCCCAGTACGGGCCGGTCGCGGTGCGGTGCAGCAGCGTCGTCTCAGACTCGTCCGCGGTCGTCACGCGGATCTGGAACCGCAAGTGCTTGCCCGCGGGGACCTTCCCGGACAGGGCGAACTGGTGCCCGCCGCCTCCCTGATGCGTGACGACCTGGTAGGCCGAGGGCGAGCCACCCGAGGTGTCGGTCAGGTAGAAGCGCCCTTCGACGGTCGCGTTGTCCGGGGTGTCGTCGGCGAGCGTGACGTGCACGAGGGTGGCGTGCAGACGCGGTCCGGAGTGGAGGACAGCGTCCGCCACCGCGAGCCCGACCCACTCACCGGAGGGCAGCTGTACGTCGCGCGCGTTGTACTCGTCCAACATCATCGGGGGCACGTCGGTCTCCTCGGTGGGCGCGGGAGCGGTCGGGGTCGGGGTGGTCGTCGGACCGGTGCCGCCCCTGGCGTGTTCGATGACGCGGGCGAAGTCCATCGACCCGGGGTCGCCGTGGTCGTTCTCGGGAACGTGCTGGTGTCCGCACCAGCCCTTGAAGGCCTGCCACTCGGCAAAGCTCATGCGGGCGGGGGAGGCGCCGTAGGAGGCCGGGGTGATGCCGGGCCGACGCGTGTCCCTGCCGTAGGCGATCCAGTCCTTGACGCAGGTGAGCGGGACGCCGTGGTAGTCGTACAGCCAGCGCACCAGCCAGGCGACCTCGGCGAGAGCCCAGTCGGGAGCGGTCGGCCAGTGCAGGTAGTCGACGCCCGCCCGCTTGCCGTCCCAGGTCTTGGCCTTGGAGTCGTCGCACGTGCCGACGAGCTCGATCTGGAAGGCGTTCGCCGTGTTCGTGGAGACGCCGCCGAGCTTGTTGGCGAGGGCGCGCGCGGACTCGTCGACGTCGTAGTGCTGGTACCAGTTGATCCGCTTGGCCTTGATGTCGGGCACGCCGGTCACGGTGGGGGCGATGGCGCCGCCGTTGTACGACGGCAGGGTGCGGCCCTCGGTGGTGTGGACGACGCCGCAGTTGACCTCCATGTCGGAGCCGGAGTAGCCGCCGTCTCCGTAGAAGTAGCGCTGCGAGGCGCCCGGGATTTTCTGCGGGCCTGCCTTGGCCATGAGCCCTCCTCAGGGCATGAGAAACGCCCCGGCCATTGGCTCGGGGCGAGTGGTCGGGGTCGGTGGGCGGGTCAGGGCAGGACGGTGTACTTCGCTCGGTAGTCGGCGTCGGTGAACGCCCCTGCGAACAGGAACAGGCCGACGCCGGCGGTGCGTCGGATTACCCAGCTCCCCAGAGGGATCCGGGGGTCCTGCATGCCGTCGACGAGCTGGAGGAGCTGGCCGTCGTCGCTGTCCAGCGTGGTGTTGCTGAGGAAGGTGCTGGCGATGTAGTCGCCGTTGGTGCCGTCGTACTGGACGGCCTCAAGCCGCTCGATCACGGATTGCATAGGGTGCCTCCTAAGCCAGTCGCCAGAGAATGAAGTACGAGTCGGCCTCGACCACGGTGGCCGTGGCATTACTGACGTTCTGCGCCCAGTCGAACGAGAACGTCCCCGCCGTGCTGCTGGTGATGAGACGCCCTTGGACGTTGATCGTCTGACCCGCCGTCGTGCTGATGTTGCCGATCGACTTGGTAGCGCCGATGGGGGTACGGATCGCGTCGGAGGAGTCTGTGGCGAGCGTCGCGCCCGTCGACATCGTGCGAGCGCCCCACGAGCCGGACGAGCCGGACGGGCCGGTGAACGCGCACTTGAAATCCCCGGTCTGGTCACCGGAGTACCGGATGTACGCGGCGAAGCCGTACTCGGCGTTGGCCGCGACCTGCGCCTGGAGCTCGGGGTCCGCTGTCGCCGTGGTGGTCGACGCGCGGGGCGTTGACACCGACTTGCGCGCCTGGATCGGCAGCATCGACATCAGCAGGTCCGCGTCGAGCAGGTCGCCCGCGAAGATCTGGGGGTACTGGGACACGCGGGCTACCTCCTACAGGGGGACGATGCACGGGGTGGCCACGTGGACGTCCGTGCCCGCCGTCTGTGCCTTGACGATGCCGTTGACGGAGCGGGTGACCGTGGCGGTCTGCGGGTTGACGACCTGGTAGTTGTCGTAACGCACCTGCACGGTGGCCGCGTTGGTGTTGCTGGCGGTACGGATCGACCGAGTGCCGATCGAGTTGGCAGCCGTGATCGCCGTGTCGGTGGCGGTGATGTTCCAGACGTCGACCTCGGGCTGGGCGGCCGGCCAGACCTTGCCCCGCAGCGTGCTGCCCTGGCCCTGGAACCGGACCCGGATGAACGTCCCGGCGACGTGCGTGACGCCGGGCAGCGTGTACGAGCCGAGCAGGGTCTGGACGTCCGCGACGATCTTGCGGAGTTCGGCGATGACCGTGTTGGACGTCGTGAACGCCAGCCGCAGCAGGTACATGTTCCCCGAGTCCAGCATCCGTGCGGTGACGGCCCCGTACAGGTGGTCACCGGTGGCCAGCGCGGAGGTGGTGATGTCGCAGTAGATGTCAAAGTCCGGATGCACGGCGGTGACCGAGGTCCGCCGGGAGACGTCGACGGTGGACAGGGTCGCGACGCCGTAGCCGGAGCCGACGGAGTAGTCCGACGCCGAGCCACCAGATGTGGTCCAGGCCGGGCCGGTGTCCGGGCTGGACCACCCAGACGATGCCGTGCGGGCAAAGGTGTCGTTCAGCCAGGACGTGATCGCCGTGGCGGTGACCACCTCCCCTCCCAGGCGCAGGTCGAGCGGAAACGCGGCCGGGCGGATCGCCGTGGTCACCCACCGCTGTTCTGCTGTGGTGAGCAGGTGCAGGGCGGTGGCCGTCGAGGTGGCGGCCGCAGCGACCTCGCTGCCCGCAGTGTCGACCCGCCCACGGACGCTGTCACCGACCACACCGACGGTCCACGGCCCCGCCGGCGTGCACGTGAAGAACACGTCCCACGCGTACTGATCGAACGACTCGGTGTAGCCCTGCACGATGAGGTCGATGTCGCCGGGCGGCAGCCACGGCGGCGGGTTGGTGATGCGGATGAGGTCGCCCTGGTCGACCTTCAGCACGTCGTCGATCAGGTGCGGGGCGGCGGCGAGGTTGACGTGGACAACCGGGTAGCGGGGTGCGTCCCAGGTGCCAAGGTGCAGCCGCCACCCGGCGATCGGCTCGGTCTGTTCGTCGCTGGCGAGCGACAGCTGGACGGTGGTGTCGTAGCGGCCGATGCCGTCGGGCGGGGCCTGAACGGACAGCGGGCCGTCCTCGAGGACCACGCGGCCGGAGGAGCCGTCGATGCGCTGCACGGTGACGTCGTTGACGACCTCGGCGTCGTCGACGACGGGCTCCAGGGGCGGGGCGACCTCGCCCTCGGCGGTGTAGTCCAGGACGAGCTTCGGGTCCTGGTTGTAGAGGGTGGCGCGGCCGCGGTAGCGCAGGGCGGGGCGGGCCCGGTGCTCCATCAGGATCCCGCCGTCGGAGTCGGCGCACTGCTGGAGCAGGTCGAGCAGGGTGAGCATGCGCTGGGCGCCCATCTCCTCCTGGTCGGCGATGACGCCGCGTACCGATAGCGGCAGCGTCTCCTCCTGGGCCAGGCGGGACATGCGGCGGCCGGCCGCCTCGGGGGTCCATGCGCTGATGGCGTTGTCGTAGGCAGCCGTCGTCGTCGTCGCGAACACGCCGACGTGGCCCAGGGCCAGGCCGTCGAGTTCGGAGGCGTAGCCGCCGGAGGGCGAGCCCACGGCGGTGACGCGGCCGATGGTCCCGGAGAAGCTGCCGCTGACCTCGCCTGCGTCGCCGTTGATGTCCGCCCAGGTGATGGCCCAGGTGACGGTGCCACCGGACTGCGAGACGCGGAAGCTGGACTTGACCCAGGTGTTGAAGATGTCGTTGCTGGTGCCGATGGTCGAGTCCACGACCGTCGCGCCGTCGACGTCGAGGCCGAGCACCTTCGACTGGCTGTCCTTGGACTGGATGCGCCACTCGTTCACGGTGCCGTTGGTGTTGATCCGCATGAGGGTGCGCAGCGTCGTCGGGACGGAGTCGAGCCGGTAGATCCACGCGACCTGCCAGCCGGTGGCGCTGGCTGGGGCGGCGGGCACGGCGCCCTGCATGACCACCGGGGAGCCGCTGCCGGCCGCCCACACGGGCAGCGGGCCGGAGCTGATGAGCGTGTCGTTGGCTGCCCAGTTCACCCGGGTCAGGGTCATCGGCGTGACGCCCGGGATGGGCGACGCCGCGCGGGTGGCCTGGGAGCCCTCCTCCATCGGCCAGTAGGCGAGCGGGCTGTAGCCGGGGATGCGGCGCCGCAGAGGGGATTGCAGGGCGGCGGAGCCTTGCCCGTAGCGGCGCAGGATCCCGGCGGCCTCGACGGGCACCCAGCGGTCGTTGCCGGAGACGTCCCAGCGCGGCGGCCAGGCGGAGATCTCGCCGACGAACCGGTCGTCGCGCTTGCGGACGTCGGCGGTGCCGTTGACCGTCCACACCCGGCCCGCGCTGTCGGTGAAGCCGGTAGCTCCGTCGGCCAGGGGCCGGAAGTCGGCGTTGGCGACGATCGTGCCGTCGATGCCGGAGCGGACCTGGAAGCGGGTGCCGATGCCGGTGAACGGCTGCCGCGGCGGGGTCGTGGTGGAGTCGGTGGGGCCGATGTAGAGCGGGCTGTTGGTGGCCTGGATGCTGGTCGTACCAGCGCCGGTGAGGTCGCTGGAGAACTGGTGCCACGGGCCGTCCAGGGTGTCGGCCTGGTAGAACCGGACGGTGAAGCCGCCGGCGCCGTTGTCGACGTCCAGCGTCACCCGCAGGGCGCCACCGCCGTAGTTCTCCACGGCGATGAACGCCTGCAACGAGGTCTGCGAGACGTCGAGCCAGTTGAAGTAGATCAGCCCGTTGTAGTACCGCAGCATCCAGGCCCGGTCCGCCGCGGTCGTCCCCCACTTGCCGAGCAGCGTCTGGTTGAGGGACTCATCGGTCATGTCGGCGTCGAACTCCACGCGGACGTCGAGGTCGCCGGTGATGTCCAGCGCAGCCGCGTCCGGGGTGGACACGGTGCCAGTCGCGTCGCCGTCCAGCTCCAGGTGCGACTCGGCGGCGGGCAGGTGCACCCGGACCTGCGTGTTGCGGCCGATCTTCCCGAACAGGTCGGACAGCGGGTTGCCGTCGCTGTACCGGCCGGAGACGCCCGGGGCGACCTTGCTGGCGCCGTTGTTGAACGTCAGCTTCGTCTTGGTGGGGTCGGTGCGGGCGCCCTCGTCGGGGCGCCCGCGCACGATCGTCATCAGGTCCCGGGTGAGCACATCCAAGGTGACGTTCTGCCACAGACCGTCGATCTTCAGGTCCGCCTGGATGTCGAGCGGGGTCTGAGGGAACGCCACCGCTACTCCCTTCGCCCGAAGGCTGTCTGTGCGCTGCCGCGCCCGTCGACGCGGACGATCTTCCGGAACAGGCGCTTGAGGTCCTCGTCGGCGCCGCGCACGTCGACGATGACGCGGGTGACACCGGCGCCTGCGGCCGCGCCGAGGACGGGTGCCATGCCGGCCGTGAGCGGCGTGGCCTGGACGGGCTGGGGTTCGACGCCGGGCAGGTCGCCCAGCTGGGCGCGCAGGGCCGGGACCCGGTCGGCAATGCCCTGCCCGAAGTCGTCGATGAGGGCCCGCCCGGAGTACGTCGTGTAGCCACTGCCGGAGAACGGGCCCACCTTGGCGGGACTGAACGGGAAGAAATCGCGGGCCGCGCTGACGATGTCGCTGGCCGCGTTCTTCACCGAACTGATCCGGGACTTGATGCCGTTGATGAACCCGTTGATCAGCGCGCTGCCCGAGTTCCACAGCAGGCTGCCGAGGTTGCCCAGGGCGCCCTTGATCCGGCCGGGCAGACCACGCACCCAGTTCAGCATCTCGGTGGCCTTGGTCACCGTGCCGGTCTTGATGGCTGACCAGTGCTTGATGATCAGGCCGGGGAGCGACCAGTTGAGGAACAGGTTGTAGATCCGCCCCGGAACGCCCTTGATCCAGTTCACGGTCGCGTTCCACCAAGACGCCGCGGTGCTCTTGATGGTCCCCCAGTGCTTGATCAGCAAACCGATCAGCGTGAAGTTGAGGAACGCGTTGATCATCATGTCCTTGGCCCAGATCAGCTTGCCGACCACCCAGTTCCAGGCGGCCAACGTCCACGCCTTGATCTGGTCCCAGTACACGACGATCAGCGCCACGAGCCCGGCGACGGCCAGGATGATCCAGCCGATCGGGCCCATGGCGATCAGCCACTGGGCGGCCATGACCGCAGCCCAAGCGATCGCCCGCGCGGCCATCAGCGTGAACTGCACGGCCGCCGTGACGCCGGCGCGGACGACGGCAAGGATCCACGTTCCGATCGACACCAGCGCGGAGCCGGTCCAGGCGGCCGCGGTCCTGATCGCCGAGGCCATCGCGGCCGCGCCAAGGCGGAGGTAGACGCCCAGGCCCACGGCGTTCATGCGCAGCCAGCCGCCGATGACGGTCCAGGTGGACGCGGTCATCACGGTGTGGGCGGCGGTGACCACTGTGGAGATCGCCGAGTACGTCATCATCGCGCCGCGCACCAGCAGCACCGTGGCGGCCAGGCCGGCCAGGGTGTAGGCGAGCGGCTCGAACACGGCCTGGTTGTCCATGGCGAACTTCAGGAACCCGCCGCTCACCTCGGTCAGCTGCATCAGTGCCTTGCGCTTGAACGTCTCGATGGCGCTGGCGGCGCTTCCGCCCGCGGTCTTGACGAGTTTGTCCGTGGATCCGGCCGCCTGGTCCATGCCCGACGAGGCTGCGGCGGCCGCAGGGTTGAGCGCGAAGAGTGCGTCGCCCATGACGGTGCCCGGGTCGCCGAACAGGGCGGTCGCGGCGTTCAGCCGGACGGTCTCGTCCTTGGTGCCGCGCAGCGCGTCCAGCGTGAGCTGGAGCGCCTCTTGCCCGCTCTTGCCGCCCTGTTGCAGCTTGGCCTTGACCATGTCCGCGTCGACGCCGATGGACTTGAACGCGTCCTGCACGCCCGTGGACTGGGCCAGGGCGAGCTCGCCGAACTGGCCGATAGCGTCGGCGACCTGGTCGGAGTCGCGGGCGCCGGCGTCGATCGCCTGGTCGATGAGGCCGACGGCCGTGGCGCCGTCGAGGCCGACGCGCTTGAACTGGACGGAGTACTCGTTGATCGTGTCGAGGAAGTCCCCGCCCTTGTCCGCCGAGGTCTGGAAGCCCCGGGTCAGGATGTCGAACGCCTCGTTCGCGTCCTTGGCCAGGCCCGTGCGCATGAGCTGCCCGACCGCCGCAGTGGTCGGCCCGACCTCCTGGCCGAACGTGTCAGCCAACGCCAGCGCCTTGGTGGTGACCCCTTCCAGGCCGCCCTCGACCTGGGAGACGTCGCCGATGTTGGTGTAGACGCCCTTGATGGCATCGTTCACCGTGGCGACGCTGTCACCCCAGGCGTTGGAGTAGACAGCTGCCGAGACCTTCGACAGCTCGGCGGCCTCCTGCGGGCCGACGCCCAGCTGGGCCTGGAGCTTGGCGTTGGCCGCAGACACATCCATGGCATTGGCCAGGCCGACGCCGAGGGCGGCCGCGGCACCGGCACCGATACCGGTGGCCACGTTGTTGAACCGCTCCTGCGCCGAGGACAGCCCCTGCTCGGTGTTGTCCCTCGCCACCAAGTTGAACACCAGCGACGTATCGCTCACGGGCACCCCCTGGGTCAGGGGCGCCCGTCAGCGGCCCCGCTTCATCTGTTCCAGCGCCTTGTTCTGGGCTTCCTCGTAGGCGTCCAGCCAGGCGAGGACGGCGTCTTCCTGCTCCACCGTCATCAGGTCCCACTCCCACGGGCGGATGCCGCAGAGGCGGGCCGCGTCCCCGTAACGCGCTACTCGGCGACGGGCGGCAGCGCTTTTCCCTCTTCCTCGGGGTCCTCGTAGGCCGCCTCGATCTCCGCGTCGAAGCGGGCCAGGATCGCAGCGCGCTGCTCGGCAGGGGCGCCCTCCTCGGCGGCCTCGCGCATCTGGCGGAGCTCGCCCTTGGAGTACTCCAGGCTGAGTTCGTCCCAGGCGAAGTCAACGTCGTCAAACTTGATACCGCCGGGGTGGTCCCGCTTGAGGAACGTGTACAGCAGGGCGCGCCGGCAGATGGACGAGCCCTTCACGACGTCCTGGGTGAACTCGGACCAGTTGCGGCCGGTGAGCCGCTCGATGCTCTCCCGCTCGGCCGACATGATCTTGCGCGGGTTGTACTTCCACCGCGTCGGCTCGTCCTGCCCCTCGGGGCTGTAGACCAGGAACACGCGCTTCTCCTATCCGGCCCGCTCGGCGATCCGCCGGGCCATCGCTTCCATTGCCTGCTCTACGGCGGCCTTGTACTGGCCCTCACGGCCCTCGAATGAGCGGTCGAACCAGTCGACCTTGCCCTGCTGCTGCACCCACACCTCGCGGTTCCCGTAGACCGGGTGGCGCCACCCGCCCGCCCTGTTCAGGCGCTTCGGCGCGTTCGGGAAGTTACGCACGTTGCGCGTCTTGAAGGCCTTCACCCTGGCCCCGCTCCAGCGGCCGCCCAGCTTCACCTCGGGCCTGATCTTCTTCGCGACCGAGGCACGCAGCGCCGGGGCGGTGGGCAGGCCCGATGAGCCCATGGCCATGATGCTGCTCTTGGCCTCGGCGGCTCCGGGCTTGAGCGCGTTCCGCATGTTCGCGGCGAGCTCCTTGCGCAGCTGCTTGCCGTCCGCCTCCGCACGGATCGCGCGGGTGAGCGCGGCGAGGCCCTCGTGGGTCTCGACGCCCAGTGAAAACGGTGGGCCGCCGCTGGCCATCAGCGGCGGCCCTTGCGCCAGCGGGCGATGCGCCGCCACCGCGGGTGGCGGCGCGGCGGCAGCGGCGGCCGAGCTCGCACCATCTGCCGAACCATCTGCTTGAAGGCCTCGTCGGCGCCGCGCACGTCGACCCGCACGACGATCCTGTCCGGCGTGGCGGCCATCAGGCGGTCGCCCTCGTCACGGCGCCCGACGTCGGGAAGCTGACACCCACGGTGGCCTCGTCACCGACGGACCCTTCGATGGGGTTCCAGCCCTTGATCAGGATGCTGCCGGTGTACTTCGGGTTGGAGGTGCCGACCGCGGCCTGGTCGGCGCGCACCTCGAAGCTGACGACCGTGCCGAGCAGCGGCCACATGATGGAGTCCAGCTGCGAGGCGGCGAAGTCCTGCAGGAACTCGACGGAGAGCTCGCCGGACTTCAGGCCGCCGAGGACTTCCTTCCAGCCGAGCGACCCGTAGGTCGTGACGTCCTTGTCCTCGACCTCGACGGACAGCTCCGCCTTCTTCGTGTAGCTGCTCAGCGCGGTCCCGTTGATGGACAGGTACTGCGCGGTCAAGACCATCTTGGCCATGGGTGGGGCCCCCTTCCAGGGCATGACGACGGCCCCGGAAACGGGCCGGGCAGGTGGGTGGTGCTAGGTGGTCAGCGGATGCCGAGAGAGGCGACGAACAGGAAGCTGGGCGTCGTGCCGGAGATGGTCCAGGCGACCCGCCACCACGTGTCCGTGATCGCGGTCCCGTCAGTGCGCAGGGCCTGCCCGCCGGCGGCCGTCGCCGCGGTGAACGTCAGCCTGGTCGTCGGGGCGGCGAAGGTGTTGTCGACGGACGACTCGACGCGGGCGGTGATGCTCGGCGTCGTGCCCGACGCGGAGAGGACGTGCAGCGCGGCATACATCCGCTTGCCCGCGGTGACCGCCCCGAGGTTCAGGCCGGTCCCGGTGCCGGACGCGGTGCGGGCGGTGCCGGGCGGGTGGGCGAACTGCCCGCGCACCAGCGGCCACGACGACTTCGCGTCACCGGACCAGGGGGCAACCTCGCCTACCGCGTCGAACAGCGTGTATGAGGAGCGCAGCGCGGACACGACGTAGGCCAGGTCCCCGACGGAGGCGCTGTTGTTGGCGCTGATCGACCAGGGGATGACCGTGCCGAGGTGCGTCCACGACGCGTCGTCGACCTTGGTCGGGTCGCCCGCCTCCCACTGCCCCTCGGCGGAGATCTCCGCCGAGCCGAGGCCGCCGATGACTTCCTTGTAGCCCTGGCTGGCGTAGTTGGTGGTTTCCTTCTCCTCGATCTCCGAGGAGAGCTCCACCTTGTTGGAGGCGCCGGTGAGGTCGACTCCTCCGGCGAACGTGCGGACGTTGGTCAGGATCGTCTTGGCCACGTCACCCCTCGCTCTCCGGACCGGCCTTGCGGCGGCGGCCGCGCGGCTCCTCGGTGATTTCCTCGGCGACGCCGGAGGCGACCAGGTGCGCGGCCTCGGTGGTCGGCAGCTCGGCCGTCTCCCCCTTGCCGGGCCAAGGCTCGCCGTTACGGGTGGCGCCCTCGGGCATGGCGACCAGCATGCGGATCCTCACGCGGACCCCTCTCCGATGACTTTGATCATCAGTTCTGCGCCGACGTAGGTGGAGCCGGCGTGCTCGTACCAGCGGTAGCCCTGCACACGCATCACATGCAGGTCGTGAGCCAGGCCGCCCAGCGCGTAATCGCCGGGCGCCCCGCGCGCCGCCTCGATCGCTTCTTTCAGGGAGGCCGGGCCCGCGCCGGACAGCATCCCGTCGAGGATCCGTTGGGCCGATCGGTCATCAGCCCTGCCGACCAGGACGCGGCTGGTGAAGGTCAGTTCGTCCAGGCCACGGTTCATGACCCGGTCGAAGACCTGCTCATACTCGGCGACGAAGAAGTGGGGCGCGGTCACGGCGTCCGGGACGTAGCCGGTGCACGTCAGCTTGGCGATGCCGTCGGGCAGGACGACCTCGCGGGCCGCATCAGCGATCGCCTCGCGAATGGCGGAGATCTGCACGCTGTCTCCTATCCGAATCCGGGGAGGATGTACGGCTCGATCAGCGCCCACACGTCCGGGTCCCGGCGGGACAGGTTGCGCACGCCCCACTCGGCCGAGCCGATGATCCCCTCCGGGCTGTCCTTGCGTTTGAACAGGCGGCTGGCCTGGATCAGCGCGGCCTCGTGGATGTCGTCGGGGACGGCTGGCCATCCGAAGCGGGCCGTGACCCGCAGGCGGCCCGTGGATGTGCCCCACGTGCCCAGGACGCGCAGCAGCCCGGTGATCGGTTTACCGTCTGCCAGCGCGTTGTCGGGGTGCGTCTCGTAGCCCGACACGGCCGTCCAGGATGTCCCGGATCCGGTCTCGACGACCAGGCCGTCAGCGCTGCCGATGTCGTCGACGAGGAACAGGTCGCCGTCGGCCTCGCGCACGATGCGCCCGCGCGAGTTGAACACCCGCTGCACCGGCGCCGCGTCGAGCCAGAAGCGGCGGCCGGTGGTCTTGTCGATGCTGCGGGACGCGGACGCCCGGGCCCGGTTCAACAGCGAGTCCCGGCTGGTGTCCCCGGCTTCGATGTCGAACTGGGCCTTCAGCTCTTCCAGGGTGACGTATTCGTTGGCCACCTCAGGTCGCGCTCTTGCCCTGCGGCTGACGGCCCTTGGGCGGCTCGGTGCGCTGCTGCTCCTCAACCTTCTGTGCCTCGGCCGGCGTCGGTGTCGGAGCCGGCGGCGCCGGGGTCTGCGGCTTGTCCTGCGTGCGGCGGGGCTTGTAGCCGCGCAGCTTCAGCTGTTCGTCGACCTGGGCGACGCGGTCCTTTTTGCCGAGCTGCACCAGGCCCTCGCGCTCGCGCAGCAGGGCGGCGATCATCGTGTCTTCGGTCTGGGGTTCGCTCATGACGGTGCTCCCTGGTGGGGTGGTGAACTGGGCGGGCCCGCCGGAGTCGAGGCGGGCCCGCCCGGATGGGGGATCAGACGCCGGTGAAGGTCGGCGTGATCAGGCCGGTACCGGCGATCTTCCGGGAGTGCGCGTAGCGCTGGAAGGTGTAGGCGAAGTAGCCGTAGACGACGAGCAGGACGCCGAGGCTGGCGGCCTTGGTCTGCTCGGCCCGGATGTACATGGGCGCGTCGGGGTCTTCCCAGAGGTGGCATTCCTGGCGGTCGGCGAGGTAGATCTCGTCCTCGTTGGTGCCTGCGCCGAGGTTGGTCGCGACGTTGTTGTCGACGATGACCGGGGTGCCGTTGGGCAGGATGCCGCGGATGCCGCGCCCGTAGGCGGTGGCGTAGTTCGCGCCGAGGGTCTGGGCGATGATGCCGGGCTGGGTGATGAGCGGCCAGGTGGAGCCCATGGCGTTCTGCATCCAGTACCAACGGCGGGAGTTCATCACCGCGATGTTGTCGCCGGAGGCCATGTCGAGCATGGCGGCCTCGACGCCGGCCAGGCCCTCGATCACCTTCGGGTACAGCTCGGCCGCGGTCGGCGTGGCGTCCGTGTAGGTGATGGCGGTGGCCACGTTGGTCAGGCCGGTGGAGGCCTGGTTGAGCAGCTTGTTGTCGAGGTTGGTGTTGTACCGGCGGAAGAGGTCGTCCATGACGACGGCCTCGACGCCGGCGCCGCGCTCGACGGCCTGGCGGGAGATGGTCTGCTGGCCCGCCGCGGTCTGCACGGTGATGGGCAGGTTGGTGTCGTCCATGTCCTGCTCGGCCACGGCCGCGTTCTCTGCCGACTGGTTGTCGACCGACGAGCCGGTGGTGACTCGGCTGATGTTGACCTGCATGCCCTGGGCGGGCAGGTCGTGGTGGCGGCAGGCGTCCGCGAACGGCCGGTTGGCCTGCGCGGCGGGCGCGTACATGTCGGTCAGGTACTGCGGCACGACGAGGCCGGAGAACGCGCCTGTGCCCACGGCGCGCAGCTGGTCGCCGCGCAGGGTGCGCTCCTCGGCCATGTGCTGGGCGAGGCGGGCCTGGGCGTCGTAGTCGCCGAGGAAGGCGGCGGCGACGTCGCGTTCGAACTGCGCGCCGCGTCGGTCGATGTCGGGCCGGTACGTGCGCTCCTCCTGGCCGACGCGGGCGACCCGGTCGTAGGCCGGGGCACGGGTGGCCGAGGGCGTGGTGCGGGCGGACAGCGCCGCCAGCTCGTCCTCGCGGGCCTGCTCCGCTTCCAGTTCGGCGAGGGCCTCCTGGCGCCGGGTGACCTCGGCGTCGGCGGCGTCACGGCGGGCGACCTGCGCGGTCACCTGCTCCTCGGTCAGGTTCTCGTCGGAGCGCAGCGCGATGAGCGCGTCCTGCTCCTGCTGTCGGGTGGTGATCGCCGTGTTCAGCGCGGTGCGCGCCTGGGCGATCAGTTCGGCGAGCGTCAAGGCTCGGCCCTCCTTGGTCGGTTGAGTCCAGACGCCCCGGTCCAGGACAGACGGCCACCCGAGGCCATAGCGCCGGGTGGACTCGTGCGCGCAGAGCGCAGGGCAGTACTCCCGCCGGGCGGCGGGAAGATCAGAGGTCAGCGGGCGAGCGCGATCTCCAGCAGCGCGCGGGCCCGGCCCGACGGCGCGGCCGCGGGCTGCCGCAGGCTCGCACCGGTGTGGGGGTTCGCGCCGTAGCCGACGATCGCAACGTCGCCGCGGTGGATGTCGTACCGGTTGATCCGGTACTCGGTGTAGTCCGGGGACCACTGGCCCGACTCGATGCGGAACGCGAACGACATCTCATCGATGAGGCCGGCCTTCAGCTTCGGCGCGATGTACGCGACGTCGTGGTCCGCCGGGTCCAGGGCGGGCGCGTGGACGAACAACCCGTTGGCGTCCTCGGTGAGGAACAGCGTGCCGGTCGTCGTGCGGGCCAGGCGCCGCAGCTGGTCGTGCCCGAGGACCAGCGGCACGTCGAGGTTCGCGCGGGCGAGGGAGTCAGCGCCGGCGCCCTCGGAGACGATCTCGGTGTACGGGCCGAACATGTCCCACATCTCGTAGCCACGCTCGTACACCGAGGCGTGCCCGACGAACTCCAGCGTGCTGCCTCCGTCGCCGCTCTCGCGTAGCTGGACGCCGGTCAGGGTGGCGCGCACGGACGCGCGGGCGCCGGGCTGCTGGGCGCTGCGGCGCTGCGAGGGGCGGTCGGCACGCTGGCGGACGTGCTGGGCTCGTTCGGCCGCGGCGGCGGCGAGCGTGGTGGTGGTCATGACGGTGCTCCCGGTACGGCGTTCGTGGGTTGCGCGGGGACGGAGCGCGAGCCGAAGAGCCGGTCGAACTCGGCCAGCTGGTCGTCGGTGAAGGGCGGCAGGTTGTCGAGCGCCCGGGCCTCGGACGGGGCGAGCGTGCGGGCGGTGATGCGGGCGCCGATCGTGCGGGCTCGAGTCTCGGGGTCCATCCGCAGCAGTGCGTCCGTGTTGAGCTTCACGAACCGCGGGCCGGAGACCAGCTTGCGGCTGAACGCGTCTTCGCGGCGGCCCACGGCCGGGCCCAGGTTCATGATGAGGAACTGCAAGTTCCTCTGGGTCATGTTGGCGTAGGTGATCGAGCTGCCGGACACGGCGGCGTCGATCAGGTCACCGGGGCAGCCGAAGAAGCGGGCGATGTCGGTGGCCCCGTACTGCCGGGCCTCGAGGAACGCGGACTGTGAGGCGACGGCCTGAATCGGCTTGTACTCCCAGTCCACGCCGTGGACGAACAGGCCTGAGCTGTCGACGGCCGCCCGGAACTGCTCGCGGGCGATGCGGGCCTGGTCTTTGTCCACGGTCTTGGCGGTGTTCTTCAGCTCAGCCAGGGGCACGGCGCCGGCGGCGAACCAGTCACGGGCGAACTGCTGGGCGCTCAGCGACTCCTCGATCGACCATGCGGCGTAGGCCACCGGAGACAGGCCCAGAGGGAAGCCGGCCACGGTGTACTGCTTTTCGTGCCAGACCTCCCACGGCTCGTACTCCTGGCCGTTGATGATGAACTTTTTGATGGTCGGCCCGTTCGCGCGGACGGTGACGGCGCCCAGCTCGGCGAGTTCGATCCGTCCTGGCAGGCCTCGCCCGTCCGGCCCGATGACGCCGGTCCGTTCGGTGATCAGGCCGAAGCAGTTCCCGCCTCGGTCCAGGTCGAACTCGGTGGAGTACATCCACTCCTTGATGCCGACCTCGAGCCCGCCCGGGGTGACCAAGACGGGAGGCTTGGGCACCTCGACCTGGATGCCGTTGACGTACCGGTAGACGTCGATGGGAAATGTCGACATCAGGTCCGCACGCAGCCGAAGGCACGCCCACACGGCCGAGTTCCTCAGCGCTGTGTCGCTGGTGACGTGCACGCGGCTGCTGCGCCGCTCGCGTGACTGGGCCAACAGGTCCTCGGCGGAAGTGATCTGCGCGTCCCGGGTGAACATCTGCTTCAACCTCGACACGACGCCCACGGCCCGCCCCCTCTCACGCGAACGAGTCCGCGATGTCGTAGTCGTCCAGCACGTGCGGGCCCCGGATGACCAGCGCCCAGCGGGCGAAGGTGACCGCGCACAGCGGGCTGATGTCCACCAGCGACGTCGTCCGGTCCAGCGTCCACGCGTCGCCATTGCGCCTGGTCCGCGCTCCGTTGACGGCGGCCGTGAGCGGCACCTGGTCCAGGTGCACGGCCGTGCCCTGATTCATGGCGTCGGCCATCTGCCCGCACGCCTCGGTGATGTCGCCCGACCGCATCACGGCCAGGTCGCCGCGCTCCGGGTGCTCCTTGTCCTTGGGCACGTCGATGCCTGCAGCGATCAGGTCGTCGATCAGCGATCCGGCCGGCGCACCCGAGCTGGCGACAGCGACGGCTACGGGCTTCCAGAGCGCGGCCAGCCGCACCACGGCGGGCACTACCCAGTCGGTCCCAGGACGCCGGGCCACGACCTCGAGGTGCACCTTCCCGTCCGGCCGTCGGCACGCGGCCCCGATGGACGCGTACTTCCGGTCCTGCGAGACGTCGATCGCCAGGGCCACATCCTTGTTGGCCTTGCTCGTCCGGTCGACCAGCCCCGGCCACGCGGCCTTGGGCACATTGGGGTCTGGCGGCGGCGCCGCCTTACGCGTGCGATTGAGGTACGCGCGGTCGAACTCGGCCGGGTCCAACTTCTCCAGCTCGGCCTGGATGACGTCCTCGGTCACGGTGTAGCCGAGGGCCGGAAGGGTCGCGCGCCACGTGGCCGGGTCGTCGCGCGGCATGTCCTCCGGGGCGAACCACTCGAAGTAGGCCGTACGGGTGAACACCCCTGTACGCCACAGTTCCTCGATCAGCTCCCGGCCCGCTTGTCGCTTCTTGTTCAGCGGGACCGACTTCTCAGTGCCGCCGGCAGACGCCCACCACAGCTGGGCCATCGGTCTCGTCAGCATGGCCGGGGAGAAAGCCTGCTCGAGGCGATCGTCGCCGTGGGCGAACAGCTCGTCCATCACGCCCAGGTCCAGCGGCGGGCCGTGGCCGGCCTGCTCGGTGTTCGACGTGATGCCGATACGCGAGCGGGTCGACTTGGCGATGATCGCCTCGTGCCCGTTGGCCTTGCGGATGGCGAACCGGCGCGCCAGCCGGGACACCTCGATCGTCGCCCAGAACTCGTCTTCCCACCGCTCGCGCGCCATGCTGCGGTTCTGGGCGGCGTAGATGATGCGCTGCCGCTTGTAGGCCTGCGCACGGTGGACCTTGACCGCCAGCAGCCCCTGGGTCTTGCCCTGCTGACGCGGCACCGAGAGCCCGACGTTGCGGTGCCAGAAGACGCCCGTGTCCGGGTTGATCTCCATGGCGACGTCCCACACGTACCGCTGCCAGGGCATCGGCGTGAAGCCCAGCCGTTCCATGATCTTGGCGACCTTGCCGCCCAGCGTCGGGAGTTCCGGCCGGCGCGGAGTGCCCCACATCGGTGGGCACTCCAGCCCGTACAGCTCGCGGCACTGCTCGACGAACTCAGTCGGGGGTCGCCAGGTCGTCGAGGTCGTCGTCATCGTCCGGCTCCTCCGGCGCGAGGGAGCGCAGCTCCGCGAGGACTTCGCGCAGCTCCCGGGACAGAGAGTGCAGGGAGTTGCCGAGCGATACGGGGGCGTCGATCTCCTGCGCCAGCCGTACGGCAACGGCGGCCAGGGTGGGTGCTGTGGGGCCCAGCTCCTCGAGGTCGCCGAGGGCATCGAGGTCGTCGAGCACCCGGGCGCGTACGCGGCCTGGCCCGGCGACGTCCTCGAACGGGTCACTCTTCTGCTCGTCCGAGTCGGCTCCGCCGGGGAGCAGTTGTGACGGCTCGACCTCGAGGGCCGCGGCGAGCGCAACCAGGTCGTCGGCGTCGACTCGGCGGACGCCCCCCTCGATCTTGCCGAGGACGGACGCGCTCATGGGGCGGCCGGCATCGGTGACGGCCTTGGCGAGGTAGGTCTGGTCCCAGCCGTGGCGCTGGCGGTGTGAGACGACGGCGGCGGCGAGGAATCCGCCGGCCTCGCCAATCTGGATGGCCCGAGCCGCCATCATCGCCTCCTCTATACGCCGGTGATCAGTCCGCGATCATGGCGGCCCCTTGGGGGCCCCGGGGAGAGAAAAAAAACAGCTGGGCGCGGGGTTGCGATATGTCCGATTCCTAAAACGCCAGGGAGATCCCAGCCGATCAGCCCAGGTCAGAGCCACAATGCGTCTGGGTTCCGAGCCTTGATGAACTGCTCGGTCACCTCGAACTGGGCCGTGAGTTCCTCGTCGGTCAGCCGCTCGTCGCGGCGCAGCGCGCGCCAGGTGTACCAGGCCAGGAGGTAGGCATCGTGCGTGGGGTAGTCCTCGTACCGCGGCTCGGGGTGCGGGTCGGGCTCCATCGGCAGCACGATCGTCAGCACAGGATCAGCCTCGGAACGTGACGGCAAACCCGGGCAGGCCGAGGCCGAAGTCCGGGTCGGCGGACGCGGGGCGCAGCGGTGCATGCAGCTCGGTCTCGTCGACGCTGCACATGGGCTGGCGCGGCGAGACGCCCGCCGGCGCTCCGGTCCACCGGAACGGTTCGCCACAGTCGTGGCACTTGACCCTGATGTCGGCGGAGTAGCCGACCACGGTCGGGTCGTCGTCGCTCGCCGTGATCCGGTTGACGTCGACGAAGGCGTCGAAGTTCTCGTGAGGGCAGGGGCGGTCGGGGTGAGCCATACCTTCCTCTCTATGGTCCGGCGAACCAGTCGACGCTGGTCACCAACTGGCTCACCTCGGACAGCGGCCGGTCGCTCTTCTCGCTGTTGCACTTGCGGAGGCAGACGGGACAGCCGGCCACGCCGTGGATGGGGGCCAGGTTGTCGGGGTCCTGGCGAGCGCCGCCCCGGCTCACGGGGTGGATGTGGTCGACGGCGTCGGAGGCGCCGTGGCCGCACACGATGCACACGTCGCTCTCGCGCAGGATGCGGGCGCGCAGTTGGCGGTACTCGTAACTGGTGAGTTCGTCGCGGCTGGCCATGTGTCCTCAGGCGGGTGTGGGTGCGGCCCCGTACCTGGTGGGTACGGGGCCGCTGGCGGTCGGCGCCGGGGCGCCTCAAATGGGTAGCTCGGGTCAGACCTTGCAGAAGCCGGTGTCCTTGAGGGCCTGGTTGATCTTCTTGCCTTGGGCCTCGGTGGTCGTGACGTCCTTGTAGGTGAAGCGCTGCGAGGCGGACCACTCGAGGCGCTGGGCGCCGCCATTGATGGCGCTGCACTGGTTGCGGGCAGCGTCGATGGCCTTGCCCTCGTACTTGACGATGTCCGGGTTTACCGCGGCGAGGGCCTTGAGGAGTTGGGCCCGCTTCTCGCCGGTGGGCTCGGGCGGGATGCCGGCGGCCTTCATGGCTTCGCTGTAGCCCGGGTCGGGCGTGTGGGTCGCCGAGGCCTTCGGCGTGGCCTTGCTGGCGGCGTCGGTGGTGTCGTCGTCGCTGCTGCCACAGGCGGTGAGGCTGGTGGTGAGGATGACGGCGGCCGCGGCGGCCTTACGGATGCGCATGTTCCCCCCAGGGACTGCTGAGACTGAGGGGCCATCATGCACCAGGCACAGCGACGCCCTCGGCCGATTCGTGTGAGCGATCGGGGCCGAGGGCGTCGAGTGCTGTCCGCGTCCGGGCACGCCGAACACGGCTTGAGTGTTACACCGTGTGATCAACGTGGTCAAGCGGACTTGGCGGCGGCCGCGTCCTGGGCGTGGGCCTGGACTTCGTGCAGGTCGACCAGGGCGCGGCCGCGGTCGTCGTGGCCGTGGCGGGTGAGCTTGCCGCGGTGGAGCCAGACGCGGATGGTGCCGGGCCGTATGCCGGTGGCGGCCTGGGCGGCGTAGGCGTCGACGAGGACGGGGTGTGTCATCTGTCCATGGTGCGTCAGCGGGCGCCCTGGTCGTATGTGCGGCGCCAGGCATTGTGTGCGCGCCGGCCGATGCGTAGCCGGAGCTTGTGGCCGCCGCAGCGTGGGCAGGTCTGGTGTCCGGTGAGCCATCGGTGGATCTGCCCCTCGCCCTTGCATCTGCGGCAGGGGGCGAACGGCTTGACGGCGCATAACACTGCGTAGCAGCCGAGGGCCGCGACGAGCGCAGCACTAGCGATCAGCATGAGGGGCTGTGATCCTTCCTGAGGCGGTTATTCCCGTTTCCTGGGCCCCCGCTGCTAGGCGCTAGGTAACAGGTCAGGGGCGTGTTCTGGTGCTTGTAGGGGTGCTAGGCCTAGCAGGGTGGGGTGCTAGGCCTAGCGGGTGTGCGAGCGTCAGGCGGCGGCCCGGTCAGCGTCACGGCGTGTGAGTGCGGCGGCGACGTCGGCGCGCTTGATTCCGCGCTTGGTGGTGCCCTTTCCGTCATCACCGGTGGCCCACACGTCGGCGGTTGCGACGCCCCACGGCCGTAGCGCTGGGGCGACGTTCGCAGTCGTCCACTCGCCGTAGACGTCCGGCCAGTTGTCGGCGAGGCGGGCAGCGATTCGCTCACACCACAGCTGCTCCTCGTCGGCGCGCATGACCTTGAGGACGTCGCCGAGGACGTCCATGCCGCGCGATGCCGAGGGCCCCTCGCCGAGGGCGTGGCCGGTGATGTTGCCGTACTCCTCGCGCATCTGGCGGGCGCGTGCGACGACCAACTCGGCGCCGGGGGCGTCGACGAACGCGGAGGCCGCGATCAGGGGGTCGTCGCCCTCGCCGGCCATCCAGCAGATGCCGCGGTCGGAGCGGCTGAACATGGTGGCGCGGATGCCGGCCTTGTAGGCGCCGGTGCCCAGGACCATGTCGTTGGCGGTGTGGCTCATGACCTTCAGGCAGAACCGTAGGACAGCGTTCGCGCTGATGCCGGGCGGAAGGCTCTTGGCGTCGGGGCGCTGGGTGGCGAACATGCCGACGATGCCGAGGGCCGGGCCGCGCTTGGCGATGTCCGTGCAGATCGATTCCAGCTCCGCGCCGTACTTTTCGTGCTCGAACGGCACCTGGCACTCGTCGAAGCCCACCACGATCGGGTGCAGGCCGAGGCTGCGGTCGCTGGCCAAGGCCGGGGTCACCTTCGACTCGGGGCAGCGTGAGCGTGGCAGGGAGCGGATCACTTTGGCCCGGCGGCGCAGTTCGTCTTTCAGCTCCCGCAGGGCGTGCAGGACGTACAACACGTCTTCGTCGTCCTCGCCGGAGCGGTACCGGTGGCAGACGGGTTCCAGCGGGCCGAGGTCGCCGGTGCCCTTGAAGTCGAACGCCCACAGCTCGGCGCGCGGGTCGAGGGCGGCGATGAGCAGCAGTAGGCGCAGCAGGAACGTCTTGCCCATGCGAGGGATGGAGCCGATGACGACAGAGGCGAACATCAGGGTGACGACGATGTTCCGCATGCGCTGGTCGTTGCCGAACACGACGGGCTTGAACAGGTCGACTTGGCCGTCCTTCAGTAGCGGCCAGGCGGGTTTGGTCGTCTCGTTCATGGGCTTGTCGCCGACCCACAGCACCAGGCGGCCCTCGTGCTCGTCGGGGTCGCCGGACGGCCACACGCAGCCCAGCTTGCGGCGCAGGCCGGAGGCGAGGGCCTCGCGCCGTTCCATGACGTCCTCCGGAACTACGCCGTACGGCAGGTCCAGGTCGGCGCGGTAGCCGGGGCCGTCTCGGACGATCTCCGAGGTGAAGCGGAGGCCGTCCATGTCACCGCCCTTCTTGATGGCAGCGCTGATCTTCGGGTTACCGATCGACTCCAGGCCGCGCAGCACGATCATTCCGGTGAGCCGCTGGAGTTCGGTGCGCAGGACGGCGGGGCCGATGACCGGGGCGTCGGGCTGCTGCCCGGCGTAGCCGAGGGTCAGCACGCCACCGGCGGCGAACGCCCACAGGAAAGCTGGGGCCATGACGTACAGCCACAGTGCGAACCCGATGCCGAAGACGAGGGCGGTCACGGTGACGAGGCCGCGGAGGCGT
Organism: Streptomyces aurantiaciflavus; assembly: GCF_049808595.1. Classification (NCBI taxonomy): domain Bacteria; kingdom Bacillati; phylum Actinomycetota; class Actinomycetes; order Kitasatosporales; family Streptomycetaceae; genus Streptomyces; species Streptomyces aurantiaciflavus. Next base: position 264,600 of record NZ_JBNCAQ010000001.1, on the reverse strand, counting down.
ACCCGGTTCCCGCGGAGGCGGGCGAGCTTCAGGTATTCCTCGACGTCCTCCTGGCGGACGGCGTAGTCGCGCAGGGGTGCGGCCTCGCGGTCCCACAGCCACCGGTTGGTGCTGGCGATGAAGCGGCATGCGCCGCGTGGGGCCATGGCGGTCAGTTGGATGCCGTACCAGGGGAGTCGGGGCGTGTGGTAGGCGGCGGTGTACGCGAGGCGGCCGCCGGTGTGGCGGACGGCCGTTGCGAACTCGGTGCGGTCCTTGAGCCAGGCGGGCACGATCGGGCGCCGGCGTTCGGTGGAGACGCCGGGCGCGGGCAGGTTGGGGTTGTCGACAGGACGCGCCGGGACGGGGGTGTCCTGGACAGGCGCGGGCGCGTCCACGGCGGGACGCTGAACCGTATCGGTCATGCTGGTGGTTCCTTGCCCTCAGGTGGGGTTGGGAGTGCCCGAGGACGGCCTGATGCGTGGTGGCGGAGGGCCGTCCTCGGCGCGTTGTACTGGTGGTCAGTCCCTGCCGCGGAGAATCTCGCGCCACAGGGACCGCAGGACGAGCAGGCAGGCGGTCGCGCAGACGCCCAGGATGGCCACGGCGATCATGGACAGGGCGAACGCGAGGGCGAGCAGGGCCGCCGTGCCGCCGATGACCAGCCATTTGACCGCGTTGAACTGCTGACGGGGCGCGGGGGCGTGGCTCGGCTGAGGCTGGGCGGCCTGCGTCAACTGCTGGGCGTGCAGCATGGCCAGGATCAGCCGGAGCTGCTCGCTGTTGTCGGAGGCCTCGACGGCCTCGCGCGCGGCCTGGGCCAGGTCGTCGCTCATGGCGTCCACCTCCGCACCCTGCGGGCGAGGGCGGGACGCGCGACGATGCCGAGGACGAACGCGAGCACGACGGGCTGCGCGGCGAGGTCGGCGGCTAGGCCCGGGACGAGGACGACGACCAGGCCGAGGACGGCGCCGAGGACCAGCTGGCTCATGCCCGCACCTCCTGGCCAAGCCGGGACGCGTCGAACAGGTTGTGTCCCAGAGCGTTCTTGCCGTACGGGACCAGGCGGCCGGCGGCGACCCAGCTGCGTACGGTCGACGGCTCGATGCCGAGGATTTTGGCGGCCTCGGACGAGCCGACGAGACGCGGTGCTGTGCCTCCCGAGTGGGGGCGTCCTGCGCGCTGTCGCGTGCGCGGGTGAAGGCCTCGTCCTGAGGGACGGCGCAGGCCCGGGCGGGGGCGTACGAGGCGCGGCCGCGCGGGCGGCAACGCGAGCGTCTCGGCGGTGTCCTGGTCGTCGAAGCGTTCCAGGGTCACGGTAGGCGCGGCCGCGCTGCTCGTGGCCGGGGCGAGCGGGACGCCGGAGGCCTGCGGGACGGCGCGGGACGCGTGTGTGTCCTGGGCGGCCGGGGGCGAGGCGGCAAGGTGCAGCAGGTGTCCCACGACGGCCGGCGGAACCAGTGAGGTGACCGCGATCAGCAGGGGCTGGTCGGCCTCGAGGTGATTGGTGTCGATCAGGTGGCTGACGACCTGGGCGGCCATGGCGAGGCCGAGCGCGAGGCACGCGCCGATGATCGCGGACCAGCGGCCGCGGTCGCCCGGGCGGCGGGTCGAGGCGACGGCGGCCGCGATGCCCGCGTAAGCGGACAGGACCACCGGCATCCCGTACGTGAAGGGGTCGCGCCAGCCCGCGTTGCGGGCCAGGTGGTACTCGCCGGGGGCGCACATCAGCAGGGCCACGCCGAGCACGATCGGGCGGCCGCCGGCCGTGAGGCCGCGCACCCACAGGGGCGCGGCAGGACGGTGCCCGCGCTGCGGTGAGCGGGGGTTGAGCCGAGCGAGCAGACGCTGGGCCCAATGGGGCATGGCAGGATGCGCCATAGCCGGATCTCCTTGGTGTTCTTAGCCGAAGTCAGGGAGTGAAGGTCAGGCCCTCGCTCGGTGTTGCACGCACCGGCGGGGGCCGCTGAGTTCTCAGGCGGCCGTCAAGGACGCCTCCTGCTGCTCTTCCTCGACGGCCTGCTGGGCCTTGGCGAGGTCGAGCCAGCGCGACGGCGGCCAGCTGCTGCCGCACCACGTGCACTGCACGGCCGTCTGCGCCGGCCGCCGCAGCAGGACGGCGCCGCACACGGCGCCCTCGTCCAGGAACACCGGGCACGCGCCCAGTTCCTGCGGGCGCTCGTCCGGGTCCTGCGGATCAACGATCGCGGCGACGTTGCGCTCGAGCTGGCGCACCTCGTCGGCAAGCTGGCCAGCCATGTCCCAGCTGGCCGCGATCCACTCAAGGTTGATGGACAGCGCGCGCGAGGCGACGACGATGCGGCGGGCGATCGTCCCCCCAGTGAGGGGCTCGCCCCAACCACGCTCGGCCTGCATGGCGCTGCGCCAGTCCTCCAGGACGCCGACGATGCCGCCCGGGCCCCGGAGGTTGAAAACCGGCTCAACGATCGGCAGAGGGGCCTCGGCGGGCCGCGTACGGCCGAACTCGGGGCGGCGGCCGCCGGGGTGCAGGAAACCCGCGAGCGCCTCGTACAGGCGCGGCATGCCGTCCAGGCGCGTGCCCGTGGCCAGCGTGCAGCCCGGGCACAGGTAGCCGTCCGCCTCGTTCGTCCCGCACAGTCCGCACGTCATCGTTCCGTCCCCTCGTTCTCGTCGGTGTCCGGCCACTCGATGTGGCCGCGTCCGTAGCCGCGCAGAAGGTCGTCGGCGTTGCGCGCGGTGACAGCCAGGCCGTACTCGGGGTCCTCGAGGACGACCACGAACCCGGAGGGGAACTCGGCCCCGTCGTACACGCGGCCGTGGCCCAGGTGCAGCCGGAAGCCGCGCGCCACGGGTGCGGTGTCCTGGGGGCGGTCCTGTGCTGTCACTTTTCACCACCACTGCGCAGCGCCAGGGCGATCGCGCCGAGGACGGCAAGGAAGGCGGCTACGGCCACTGCCCGTTCGGCGCTCACCGGCTGACCCGGATGATGCCGAGCGGGGTGCCGGCCTCGAGCGCCTGGTGCAGCTGACGCAGGCGGAACAGGGCACGGGGGTCGCGGAGGGCGAGGCGGCCGCGGGTGGCGTTGGGAAGGGCGCGCCAGCAGTCCGGGCAAAGGTACTGCTTGACGGCGCGGCGGCCGGGGCAGCCGGGGCATTTCACTTCGCGCATGGTCAGGGCTCCGTTCGTGGGCGGATGGTGCGGCGGATGGTGCGGGCGATCAGGCGGGTGGCGGTGCGCAGGTCCTGGCCGGGGTGGCCGCAGGCGAGGCCCGCCCAGGCGACGACGCTGGCCAGGTAGGCGAGGACGCCGATCACGCGGCGTTCCCGGTGGCCAGCCGCCACGCATCGACGATGGCCTTCGGGACGCGGCCGACGGGCGGGCAGTCGTGACCGTTCTGCCTCGCCCACGCCCGCACTTCGGCCGCGGGGTACTCCACGGGCTTCCGCTTGGTCTTGGCCTTGGGCGGGGCCAGCTCGGCCTCGCGGGCGCGCAGCTCGGCCAGCCGCTGCTCGAGCTGCTCGGCCTCGGTCGTGATCGCCTTCAGCTCCTGGTCGGCGGCGTAGCGCTTGCGGAGGCCAGTGACTGCAATCCGGGCGCGGGTGGCCTGGTCCTGCACCTCCGGGTCGAGGTGCTCGTCGCCCCAAGCGAGCAGCTTGCCGAGGGGCAGTCGCTCGGCGTCGGAGGCCGGCGTGGCGCTAGGCGGAAGGTCGTTCTTCGGGAGCTGCGGAATGGGTTGGGTCATGGCGTGCTGGCTTTCTGTGTCGTCGGGGAGGTGGAGGCGCCACTGGCGGGCGGCTTCGGGGCCGCCCTGCTCGTCGATCTCGTCGAGTAGGGCGCGCAGGGCGGCGATGGTCATGGCCGGTCGCTCCGCTGTGGCGGCTCGATCTGCATGGGCAGGCAGGTGATGAACCAGCCGTCGCCGCGGAGGGCGGAGACAGCGGCACGTCCCACGGCGCGTGCCTCGCTTTCCGTGACGCGGAACGCGGCCTGGACCTCGGCGGCGATGACCGCGGCGACGGCATCGGCCACGATGCCGAGGGCCCGGCTCACCGCTGCCCCCGCTGCCAGGGCCCGCGGCGTACGGCGGGGCGGCGGCGTCGGGCGAGCGGGATCACCTGGGCCGAGGGCAGCACCCGGGGCTCGGGCCCGGCGCAGGTGGCCACGTGCGGCATGGCGCGCCATTCCAGGTGTTCCGGGGTGGGGCGGTCCTTGGTGAGGGCGCGGGCCCGCAGGGTGCCAGTGGCGTCGGTGTAGACGGCCACGTTGCCCCTGTCGTCGGGCTCGGGGTTGACGGGCTGGCGGCGGCCGGCCTCGGTGATGGCCCAGCGGATGGGCTCGTTGCAGCTGGGGCAGGTTGTGACGCCTTGTCGACTGGGCATCTGAAGTCCTCCGGTCAGGTGCCGGTGTGGTGATCGGGCAGGTCGGCGAGGTAGGGCGCGACGAGACGGTGGCCGTAGACGAACAGGGCCTGGGCGCCGCCCAGCTCGGTGATGGCCTGGCGGATCTCGTCGGGTGTCGCGGCGGCGCGCAGCGCGGCCAGTTCCTCGGCAGAGACCTGGTGTGGCGAGCGGACGGCCAGCAGTAGTGGCCGCTGCCCGCTGTCCGTCTCGGGCTTCCTGCTGCGGCCGCCGGGGGCGCTCGGCACCGAGCGCAGCGGCGGCGCCGCTGCGGCGTCGGGAGCTCCATCGAGGACGTCGCGCGTACGTGCGTCCTGTGGCTGACCACTCACACCAGCCACCTCTTGGGAACCCCCATGGAAAACCCCTGGAGTGTTCGGGCCGCGGGTGCCCGAACCTCTTCGGCGTCCTCGTTGTCGAGTTGGGGCCGCGGTGGCCCGTTCTCGTTCGGGCCGCGGTGGCCCGAACTCTCCCCGTCCCGCCAC